>NZ_JBBELO010000001.1:0-504 GCF_037404875.1 Rathayibacter sp. YIM 133350
CGGGAAGTGGCGATACAGCGTGCCGATCGCGACGCCCGCCTCGCGAGCGATCCCTTCCAGTGAGGCATCCACACCGCGCACGGCGAACTCGCGCTGCGCCGTCGCCAGGATCCTGTCGTAGCGCTCCTGAGCGTCCCGACGACGCGGTCGACGCGTCCGACTCGTTGCGGTGATCGTCACACCGCGATTCTACGCCGAAGCGGAGGGGGCCCTCCGATTCTTCGTCGCTCGGTCGAGCACTGACGAAAAACTTCGCGGCGGGCGGAATAGGTGAGGCAACCCTCCGGTTATATCCCGCAACCGGAGGGGTGCCTCACCTTGACGATCGACTCGACGCCAGATGAACGCCCGCGGTGAATCAGAAGACACCGAAGAAGGAGCATCTCATGGCACGCATCAGCATCATCGGCTCGGGCAACATGGCCCGCGCCATCGGCAGTCGGGCAGTCGCCGGCGGGAACACCGTCGAGATCATCGGGCGCAACCCGGATAAGTCCGCAGCCC
>NZ_JBBELO010000002.1:0-12688 GCF_037404875.1 Rathayibacter sp. YIM 133350
GTCGACTGCCTCACCCGCGGTGTCGCGGTGGTGCGCTGAGGGGCCCATGCCGATGAGGGCGGCTGCAGCCGCGGCATCCAACTCCATGCGGAAGGAGACCGGGGTGATGGCATCGAGGCTGAACAGCGCCTGCGCATCGGCACGAAGCCGCTCCAGCTTCCCTGCGGCGACGTCGATGGCGCGGCCGGCTTCCCGCAGTTCGCGCAGGTGATCGGCAGCCGGAATCACCACGGCCAGCATGCCGCCGGGCGCGAGCACGCGGGCGAATTCCGGCAGGTTGCGCGGCGCGAACACGTCGAGCACCAGGTCTGCCACGCCGGTGCGCACCGGTAGGGGACGCCAGGTGTCGGCCACGAGGCCGGCGGCGCCCGTGAGCCGCACCGTCCGGCGCACGGCCTCGGGGGAGAGGTCGAGGGCGAGAGCGGCAGCGGCGGGGCCGAGGTGCGACAGGGCACCTTCGAGGTAGTACCCGGTTCCGCAGCCGGCGTCGAGCACCCGAACCGCCGTGTCGGGCAGCGCGCTCAGGAGCGCATCCCGGATCGGGGCGAACCGTCCGGGCTCGAGGAAGGCGGCGCGCGCGTCGAGCATCCGGGCGTCGTCACCCTGCATGCGGTCGCCGGGCGGAACGAGGCTCACGTAGCCGCGCTTGTTCACATCGAAGCTGTGGCCACGGGGACAGGCGAGGCGCAGCGCGTCGACGGCTGTCAGGTCGGCACCGCACTGTGGACAGTGCAGCCATTGCGCGAGGTCATCGGAAGCGCCGGGCACGTCGGGTCACCTCCTGCTCCTCTCCGACGACGAGAAGAGGGCGCCGGCGACTCTCGTCACCGGCGCCCTCTCGCGTCTCTCACCTACGCGTTGATCTGCTCGCGCTCCGGCTCGGCCGCCACCTCGTGGTGGGCGTGCCCGTGTGCCGCAGCGAGCTCCGTCGTGGTGACGGGGGCGATGCGGTCCTCGAAGAACCAGCGCGAGAGCGAGGCGCGCATGCGCTGACCCACGGTGATGCGACCCTGGGCGTTGGGGCGGATCATGAGCGGCTTGTAGTCGCCGTAGCTCACCAGGCGCCAGCGCTCGTACTCGTCAAGCGGCTCATGCACCTCGATGTACTCGCCACCGGGGAGCTTCACGATGCGGCCGGTCTCGAAGCCGTGCAGCACCGCCTCGCGGTCCTTCTTCTGCAGCGCCAGGCAGATGCGCTTGGTGACGAAGTAGGCGATGAAGGGTCCGACGATCACGGTGAACTGCAGGGCGTGGATGACGCCCTCCATGGTCAGGCGGAAGTGCGTCGCGATGATGTCCGAGCTCGCCGCGGCCCACAGGCCGGCGTAGAACGTGACACCGGCTGCGCCGATCGCGGTACGTGTCGGAGCATTCCGTGGCCGGTCGAGCACGTGGTGCTCGCGCCGATCGCCCGTGATCCACGCCTCGAAGAACGGGTAGAGCATCACGATGACGATGAACAGGCCCAGGGCGCCGAGCGGGATGAGGATGTTGAACGACCAGGTGCGGTCGAGCCAGACGAACTCGAGGCCCGGCGGGATCAGGCGCAGTGCACCGTCGGCGAAGCCGATGTACCAGTCGGGCTGGGTTCCGGCCGACACAGGGGAGGGGTCGTAGGGCCCGTAGTTCCAGATCGGGTTGATCGTGAACAGCGAGGCGATCAGCATGATGACGCCGAAGACGATGAAGAAGAATCCACCGGCCTTGGCCGCGTACATGGGCAGCACCGGCTGGCCGACCGCGTTGTTGTTCGTGCGACCCGGTCCGGCGTACTGCGTGTGCTTGTGCACCACGATGAAGAGCAGGTGCAGGGCGATCAGCGCGACGATGATGGCCGGCAGCAACAGGATGTGCAACGTGTACAGGCGGCCGACGATCTGGTCGCCGGGGAACTCCCCGCCGAACAGCAGGAACGAGGTCCACGTGCCGATGAGGGGGATGCCCTTCACCATTCCGTCGATGATGCGCAGGCCGTTGCCCGACAGCAGGTCATCGGGCAGCGAGTAGCCGGTGAATCCCTCGGCCATCGCGAGGATGAACAGCACGAAACCGATCACCCAGTTGAGCTCGCGCGGCTTGCGGAAGGCACCCGTGAAGAAGATGCGCAGCATGTGCAGGCCGATCGAGGCCACGAACAGCAGCGCCGCCCAGTGGTGCACCTGCCGCATGAGCAGGCCGCCCCGGATGTCGAACGAGATGTTCAGGGTGGAGTTCAGCGCCGTCGACATCTCGATGCCCTTGAGGGGCACGTACGAGCCGTCGTAGATGACCGGAGTCATCGCCGCCTGGAAGAAGAACGTCAGGAACGAGCCCGAGAGGAGGATGACGATGAAGCTGTAGAGGGCGACCTCTCCCAGCAGGAACGACCAGTGGTCGGGGAAGATCTTGCGACCGAGCTCCTTGACGGCGACCGAGATGGCGGTGCGCTCGTCCAGGTAGTTCGACGCGGCGGCGGTGAAGCCGCCCTTCTTGACGGGCGTCACTTCGGTGGAAGGACGCTCCGTTGTCGTTGCGGTGCTCAATGACGCTCCCAGAAGCTAGGGCCGACGGGTTCGTGGAAGTCGCTCTGCGCGACTAGGTAGCCCTCGTCATCCACGGCGATGGGCAACTGCGGCAGCGGGCGCTTCGCGGGGCCGAAGATGACCTCGCAGTTGTTGGCAACGTCGAACTGCGACTGGTGGCAGGGGCACAGCAGGTGATGGGTCTGCTGTTCGTAGAGGGCGACAGGGCAGCCGACGTGCGTGCAGATCTTCGAGTAGGCGACGATGCCGTCGTATGCCCAGTTCGCACGGCCGGGGGCCGGGTTCAGGTCCTCAGGACGCAGGCGCATGAGCAGCACTGCTGCCTTCGCCTTCTCCTCGAGCTTGCCGTGCTCGAGGTCGTTCAGGCCGTCGGGGATCACGTGGAACGCACTCCCGAGGGTCACGTCGGCCGCCTTGATCGCGACGCCGCTCGGGTCGAGCGTCAGACGCGTTCCCTTCTTCCACAGGGTGTTGCCGAGCAGCTTGACCGGGTCCTTGTCCTGCGGCGCGAGTCCGCGGAAGAGCACGACGGCGGGAAGCGGGAAGGCGATCAGGGCGCCGATGAGGGTGTTGCGCACGAGGGTGCGCCGGCCGAAGCCGGATTCCTTGTTGGCCACGTCGAAGATCTCGACGGCACGTGCGCGGGTCTCCTCGGAGCCCCGGGTCTCGTGACGGATGTCGATGCCCTCGTTGTCGACCATGAGCGACTTGCCCCAGTGCACCGCACCGATGCCGATGGCGAGCAGGGTCAGCGTGATGCCGAGGCCGATGAAGAGGTTGTTCAGTCGAACGTCGCCCACGTTGTTCGACTCGATGGGGAAGAGCATGTAGGCGGCGATGGCCCAGATGCTTCCGGCGATCGAGAGGTAGAAGAGCGTGTAGACCGTGCGCTCCGCGCGCTTGGCCCTGGCCGGGTCGATGTCGGTCACGCGCTTGTGGTGCGCGGGGAATCCGGGGTTCGTGAAGGCGTCGTCGCTGATCACCGCGATGCCGGCATTCTTCGACGAGAACTCGGCGCCCGACGAATGGTCGACGGCGAGTTCCTTACCGTCGTTATCGTCCTGTGCCATGGTTCTCCTTTTCGTGCTGGTTCATTGCCGTCACTCCGTCAGTTCGATTTCGCCGTGATCCACACGGTCAGCGCGACGATCGAGCCGAGACCGAAGATCCACATGAACAGGCCTTCGGCCACCGGGCCGAGCGAACCGAGTTCGAAACCACCGGGGGAGGGGGTGTCCTGGATGTACTTGAGGTACGTGATGATGTCGCGCTTGTCTTCGGGCGAGATGTTCAGGTCGTTGAAGACGGGCATGTTCTGCGGGCCGGTGACCATGGCCTCGTAGATGTGCACGCCGGTGACCTCGCGCAGCGACGGCGCGTACTTGCCCTCGGTCAGGGCTCCGCCGGCGCCGGCGACGTTGTGGCACATCGCGCAGTTCACGCGGAACAGCTCGGCACCCTTTGCCGCGTTGCCACCGCCGTTGACCAGGTGGTCCGCGGGAATGGAGGGGCCGGGGCCGAGTGAGGCGACGTAGTAGGCCAGCGCCTTCACCTCGTCGTCGGTGAACTGCACCGGCTTCTCCTCGGCCTGCGGACCGTTGGCCTGCATGGGCATGCGTCCGGTGCCGACCTGGAAGTCGACCGCAGCGGCTCCGACGCCCACGAGGCTCGGTGCCACCTGGGTGCCTTCGGCACTGAGGCCGTGGCAGGTGGCGCAGTTGGCCTGGAAGAGCTTCTTGCCCTCTTCGATGCTCTGCTGGCCCGCGGTCTGGGTCTCGGCCGATGCCGTTCCCGAGTTGACGGCCGCGTAGGCTCCGCCGGTCACGGCCAGGCCGATCGCGATCAGGGCGACGGTGGCCAGCGGATGCCGGCGTCCGCTCTTGCGGCGGCTGCGAGCCGTGGAGGATGTGTTCTCGCGCATGGGGACTTCTGCTCGCTCCTGATTTCTATTTGAGAACGTAGATGACGAAGAAGAGGCCGATCCACACGACATCGACGAAGTGCCAGTAGTACGAGACCACAATGGCGCTCGTGGCCTCCTTGTGCCCGAAGTTCTTCACCGCGAACACCCGGCCGATCACGAGCAGGAAGGCGATGAGGCCGCCGGTCACGTGCAGGCCGTGGAAGCCCGTGGTCAGGTAGAAGGCCGAGCCGTAGGAGTCGGAGTTCAGTGCGATGCCCTCGCTGACGAGGTTGGCGTACTCCCACACCTGGCCGGCGACGAAGATGGCGCCGAGGGCGAAGGTGAGGTAGAACCACTCGACCATGCCCCACTGGGTGGGCTTCCAGCCGACCGAACGCGGCTGCATGCGCTCTGCGGCGAAGACGCCGAACTGGCAGGTGAAGGAGCTCGAGACCAGGATGATCGTGTTCACCGTGGAGTAGGGCACGTTGAGGATCTGCGTCTGGGCGTGCCACAACTCGGGGCTCGTCGAGCGCAACGTGAAGTAGATGGCGAACAGGCCGGCGAAGAACATGACTTCGCTACCGAGCCAGACGATGGTGCCCACCGCAACGGTGTTGGGCCGGTTGATTGCCGGCGTGCTCGCCGGCTGAGTTAGAACGCTGCTCGTCACGTCTCCATTATGGCCGATAACCCCTCCCCGTTTTCCCATTCCGGCGGGTCAGTCGGTCACAGCCGATGCTTAGGTCTACCTAAGAAAGCCGCCAGAGCGCTGTGAATCCGCGGCGAGAAGCTGGGAGCAATAAGATCGTGGCCATGCTTGAAACCCAGTCGTGGCCGAACGTGCTCGCCTCGCTGTTGAAAGGCGAGGACCTCAGCGTCGCCGACGCGGCGTGGAGCATGCAGGAGGTCATGGCCGGGCATGCGACGGATGCGCAACTGGCCGGCTTCCTGATCGCCCTGAACGCCAAGGGGGAGACGGTCGATGAGATCGTCGGCTTCCGCGACGCGATCCTGGACTACGCCGTCCCCCTCGACGTGAACCCGATGGCGCTGGACATCGTGGGGACCGGTGGGGACCGCTTCGGAACCGTCAACGTCTCGACGATGTCGGCCATCATCTCCGCGGCCGCGGGAACCCCGGTGGTCAAGCACGGCAACAAGGCCGCGAGCTCGGCATCCGGTTCCTCGGATGTGCTTGCCGCCCTGGGCATCGACCTGACCCTGCCGGCAGACCGGGTCGCCGAGATCCTGCGCGAGACCGGCATCACCTTCGCGTTCGCAGCCGCCTTCCACCCGGGCTTCAAGCATGCCGGGCCGGTGCGTTCGCAACTGGGCATCCCCACCGTGTTCAACTACCTCGGTCCGCTGTGCAACCCGGCCCGTGCCGAGGCGAACGCGGTCGGAGTCGCGAACCTGGATCGCGTGCCCCTGTTCGTCGGCGTGTACCAGACCCGGGGGGCGACCGCGCTGGTCTTCCGCGGCGACGACGGCCTGGACGAGCTGACGACCACCGGTCACAGCCACGTCTGGGAGGTCTCGCGGGGACTCGTGACCGAGCACGACATCGAGCCGCGCGACCTGGGCCTTCCCCGCGCGCGCATGGCCGATCTCGTCGGCGGCGACGCGGCCCACAATGCCGACGTGGTGCGATCCGTGCTCGCGGGCGATGAGGGTCCGGTTCGCGACATCGTGCTCCTGAACGCCGCGGCCGGTCTCGTCGCCTTCGACCTGGCCGGCGATCACAGCCAGATGCAGCGCAGCATCCTCGCGCGCTTCCGCGACAAGATCGACGTCGCCGCCGAGGTCATCGACTCGGGAGCCGCGGCAGCCAAGCTCGACGAGTGGGTCGCCGCGACCCGCCGCATCGACTTCTGAGCGCGCGGCGAGCCGCTCGCGCAGACGACGAGGGTGGCGCCCGCAGGAGCGGACGCCACCCTCGTTCAGCACGCGTGATCAGCGCACGTCGTCGTCGACCCAGTCGAAGGTCTTGGTGACGGCCTTCTTCCATAGCCTGATCTGACGGTCGCGCTCCTCGGCATCCATCTGGGGCTCCCAGCGGCTGTCCTCCTGCCAGTTCTTGCGCAGGTCATCCAGGTCGCTCCAGAAGCCCGTGGCGAGACCGGCCGCGTAGGCGGCCCCGAGCGCCGTCGTCTCGGCGACGACCGGACGAACGACCGGCACTCCGATGATGTCGGCCTGGAACTGCATGAGCAGGTTGTTCGCGATCATGCCGCCGTCGACCTTCAGTTCGGTCAGGTCCACGCCGGAGTCGGCGTTGACGGCGTCGAGCACCTCGCGCGTCTGGAAAGCGGTCGCTTCGAGCACGGCACGGGCGATGTGTCCCTTGTTCACGTAACGGGTCAGGCCCACGAGCGCGCCACGCGCATCCGATCGCCAGTACGGCGCGAACAGTCCCGAGAAGGCGGGCACGAAGTACGCGCCGCCGTTGTCCTCGACCGTCTTGGCCAGCTGCTCGATCTCGGGCGCGCTCTGGATGATGCCGAGATTGTCGCGCAGCCACTGCACGAGTGAACCCGTGACGGCGATCGATCCCTCCAGGGCGTAGTGCGGCTTGTTGTCGCCGATCTGGTAGCCGAGGGTCGTCAGGAGCCCGTTCTTGGAGTGCACGATCTCCTCACCCGTGTTGAAGATGAGGAAGTTGCCCGTGCCGTAGGTGTTCTTCGACTCGCCGGCGTCGAAGGCCGCCTGCCCGAAGGTGGCCGCCTGCTGGTCGCCGAGGATGCCCGCGATGGGCGTCTCCCGCAGCAGGCTCGAGGGCGCCGCGGTTCCGAAGACGCCGGCGGAGGGCTTGATCTCGGGCAGCATGGACCGCGGAACGTTGAAGGCCGCCAGGATCTCGTCGTCCCATTGCAGGGTCTCCAGGTCCATGAACAGGGTGCGGCTGGCATTCGTCACGTCGGTCGCGTGCACGCCGCCGTCCACACCGCCGGTCAGGTTCCACAGCACCCAGCAGTCGGTCGTGCCGAAGAGCAGGTCGCCGGCCTCGGCCTTCTCGCGCGCGCCCTCGACGTTCTCGAGGATCCAGACGATCTTGGTTCCCGAGAAGTAGGTCGCGAGTGGCAGGCCGACCTTCTGCTTGAAACGCTCGACCCCGCCGTCTGCTGCGAGTCGATCGACGATCGGCTGGGTACGGGTGTCCTGCCAGACGATGGCGTTGTAGACCGGCTTTCCGGTGGTCTTGTCCCAGACCACAGCGGTCTCGCGCTGGTTCGTGATGCCGACGGCGACGATGTCGTGACGCGTGAGGTTCGCCTTGCCGAGGGCCTGTCCCACCACCTCGCCGACGTTCCGCCAGATCTCGAGCGGGTCGTGCTCCACCCACCCGGCTCGCGGGAAGATCTGCTCGTGTTCGAGCTGTCCTGTCGAGACGATCGATCCCGACTTGTCGAAGATGATCGCTCGAGAGCTCGTCGTGCCCTGGTCGATCGCCAATACGTAATCAGCCATGATTCACCTTTTTCGTTGTTGTGGAGAGCAGGAGAGGACACGCTCGTGGACCGGCCGACGTTGGCCGGCCCACGTGGCGTCTCTCAGCTGAGGATCGGGAGGAGCGGGATGGCGAGCCAGCCGGCGAGCAGGCCGCCGATGGCAGGGCCGAGCACGGGCACCCACGCGTAGGACCAGTCGCTGGATCCCTTGCCCTGGATGGGCAGCACGAGGTGGGCGATGCGCGGACCGAGGTCGCGGGCCGGGTTGATCGCGTAGCCGGTCGGGCCACCGAGCGAGACGCCGATCACGAGCACCAGCAAGGCGACAGGCAGGGCGCCGAGACCCGCGGGTGTTCCGCCGTTGCCGAATCCGATGATGACGAAGACCAGCACGAAGGTGCCGATGATCTCGGTGATGAGGTTCCAGACGTAGGAACGGATGGCCGGCCCTGTCGAGAACACGCCGAGCTTGGCACCCGGGTCCGGCTCCTCGTCGAAGTGGTTGCGGTAGGCGAGCCACATGACGACCGCACCGAGGAAGGCGCCGAGGAACTCGCCACCGAGATAGGTGAACGTCGACGCCACGTTGATGGGCACGTGCGCGGCTCCTCCGAAGTCCGGCTTGCCGTTGGCGATCAGTCCGAGTGTCACGGCCGGGTTCAGGTGGGCGCCGGAGTTGTACGCGACGACCACGCCCGAGAAGACCGCGAAGGCCCAGCCGATCGTGACCATGAGGAAGCCGCCGTTGAAGCCCTTGTTCTTGATGAGGGCGACGTTCGCGACGACTCCGCAGCCGAGCAGGGTCAGCATCGCCGTACCGACGACTTCTGAGAGGAATACGACACCGAGATTGTCCACTATGACCTTCCTTCGTCCAGCGCAGCGTTGCGCTCTTGGTCACACGATAGACCCCGTGCCTCATTCGGGGGAACGACACCCGCCGAGGTGATTCACCCTTACGCCGCAGAGCACGCGGCACTAAGTTGATGCACGAGGCGGTGCGTCATGGGCGATGCACACCGGGTGCACCGCCCGCGCGCCACCCGGGAAGGGATTGTCGTGAAGAAGCTCATCAATGATCCGAAGAGAGTCGTCGACGAGTCGGTCGCAGGCTTCGCGGCGGCGCATGCCGACCTGGTACGGGCATCCTTCGACCCCATCTTCGTCGTGCGGGCGGATGCGCCCGTGAGCGGAAAGGTGGCGATCATCAGCGGTGGCGGTAGCGGTCATGAGCCCCTGCACGCCGGCTTCGTCGGCTACGGCATGCTCGATGGCGCGGTCCCCGGCGCCGTGTTCACCTCACCGACGCCCGACCCGATCCTCGCCGCGACGCAGGCGGTCGACGGCGGCGCAGGCGTGCTGCACATCGTGAAGAACTACACCGGCGATGTGCTCAACTTCGAGACGGCCGCCGACTTGGCAGCAGCCGAGGGCATCGAGGTGCGCTCGGTGATCACGAACGACGACGTCGCCGTGAAGGACTCGCTCTACACCGCGGGCCGTCGAGGCGTTGCCGGCACCGTGCTGGTGGAGAAGATCGCCGGCGCTGCGGCCCAGCGCGGGGACGACCTCGACGCCGTGGCGGCGATCGCGGAGAAGGTGAACGCCCAGGTGCGATCGATGGGCGTCGCGCTGACCGCGTGCACCGTTCCGCACGTGGGCGAGCCGAGCTTCGACCTGGCCGAGGACGAGATCGAGATCGGCATCGGAATCCATGGCGAGCCGGGTCGGGAGCGCATCAAGATCGAGCCGGCCGACGCCATCGTTGATCGCATCCTCGGGCCGATCGTCGATGACATCCCGTTCGAATCCGGCGATGAGGTCCTGCTGCTCGTGAACGGCATGGGCGGAACCCCGCTCGTCGAGCTCTACATCGTCTACAAGCACGCGACGGAGGCCCTCGAGGCACGGGGCATCACGGTGACGCGCTCGCTCGTCGGCAATTACACGACGTCGCTCGAGATGCAAGGCTTTTCGCTCTCGGTGCTGAAGCTCGATGATGAGTTGACGCAGCTGTGGGATGCGCCGGTTCAGACGGCGGCATTGCGCTGGGGACGGTAGGAGGCGGAACGTGGAGTTGGGCACCGAGTGGGCCGTGGACTGGGTGCGCCGCAGCGCCGCCGTCATCGCTGATCGCCGTGTGGAGCTGATCACGCTCGATCGCGAGATCGGCGATGCCGACCACGGCGAGAACATGGACCGGGGCTTCTCCGCGGTGCTCGCCAAGCTCGATGGCGTCGCGGCTGACGCCACCCCTGCCGACGTTCTCAAGATGGTCGCGACGACACTGATCTCGACGGTCGGAGGGGCATCCGGCCCGTTGTACGGAACGGCCTACCTCAAGGCATCGGGAGCGATCACCGGCAAGCAGACGCTGGACGGCCCGGCTCTCGTCGACCTGCTGACCGCCGCGCGAGACGGTATCGTGCTGCGCGGGAAGGCCGAGGCCGGCGACAAGACCATGATCGACGCCTGGACGCCCGCCGTGGATGCCGCCCGCGCCGCCGTCGCATCCGGCGCGGACGAGCGCGCCGTGCTCGAGGCCGCGGCGAGCGCTGCAGCGGAGGGCGCGGCCGCGACCGAACCGCTCGTGGCCCACAAGGGCCGGGCGAGCTACCTGGGCGAGCGATCGGCGGGTCACCGCGATCCCGGATCGCAGTCCACCGCCTACCTCCTGCGCGCCGCCGTCGAAGCGGCGGAGGAGGCGGGGGAGTGAGCCGCGTGGGCCTCGTGGTCGTCTCCCACAGCGCCAAGATCGCCGAGGGGGTTCTCGAGCTGGCACGGCAGATGGCGCCGAACACTCCGCTCGCCGCCGCAGGTGGAACGGACGACGGCGGAATCGGCACGAGCTTCGAACGCATCACCGCCGGGCTCCAGTCTGCGGAGACGGGGGCCGGGGTGGTCGTGCTGTGCGACCTGGGCTCGGCCATCCTCACCGCGGAGACGGCGATCGACTTCCTCGACGACGCGGAGCGGGAGCGGGTGCGCATCGCTTCGGCGCCCCTCGTGGAGGGTTCCGTCGCCGCAGCGGTCGCCGCCGAGACGGGCGAAGACCTCGCGGCGGTCGTCGCGGCCGCGGAATCCGCCGGCCAAGGACCCAGCCGTGCGGGCGAGGTCGATGCAGGGGCGCCGTCCGACGGCGGTCCCGGGTACACCCGCACCGCCACGCTCGTTAATCACGACGGTCTGCACGCCCGCCCGGCCGCGGAGTTCGTCAAGCTCGCGAGCACGTTCGATGCCGAGGTCACCGTGAACGGCACGAGTGCCAAGAGCCTGCTTGGCATCATGGCACTGGGACTGACCAAGGGCGCCCGGATCGAAGTGGCCGCAGCCGACGACGAGACCGGCAGGCGCGCCGTCGACGCCCTGGCCGACCTGGTCGCCACGGGTTTCGGGGAGTCCTGAGCCCGCGCTCCTGCTAGCCGCGCGAGCGAGAGCGGGCGTACCATGCCTGCATGGCAAGGGACAAGGACGTTCAGGGCAACGGCAACGCCTACACGCGCTTCTTCGATCGGCTCGACGACACGCTCTCGCGCGGCTTCGTCTCGCCGCCCCCAGCATCCGATGACGATGCGTCGCAGCAGCCCACCGACAAGGCGTGCCCTCTCTGCGGTCATCCCATGTCGGAGCACATCGTTGATCACTCCACCCCGAACACGGTCGTGGACTGCCCGACGGAGGATCGCCTGCCCCTGAGAGCCGACAACGGACCGCTCGGCGAACTCGGCATGCCCGCATCCGAGGAACGGCTGGCGAAGATCTCGAAACGGCGCTGAGGAGCGCTAGTTGCCGCCGGCCACCCGGATGGTCGCGCCGGTGATGTAGCCCGCGTCGGGTCCGAGCAGGAACGCGACGGCCCCGGCGATCTCGTGGGGCTGGCCTGCCCGGCCCATCGGGATCTTCGGCGCCCGCTCCTCGGGGGCGTTCGGTCGACCCGCGAGCGCGTGGATCTCGGTGTGGGTCGTCCCCGGGGAGACGGTGTTGACCCGTACGCCCTCGCGTCCGAACTCCTTCGCCAGGCCGACCGTGAGGATGTCGACCGCTGCCTTGCTCATGGCGTACGGGATGTACGTGTGCGGCGAGCCGGTCGTCGCGGCCCCCGAGGAGATGTTGACGATGGCGCCGCCTGCACCCCCATGGGCCGTCGACATGTGCCGGATGGCCTGCTGGCACAGCACGATGGTGGCGAGGTCGTTCACGGCGAAGACCTTCCGCGACTCCTCCGGATCGACCTCGAGGAATCCGCCGATGCGGCCGGTGATGCCGGCGTTGTTGACGAGGTTGTCGATGCGCGGGAAATGCCCGAGCGCCGCCCCGAACACGCCGGCGGCATCCGTGGCGCTCTCGAGGTCCACCCGCAGCACGAGCACCTCGGCGCCCTGGGTTCGCAGGCCGTCGGCCACCGCTTCGGTCTCGCTCTCGCGCTCACGGTAGGTGATGACGAGGTCGTGCCCGTCGTCGGCGAGCCGCTCGGCGATCGCCCTGCCGATGCCGCGGCTGCCCCCGGTGATGATGGTGACGGGTCGTGCGGGGGAGTCGGGCTGCGCCATCGCTCCAGCCTAGGCGCGGATAGGCTGAAGGGGATGCTCACCCTGCTCGCCGTGCTCCTGCTCGTCAATGCCGCCTTCAACGCCCTCGTCTGGCCGCGGTTCTACCGCCGGATAGCAGCCGACCCTCGGGCGCACGACGCCGACGGGCGCAGGACGCGATTCCTCACGGTTCACGCGGTTCTCATCGGTGCGGCGCTCGCGCTCGGGCTCGTCTCCGCAGTCGCAGGCATCTGGGCGCTCGTGGCCGCCTAGGTGTGATGT
>NZ_JBBELO010000003.1:0-88462 GCF_037404875.1 Rathayibacter sp. YIM 133350
GCCCTCGGCGGCAAACCACCCATCAGTCGACTGTCACCAACCTGATGGCCGAGTACAACTAGGGCGGCGTTCGGTGCGGCTGCACGTTCCCATCCGGCTGCGCTGGAGCGACCTGGACGCCTACGGCCACGTCAACAACGCCGAGATGCTGCGCCTTCTCGAGGAGGCGCGCATCCAGGCGTTCTGGGTGAACGACGAGAGCGTCGAGGGCGAACGCGCCGCCGGCGCGAGCACAGCGGTGCTCGATGGCCGGCCCGGCGCGTCCACGCTCACGCTCATCGCACGCCAAGAGATCGAGTACCTGGCTCCCGTGCCGTACCTGCGCGAACCCCTCGACGTGCAACTCTGGGTGGGGCGCTTGGGAGGCGCGAGCCTCGAGGTCTGCTACGAGGTGCGCAGCCCGGTGAGCTCACCCGAGGCCGTCGTCTACGCCCGTGCCGCGACGACGATCGTACTCGTCGACGCCGCGAGCGGGCGACCCCGCCGCATCAGCGAGCACGAGCGCTCGGCGTGGACGCCGTACCTCGACGAGCCGGTGCAGTTCGCCAAGCGCAGCTGAGCGCTACTTCTGCACCGGGTCCTCGCTGAACGAGCCCTCCCACACTGCCCGCGAGCCCGACTCCCCGATGACGATCGTGCCGATGATGCCGGCCGGCACGACGACGACGGCGGCGACCGCGAGCACGATCGCGATCACGCGCCGTGCGAGAGGGGACGGCGACTCGTTGTCCCGACGGCGCTCCGCGTACCGGTACCAGCCGTAGACGAGAACGGAGAGGATGCCGAGCGCGAGGGTCCAGGGCCAGAGGGTGTCGCCGAGCGCGGCGTGCGCCTGGATGAGCGGGGCATCGGGAAGCCGGTCCTGCAGCCACGCTCCCGCCTGGGTGACGATCGGCACCAGCGCGGCGGCGAGCAGACCCGCGATCGGGGTGAGGATGCCGAACCAGCGTCGTGCACGTGGCCACACCGCGGCGAGCAGCACGATCACCGCGGCCACCGGAATCAGGATCACCGCAACGTGCACGAGCAGGATGTGCAGCGGCAGCCCCGCGAGAGAGTATCCCTGCATCAGGCGCTCGCGCTCACGTCGTCGCCCGTGACGGTGACGGTGAGCTTCTGCAGCGGCTTCGGGGCGGGACCGCTGAGCACGTCGCCGGTCGCCGCGTCGAAGCTGGACTTGTGGCAGGGGCAGTCCAGGTGCGCGCCGGCGGCCGCGACCACGCAGCCCTGGTGAGTGCAGATCGCGCTGTAGCCCACGACGGTTCCTGCGGTCGGCTGCGCCAGCAGGATGGGCGCGTCCCCGAGCCTGGCGTCGATGCTGCCGCCCACCGGGATGTCGGAGAGCTTGGCGACCGATCCGGTGCCAGAGGGCGTGCCGCCGGGCGTCGCATCCGCCCCGCCGGAATCACCGGAAGAGTCGCCGGAGCCGGTCGGGCTGCTCGGTGCGCAGGCGGCGAGCGCGATGGCAGCCGCTCCCGCACCGCCGATGCTCAGGATTCCGCGGCGGGTGAGGTCGGTGGTTCCGCTCATGGCTCGTCATACCTTTCGTCGTTCTGCCGATCAGCCTTTCAGGCCCACCTATGAACACGACGCAGGGGAGCAGACGGTTCACCGGATCGGGGAGTGAACCCGGGGCGGCCTACCCTCGTGTTAACAACGGAGGAAGCCATGAGCGATCAGCGCGCCGAGCTGCTGCGAGCGCTGCACGACGAGCACGCGCCCGCGCTGTGGCGCTACGTCGTGCGGCTGACGGGAGATCGCGCCCTCGCCGACGACATCGTGCAGGAGGTGCTGTTGCGCGCCTGGCGCCGCCCTGCCGTGCTCGACCAGTCGGAGGGCTCCGCACGGGCGTGGCTGTTCACGGTCACCCGCAACCTCGTCATCGACGACCGCCGCAGTGCCCGGGCCCGCTCCGAGGTGGGGCCGGAGGGCCTGGACGAGATGGCCCAGGCCGACGCCACGGATGCGGCCCTCGACCGCTGGCTCATCGCGGATGCCCTCGGAGACCTGAGCGCCGAGCATCGAGCGGTGCTCGTCACGGTCTACTACGGCGGTCGCTCCATCGCCGAGGCGGCTCACGAGCTCCGCATCCCGGCCGGAACCGTGAAGTCGCGCCTTCACTACGCCATGCACGCGCTGCGGCTCGCGCTGCAGGAGCGGGGGGTGACGCAGCGATGACCGAGAGCGATCGCTACGTCGACTGGGACGCCGCCTACGTGCTCGGGGCGCTCTCGCCCGCCGAGCGCCGTGAATTCGAAGTGCACCTGAGAACGTGTCCGCGCTGCTCGGCCGCGGTCGCCGAGCTGGCCGGCATGCCCGGCCTGCTCGCCCAGGTGCCCGAAGCCGATGCCCGCTCGCTCGATCAACCGGAGCCGGAAGGCCCCTCGCCTGCGGTGCTGTCGGGCGTGCTCCATGTCGCCCGTCGGCGCCGTCGGGTCACGCGCTGGCTCGTTGGGGCACTGGGGGCGACGGCGGCCGCCAGCGTCGCCATCCTCGTGCTCGCGCTGACGGGGGTGCTCGGCGACCTGTCGGGCGGCCTGGGCGGCGGCGGCGCACTGAGGGTTGAGCTCGTGGCCGAGTCGGCGGCGCCGGTCAGCGCGGAGGTCCGCCTCATCGAGCACGACTGGGGCACTGCCGTCTCCGTCGAGTGCCGCACCAAGCGGGCTGGCGGGGGCCCGGCCACGCCGCCGGCGACCACGGGCGGCTCCTATGGCGATGGCGGCGAGTACGGGCTCTACCTCACCGATCGGTCGGGGCGCACGACCATGGTCTCGAGCTGGCGCGCGGCAGCCGGCAAAGACGTGCGCACCAACGGGTCGACGGAGGTTCCGCTCGCCCAGATCGCCCGGCTCGACATCCGCGACATGAGCGGCGGAGACGTGCTGCTCTCGGCATCGGTCGACGGCTGAGGTCGCGCAACCGCCTCGAAGGGTCTTAGCGGTGTGCGCTCGGGATGCGCACCATGCCCTCCTGCGCGACCGTGGCGACCAGGACGCCATCACGGCTGAAGATGCTGCCCTGCGAGAGGCCCCGGCCGCCGCTCGCGCTCGGCGAGGTCTGGGCGTAGAGGAGCCATTCATCGACGCGCGCGGGCCGGTGCCACCACATCGCGTGGTCGAGGCTCGCGATCTTGATGCCGGGGGTGGCCCATGCCACTCCGTGCCGGCGCAGCACGGGCTCCAGGATGGAGTAGTCGGTCGCATAGGCGAGGGCGGCGCGGTGCAGGTTGTCGTCATCGGGAAGGCGCCCCATCGCCTTCATCCAGACCGCCTGCTGGGCCACGTGCGGGCCCTCCACGGCCAGGTAGACGGGCGACTCGACGTGGCGCACGTCGAACGCGCGGCCGTTGGCCCAGTAGCGCGCTGCGGGATGGTCGATGTGGCCGATGAGGTCCGCGGTCGTCGGCAGCGACTCCGGATCGGGGAGGTCGGCGGGCATCTGGATCTGGTGCTCGGCTCCTTCGTCCTGGTCTTGGAACGAGGCGATCATCGAGAGGATCGGCAACCCGTTCTGGTAGGCCTGCGTGCGCCGTGTGGAGAACGATCGCCCGTCGTGGATGCGGTCCACCGAGAAGGTGATCGGGTGGTTGACGTCGCCCGGGCGCAGGAAGTAGCCGTGCATGGAGTGCACCGAGCGGTCCTCTGCGACGGTGCGCTGCGCGGCCACCACGGACTGCGCGAGCACCTGCCCGCCGAAGACCCGGCCGAGCGGCATCCACTGCGATGGCCCCGTGAAGATGTCTTCGCTGGTTCGCGCTCCGGTGTCGCTGAGATCCAGCGTTCGCAGAAGGCCATCGATGGGATCACTCATGCAAACCTCGCTTCGCCCGGAGTGGGGGTCGGGTGCGGTGAGAAGGGCCCGCATCCTTCGGTAGTTTAGAGGGCAGATGCCTGCGTTCTTCCCCCTCATCGATACCCTCGCACTCGAGGACCTCACCACCTACCTCTCCCGTGCCGCGCGCGTGGAAGACGGATCGGTGCGCCTCATCGCGGGTTCCGGCGTACTCGCCGCCTACACCGCCATCCTGTATCCGCGCGGACTGCTCGACGGAACGCCGACCGTGCTCGGCCTGCGCACGTTCGCGCTGACCGAGCCGGTCGAGTTCGACGCGGTCGTGCCCAGCCGCTCCCTGCTCGATCGGCTGGCCCGCGCGAGCAGCGCCGGCACCACCGCGGTCGCGGTACCCCACGAGGTCGGCAGCGTGACGTGGGCCGGCATCTCGCCACCCCGGGGCGGCTGGGTCACGCAGGGGTCGACGGATGCGGCAACCCTCGAGTCCGTGGCCCACGCCGGCATCGCGGAGATCGCCGCGGCCGTTCCCACGGGTACCGGCGAACAGCTCGTGCAGCGGGCCCGCGCCGAGGTCTGGTCCCGTCCCATCGATGGCTTGGACTACGTTCCGGCCGGCGCCGCCTTCGCGGCGATGAGCCTCGGCTTCCTCGCCGCAGACGATCCCGTCAACGTGCTCGAGACGGGTCCGTGGACGCGCCTGAGTACGCGTCGCGGCCACGTGCTCGTGCGTCGCAAGGCATGGTCGCTGCGCGGCTGAGGGCCCGTTACCGCGCGGCCACCGCTCGGCCGGCCTGTCTGCCCGAGAACAGGCATCCGCCGAGGAAGCTGCCCTCGAGAGCCCGATAGCCGTGCATGCCGCCACCGCCGAAGCCGCTCGCCTCGCCCGCCGCGTACAGCCCGGGAATCGGCGATCCGTCCGCCCCCAGCGCGCGGGCGTCCAGGTCGGTCTGGATTCCGCCGAGGCTCTTGCGGGTCAGGATGTGCAGCTTCACCGCGATGAGCGGGCCGGCCTTCGGGTCCAGGATGCGATGCGGCGCCGCCACCCGGATGAGCTTGTCGCCGCGGTAGGAGCGGGCTCCGCGCACCGCGGTCACCTGCGGGTCCTTCGAGAACGGGTTGTCCAGTTCCCGGTCGCGGGCGACGATCTCCGCCTCAAGTGAAGCGAAGTCGATCTCGACGTCGGGGGAGAGGCGCTTCATGCCAACGAAGAGCTCGGGGAGCGTGTCGGCGACGACGAAGTCCTCGCCCTTCTCCTTGAACGCCTCCACCGGGCCCGGAGCGCCCGAGCCAAGGCGCTGGGCGAGCAGGCGCAGGTCCTTCCCGGTCAGGTCGGGGTTCTGTTCGCTGCCCGACAGGGCGAACTCCTTCTCGATGATCTTCTGCGTCAGCACGAACCAGCTGTAGTCGTGCCCCGTCGCCACGATGTGCTCGAGGGTGCCGAGGGTGTCGAATCCCGGGTAGAGCGGCGTCGGCAGCCGCTTGCCGGTGGCGTCGAACCACAGCGACGACGGGCCGGGCAGGATGCGGATGCCGTGCTTGTCCCACACCGGCGCGTAGTTGGTGATGCCCTCGGTGTAGTGCCACATCCGGTCCTCGTTCACCAGGCGTGCGCCGGCCGTCTGCGCGATTCCGAGCATGCGTCCATCGACATGGGCGGGCACGCCGGAGAGCAGCGTTGCGGGCGGCTCGCCCATGCGGGCCGGCCAGTTCTGCCGCACGAGGTCGTGGTTGCCGCCGATGCCGCCCGAGGCGATGATCACGGCGGGCGCCGAGAACGAGAACTCGCCGACGACGTCGCGATTGCTCGGGGCGCCGCGCTCGGCATCGTCGGCGGCGAGCACGCTGCCGCGTACGCCGGTGACGGCGCCATCCGTCACGAGAAGCTCGTCGACGCGATGGCGGTGACGGATGCGCACGAGCCCGGCGGCCTCGCCGGCCCTCGTGCGCCGCGCGAACGGCTCCACCACGCCCGGACCGGTGCCCCACGTGATGTGGAAGCGCGGAACGGAGTTGCCCGGCCCCACGGCACCGGCGCCGCCGCGCTCGGCCCAGCCGACGATGGGAAAGAAGCGCACGCCCATGCCGTGCAGCCAGTCGCGCTTCTCGTAGGCGGCGAAGTCGAGGTAGGCATCCGCCCAGCGGCGCGCCCAGTCGTCCTCGTCACGGTCGAAGCCGGCCGACCCGAACCAGTCCTGCCCGGCCAGTTCCCGGGAGTCCTTGACGCCGAGCCGGCGCTGCTCGGGCGAGTCGATGAAGAACAGCCCGCCGAACGACCACCACGCCTGCCCGCCGAAGGATGCCGCGGGCTCCTGCTCCACGAGCAGCACGCGCTTGCCCGCGCTGACGAGCTCCGCGGTCGCGACGAGTCCGGCCAGTCCTGCCCCGACGACGATGGCGTCAGCGGATTCGGTCGTGGTTGTCATGGAGCTCCTTCACTCCTCGGCCCAGAGGGCAGGCTGTTGTGCGGCGCCGCCGCGGTCTCACTCCTCGAAGGTGTTGACCATCGCGAAAGCGGCGCGTTCGAGATAATCCCACAGGGCCGCCTCCTGCACGGGAGGCAGTGCGAGTGTGTCGAGCGCGTGCCGCATGTGGCGCAGCCAACGGTCGCGGGCGTCGGGGTTCACCTTGAACGGGTTGTGCCGCATCCGCAGCCGCGGATGCCCGCGGGTCTCGCTGTAGGTGCCCGGGCCGCCCCAGTACTGCTCGAGGAACAGGGTGAGCCGGTCGATGGCCGGCTCCAGGTCCTGCTCCGGATACATCGGGCGCAGTACGGGGTCTTCGGCGACGCCGGCGTAGAACGCGCGCACGAGGGCACGGAAGGTCTCGTGACCACCGACCTCCTCGTAGAAGGTGCGCAGCACGGCGTCCCCGTTCTGGCCGGATCGAAGGTGCACGTTGGCTGGATCGCTCATTGGCTGGGCTTCCTCGGTGCGCGCACCTTGCGGGCAAGGCGCGGGGCGGTGTTCTCGGGAACGGGTGTCGGTTTGGTCTTGGGGGCTCGGGCACCGCGCACGCTCGCGGCCCCATCGAATCCGGCCAACACGACGCTGTTGAGCGCCGGAAGCTTCACGTCCATCTCGTCGAGGGCGCGCTTCAACCGCATCCGCAGCTCGCGGCCGACGTCGTCGCGTGCAGAGGTGCGCACCTTCATCACGAGACGCACGACGAGCGCGTCGGCCGAGATCGACTCGAGGCCCCAGACCTCGGGGCGTTCCAGAACCAGGCTGCGCCACTTCGGAGCGGTCGCGAGTTGCTCGGCCGTGCGCAGGATGCGCTCCTGCACGGCGTCGAGATCCGCGTCGTAAGGCACGGCGAGGTCGATGACGATGCGCGCCCAGCCCTGCGACATGTTGCCGACCCGCAGGATCTCGCCGTTGCGCACGTACCAGAGGGTGCCGTTCACGTCGCGGATCTGGGTGACGCGGATGCCGACGGCCTCCACGACTCCGGTGGCCGAGCCGGTGTCGACGACGTCGCCGACACCGAGCTGGTCCTCCATGACCATGAAGATGCCGTTGAAGGTGTCCTTGACGATGTTCTGGGCCCCGAAGCCGAGCCCGGCACCGATCGCGGCGGTCAGCAGCGCGAACGATCCGAGCACGTCGGGGCTGATCGTGTTGATGATCATGAGCACGGCGACGATGAAGATCGTGACGTTCACCACGTTCGTCAGCACGGAGCCGAGCGTGCGCGTGCGCTGAACCACGCGCACCGCGGCGAGCGGCGACGCGGCCGCGATCACCTGGGTGTCGTCGGTCTCCTGGCCCTTCTTGACCCCGCTGACGATGCGGCGCACGACCTTGTCGATGACGACGTGCAGTGCCCACCGAAGTGCGAACGCCAGCAGCACGATGACGATGATGGCCAGCAGCTTGCCCCAGAAGTCCGCCCAGAACTCCGGTCCGAATCGGTTGCCGACCGTGCTCCAGAAATCGTTCCACCACTGCATAGGACTGGGAGTCTACCGAGCGGCCTCGTGCAGAGCCTGAGTATCGCACTCCTGTGCCGCGAGGGCGCGCTCGAGCTCCGAGAGCGCCTCGACGATGACCCGGCGCAGTGCAGGCGGGCCGTCGTTCTCGGCCAGCCAGGCCCGGGTGCGCTCGGCGACGGCGTCGGAGACCAGCGGCGCCGGAAAGAGCCCGTCGACGACGATCTCGGCCATCGTGAAGCTGCGCTGGGCCCAGACCTGCTGCAGCATGGTGAAGTACGGCTCGACATCGGCTGCCAGCAGGTCGGCCGGCACGGCCCGTCGCCAGCCGGTTGCGATCGCCCGGGCCTCATCGTTCGAGAGAGTGGCGTCGGTCGCGACCTGCAGCCAGGCCGCGTGCTTTCCAGCGGCGTCGGGACGGGCGGCACGCGCTGTCGCGGCGTTCAGTCGTCCCTTGGCGGTGTCGTCGGTCGCGAGCACCGCCGCGATGGCCTCGTCGGAGGTGCGGCCGCCGGTCGCCAGGGCGATGAGCAGCTCCCAGCGCAGGTCGGTGTCGATCTCGAGACCCGGCAGGGTGAGCGAGGCATCGAGCAGGCCGGCGAGGAGGTCGAGGTGGGCAGGGGCGATGGCGATGTGGGCGAAGGTTCGCACCAGTTGCAGTTGCAGGTCCGACCCGGCTGCGGCCAGCTCGGTCAGCGCCCAGAGGGCGTCGCCGCTCTCGGTGCGGATGGCGTCCGCGTGTTCGGGGGAGAGGTAGCGCTCGAGCACCAGCTCGAGCTTGGCGAGCGCACCAGCGCGCGCGGCCGACTGCGTCTCATGCGCGACATGGGCGAGTACGAGGCGCGCGAACACCGATGGCGCCACCTCGGCGTGCCTCACCGCATCCCACACCGACCCCCAGATGAGCGCTCGCGCGACCGGGTCGGGGATGCGGTCCAGGCTCTGCAGCGCGGTGGCGAGCGAGCGCTCGTCGAGCCGGATGGTGGCGTAGGTGAGGTCGTCGTCGTTGACCAGAACCAGCGCGGGCCGCCGCAGTCCGACCAGCGCGGGAACCTCGGTCCATTCGCCCGAGACATCCAGCTCGACGCGGTGCTGGCGCGAGAGCTGATCGCCCTCCACGTCGTAGAACCCGATGGCGAGGCGGTGCGCGCGCAGCGTCGGATACTCGGGTGCCGCCGTCTGCTGCACGCGGAACGCCGTGATCACGTCGTCGGCGTCCGTCTCGATGACCGCCCGCAGCGTGTTCACGCCGGCGGTCTCGAGCCACTCCGCGGCCCATCCGGTCAGTTCTCGCCCGCTCGCGGCCTCGAGCTCGTCGAGCAGGTCGCGTAAGGTCGCGTTGCCCTCTCGATGCCTGCGGAGGTACATGCCGATTCCGGCATAGAAGTGCTCGAGCCCGACCCACGCCACGAGCTGCTTGAGCACAGAGGCGCCCTTGTCGTAGGTGATGCCGTCGAAGTTGACCTCGACGTCTTCGAGGTTCTCGATGCTCGCGACGATCGGGTGGGTCGAGGGCAGCTGGTCCTGTTCGGCCGCCTCGGTCTTCTCCACCGTCGTGAACGTCGCCCAGGCATCCGTGTACTCCGTCGCCTCGGCCGTGGCGATCATGGAGGTCCAGGTGGCGAACGACTCGTTCAGCCAGAGGTCGTTCCACCACCGCATGGTCACGAGGTTGCCGAACCACATGTGCGAGAGCTCGTGCAGGATGACGATCGTGCGCTGCTGCTTGCGCGCCTCCGACACCTTGGACCGGAAGAGGTAGCCCTCGTTGAACGTCACGGCGCCGATGTTCTCCATCGCGCCCCAGTTGTACTCGGGAACGAAGATCTGGTCGTACTTCTCGTACGGGAAGGCGACGCCGTAGCTCGCCTCGTAGTAGGCGAGGCCGCGCCGCACGGTCTCGAACATGACGGCGGGCTCGGCGTAGCGCGCGAGCGAAGCACGGGTGAACAGACCGAGCGGAATGCGCCGGCCGTCCACGGATTCCGCTTCGCCCGTCCACTGCACATACGGTCCCGCGATCAGGGCGACGATGTAGCTCGACATGACAGGCCCGGGAGCGAAGGTGAAGCGTGCCTCCCCGGCCCCGAGCGGCTGAGGGGGAGCCCCGACCGTGGTGCTCAGCACCTGCCAGTCGGCGGGAGCCGTCACGGTGATGCGAAAGCTCGCCTTGAGGTCGGGCTGGTCGAACACGGCGAAGACCCGGTTCGCCTCGGCGACGGCCAGCTCCGTGTAGAGGTAGGGCTGCCCGTCCACCGGGTCGACGAAGCGGTGCAGGCCCTCACCGGTGTGCGTGTAGCTGCCGTCGAAGACCACGCGCAGCACGTTCTGCGCCCGTAAGCGCTCCAGGCGGATGCGGGTGCCATCGCTGACGCGAGCGACGTCGAGCCGCTCGCCGTTCAGCTCGATCTGCAGCACTCGATCCGAACAGGCCTCGATGAACGTCGAGCCCTGCTCCTCGGCGTCGAACCGCACCGTCGTCTCACTGCGGAAGTGCTCGTCTCCGCGTGAGAGGTCCAGTGCGATGTCGTAGTCGTGCACGCGCAGGCTCGCCGCCCGCTGCTCGGCTTCGACGCGTGTCAGGTTGGCGGCTGGCATGTCGGCGCGCCCCGTCTACTCGGCGACGGCGTCGCGAGCCTGGGCCCGAACCGCTCGCTGCACTCCCGCCATGCTCTCGATCACGAGCCGGCGCAGGGCCGCCGGCTTGTCGGCGTTCGCGTCGAGCCAGGTCTGGGTGGCGTCGACGAGGGTTTGGCTCGCGAGCGGCGACGGGTAGAGCCCGTCGACGAGCTTCTCGGCGATGGCGTAGCTGCGCGTCTTCCAGACATCCGAGATCATGTCGAAGTACTTCGGCACGAACGGCTCGAGCAGGCTCGTGTCCGCAGCCCGCAGGAACCCGAGCGCCGTGACCCGCACGATCGTGTTCGGGGCGGTGTCGACGTCGACGAGCGACGCCCACGCGCGCTGCTTGCCCTCGGGCGTCGGAATCGCGGCACGGGCCTGGGCGGCGGCCTGTTGGCCCGTCGCCGTGTTGTCGGTGGCCAGCCGGGCATCGATCTCGTCGTCGCCGGCGGCGCCGGCCGCCACGAGGCCGATGAGCAGTTCCCAGCCCAGGTCGGTGTCCACCGCGAGCCCGTCCAGCGCGAGGTCGCCGGCGTAGAGGGCCGCGAGATCTGCGACGTGCGAGGAGTGCTCGGCCAGTGCGGCGAAGTTCTTCACGAACTGGAACTGCGCATCGCTGCCCGCCTCCGCCTGCTGGGCGAGAGACCAGTACGCGTCGGCGAGCGCGGCGATGGTCTCGGGCCGGTGCTCGGGAGCGGTGT
Source organism: Rathayibacter sp. YIM 133350 (assembly GCF_037404875.1). Lineage (NCBI taxonomy): Bacteria > Bacillati > Actinomycetota > Actinomycetes > Micrococcales > Microbacteriaceae > Rathayibacter > Rathayibacter sp. YIM 133350. The sequence goes on from NZ_JBBELO010000003.1 coordinate 11,044, forward strand.
AGGCGGATGCCGCGAGCGTCGCGTTGCCGAGAACGATGCGCAGCGTCGTCGACTCCGTCTCGCTCGCGATGTTGCCGAGCACGAGGCGCACGAAGTCGCTCGCCGAGGTCTCGCCGTCGCGCGTCGCATCCCAGATGGCGCTCCAGACGAGCGCACGAGCGAGGGAGTCCTCGATGGAGTGCAGGTCGGCGAGGGCGACGGCCTGCGAGGCCTCGTCGAGCCGGATCTTCGCGTAGGCGAGGTCGTCGTCGTTCACGAGCACGAGGGCCGGGCGCGCCCGTCCGACGAGCTCGGGAACCTCGGTGCGCTCACCGTCCACGTCGAGTTCGATGCGGTGCGTGCGCACGAGCTTCTCGTCCTGCACGTCGTAGAACCCGATCGCGAGGCGATGCGGCCGCAGGGTCGGGTACTCGGCAACGGCGCTCTGCAGCACGCCGAACGCCGTGATGACGCCGGACTCGTCGACCTGGATGTCGGTGCGGAGCGTGTTGACTCCGGCCGTCTCGAGCCAGGTCGCCCCCCCACTGGGAGAGGTCGCGCCCGCTCGCGGTCTCGAGCTCGGCGAGCAGGTCGGCAAGGGTGGTGTTGCCCCAGTTGTGCTTCTTGAAATAGGCCGCGACCCCGGCGAAGAAGGCGTCGATGCCGACCCACGCCACGAGCTGCTTCAGCACCGAGCCGCCCTTGGCGTAGGTGATGCCGTCGAAGTTGACGAGCACGTCCTCGAGGTCGTTGATGGTGGCGACGATGGGGTGCGTGGAGGGCAGCTGGTCCTGGCGGTAGGCCCAGCTCTTCTCCATCGCGTTGAACGTCGTCCAGGCCTCGTGCCACTCCGTGGCCTCGGCCGTCGCGATCGTCGAGGCCCACTCGGCGAACGACTCGTTCAGCCAGAGGTCGTTCCACCACTTCATGGTCACGAGGTCGCCGAACCACATGTGGGCCAGCTCGTGCAGGATGGTGACCACGCGACGCTCGCGGATCGCATCCGTCACCTTGGAGCGGAAGACGTAGGTCTCGGTGAAGGTGACGGCTCCCGCGTTCTCCATGGCACCCGCGTTGTACTCGGGAACGAAGAGCTGGTCGTACTTGTCGAACGGGTAGGCGTAGTCGAACTTCTCCTCGAAGTAGGTGAAGCCCTGCCGCGTCTTCTCGAAGATGTAGTCGGAGTCCAGGTACTCGGCCAGGCTCTTGCGGGCGAAGATGCCGAGGGGGATGGTGCGGCCGTCGCGGCTCGTGAGCTCGCTGCGCACCGCGTGATACGGGCCGGCGATGAGCGCCGTGATGTACGAGGAGATGCGCCGCGTCGGCTCGAACGCCCAGGTGGCGACGCTCCGCTCCTCGTCGAGGTCGCTCGGCTCGGGCGTGGGGGAGTTGGAGACGACCTCCCAGCCGGCAGGCGCGGTCACGGTGAAGCGGAAGGAGGCCTTGAGGTCGGGCTGCTCGAAGACCGCGAACATGCGGCGGGAATCGGGCACCTCGAACTGGCTGTACAGGTAGACCTCGCCGTCGACGGGGTCGACGAAGCGGTGCAGGCCCTCGCCGGTGTTCATGTAGACCATGTCGGCATCCACCGTCAGCTCGTTCTCGGCGGCGAGGTCGTCGAGACGGATGCGCACCCCGTCGTTCACGGCCGCCACGTCGAGCGCCTGACCGTTCAGCGTCACGGCGTGGACGGTGCGGGTGATCGCATCGATGAACGTGGAGGCTCCCGCCGTGGCCGTGAAGCGCACGGTCGTCGTGCTGCGGAAGGTCTCCGGCCCCGTGGTCAGGTCCAATCGCACGTCGTAGCTCTCGACGCTGAGCAGTTCGGCGCGTTCGCCGGCTTCGATGCGGGTGAGGTTCTCTCCGGGCACAACGGCCTCCTGATTCTGTGGGATCGTGTCCAACGTCCCACCCTAGTCGCCCGCCCCACGGGCCGGTCGAGCAGGTCGCCACGACTCCTAGACTGACTTCATGCGCATCCACATCGCGACCGATCACGCCGGACTGGACTTCAGCAGGCACCTCGTGGAACACCTCGGCGCGGCGGGTCATGAGGTCATGGATCACGGGCCGACCAGCTACGACCCCCTCGATGACTATCCGGCGTTCTGCATCAACGCGGCCCTCGCGGTCGTGCGCGACCAGCAGGCCGGCGTACAGGCGCTCGGCATCGTCTTCGGCGGCTCGGGCAACGGCGAGCAGATCGCGGCCAACAAGGTCAAAGGAGTGCGCGCCGCCCTGGTGTGGAACCTGAGCACGGCGCAGCTGGCCCGCCAGCACAACGATGCGAACGTCATCGCGATCGGCGCCCGCCAGCACTCGGTCGAGGACGCGACGAGCTTCATCGACGCCTTCATCGCCGAGCCGTTCAGCTACGAGGAGCGCCACGTGCGCCGCATCGCACAGCTTGCGGAGTTCGAGGCCAGCGGCGACATCGCCGGAAAGGGCGTCGACTCCTCCGCGCGGTCGGATCGGCCCAGCTGAGATGCCCGAGGGCCATTCCGTCCACCGCATCACCCGTCAGTTCGCGGCGAACTTCCTCGGTGAGGCCGTTCGCGTCTCGAGCCCGCAGGGACGGTTCGCGGCGGATGCCGCCCTCATCGACGGCCGCGTGCTGACGCAGGCCCGCGCCGTCGGAAAGCAGATGTTCCTGCAGTTCGACAATGGCCTCTGGCTGCGCGTGCACCTCGGCATGTACGGCGCATGGGACTTCGCGGGCGAGATCGCGTGGGATGCCACGATCGCCTCGGCGAACGGACGCATGGGGCAGACCAACCAGCGCGGAACCCTCCTCACAGACGAGGAGGGCGACGATGCCGCTTCTGCCGAGCCCCGCATCCTGGATTCGGCCGGGGAGAACTCCGTTCACTCCATCGGGGCGCCGCGGCGCACACGCGTGCGCATGGCGGAGTCCGAGAGCCTTCCGCCCGGCCGAGGAGGAGCGGCGGCGGACCAGTGGCCCCCTGAGCCGGTCGGTGCCGTGCGCGCGCGCCTGCTCACCGAGACGGTGTGCGCCGACCTGCGCGGCCCGACCGCCTGCGAGGTGATCGACGAGGCACGCGTCGCCGAGATTCTCGCCCGACTCGGTCCCGACCCCCTGGAGGGGGATTCCCCCGAAATCGAGGAGCGCTTCGTGAGTGCCGTTCGCCGCAAGCCGACGCCGATCGGCCTGCTGCTCATGGACCAGTCGGTGGTGAGCGGCATCGGCAACGTCTACCGCGCGGAGCTGCTCTTCCGCGCCCGGCTGAACCCGCACACTCCGGGCCGGAACGTGCCGGAGGAGACCGTGCAGGCCCTCTGGCGCGACTGGGTGCACCTGCTCGGCATCGGGGTCCAGACGGGCCAGATGATGACCATGGACGGGCTGGACCGCGAGAGCTATCGCGCGGCGATGGCGAACCGCGCCGACCGGCACTGGGTCTACAAGAGGGAAGGGTTGCCGTGCCGCGTCTGCGGAACGCATATCGTTCTCGAGGAGATGGGCGCGCGAAAGCTCTACTGGTGCCCCAACTGCCAGGCCTGAACCACCCGGCCACCTGAGATCAAGGACAGGAACGCATGAGACGCACACCCGGCTTCGCCCTGCAGGACGAGCAGGTCATCCGCCGTCTCATTCGCGAGAACCCGTGGGTCACCATGGTCTCGGCAACGGATGCCGGACTCGTCGCCTCGCACTACCCGGTGATCCTCGATGAGACCTCCGACGACATCGTGCTGCTCAGCCACGTCGGCCGACCGGACGAGCGCCAGCACGAGCTCGGCGAGCACGAGCTGCTCGTGATCGTGCAAGGGCCGCACGGGTACATCTCGCCCGGCTGGTACGACGCGACCCCCAACGTGCCCACGTGGAACTTCATCACCGCGCACCTGTACGGCGTTCCCGAACTGCTGAGCGACGAGAAGAACCTGCTCGTGCTCGAGCGACTCGTCGATCACTTCGAAGACCGTATGCCGCATCCGCGGCGCATGAACGGAACCCTCGAAGACGCCGCCTACGCCGCGCGCATCGTCTCGGGCACCGTCGGGTTCCGCATGCAGGTCCAGCGTTTCGAGGCGAAGATCAAGATGAGCCAGAACAAGCCCGACGAGACCGTCGAGCGCATCATCGCCGAACTCGAGCACGGCACCACCGAGTACGCCAGTCCGGCCCTGGCGCGCGAGATGAGACGCGCACGGGGCGAGACGGCATGAGCCTCGTTCTGGCCGGCGGCCGCCTGCCGGGCCGGGACGTATCGGTCGACATCACGGTGCGGGAGGGCAGGATCGCCGCGATCGCGCCCGCCGACGCGCGGATGAACGGCGACCGCGTCGACCTCGACGGACGCTTCGTGACTCCCGGCCTGTGGGACAACCACGTGCACTTCACCCAGTGGGTGCTGCGTTCCCGGCGCCTCGACCTCGGCTCGGCCCGTTCAGCCGTCGAGGCCGCGGGCCTCGTGGCCGAGCGCGTGAAGGCAGGGGCCGCAGAGGTCGTCGCGGCCGGATTCCGTGACGCGCTCTGGCCCGACGAGCCGCTCCGCCAGGTGCTCGACGCTGCGGCCGGGGACGTTCCCGTCGTCGCGGTGAGCGCAGACCTGCACAGTGCCTGGCTCAATTCGCCCGCGCTGCGCGACCACGGCTTCCCGAGCGATGCCGACGGCCTGCTGCGGGAGCGGGATGCGTTCACCGTCGTCGGCCGGCTCGAATCCGTGTCGACGGAGGTCACCGACGGCTGGGCGATCGAGGCGGCCGCGGCGGCAGCGGAGCGGGGCGTGGTCGGCGTCGTCGACCTCGAAATGGAGTGGAACCTCGAGGCCTGGAGCCGCCGCATGGCGGAGGGCTTCGACGGACTGCGCGTCGAGTTCGGCGTCTACCCGCAGCACCTGCAGCGGGCGATCTCCCTCGGCCTGCAATCGGGACAGGTCATCGAGGCAACGGGCGGCCTGCTCACGGTCGGGCCGTTCAAGGTGATCACCGACGGCTCGCTCAACACCCGAACGGCGTACTGCTTCGATGCCTACCCCGGCCTGGATGGCGAAGACCGCTTCGGCCTGCTGACCGTGAGCCCGGCGGAGCTCGTGCCACTGCTGGAGTCCGCGACCCGCGGCGGACTCCGGGTCGCCGTGCACGCGATCGGCGATCACGCCAACACGCTCGCCCTCGACGCCATCGAGCGCGCAGGAGCGCGCGGATCCATCGAGCATGCACAGTTGCTCTCCCTCTCCGACATCGCGCGGTTCGCCCGCCTCGGCGTGACGGCGAGCGTGCAGCCGGAGCATGCGATGGATGATCGTGACGTGGCCGACCGGTATTGGCCGGGCCGCACGGATCGGGCCTTCCCGCTCGCGGCGCTGCACGCGGCCGGGGTGGCTCTCGCGTTCGGCTCGGACGCTCCGGTCGCGCCGCTCGATCCGTGGGTGAGCATCGCCGCCGCGGTCGGTCGCAGCCGCGACGGGCGGGCGGCGTGGCATCCGGAGCAGGCCATCGACGCCGCGGTGGCGCTGGAGGCGTCCAGCCGGACCCGGGTCGCCGAAGGGGAGCCGGCCGACCTGGCCATCCTCGAGCGCGACCCCCTCTCCGCCGATCCCGAGGGACTTCGCGAGATGCCGGTGGCCGCGACGCTGCTCGGCGGCCGGTTCACGCACCGCGCCCTCTGAGAGCGCTGGGGGGATAACCCCACCGCCGATCCGGATGCCGGCACCATGGGCGCGGCGGCGCCCGGCGACGAATCTGGAGGCATCGAAGAAACGCGTCATCGGGCCGCAGACCGGCTCACGCGCGAGAATGAGCCGAGGAGATCCATCATGAGCATCACCGCCACCGCGGGCGAGAACCTCGCCCCTACGACCCGGCAGGGCTGGAACTACGGCGCCCTCTGGCGCGCTGTTCCCCGCCACCTGGGATTCCTGCTTCTCACCATGCCGATCGCCATCACGGGACTGGTCGTCATGAGCACCCTGTTCTGGACGGGACTGGGAACAATCGTGCTGGTCTTCGGCATCTTCGTGCTCGTGTCCGCGCTCTACGTGGGCCGGGGTTTCGGGACGCTCGAGCTCGTGCGACTCGACTGGAGCGGCAGCCCCGCCATCCGTCGCCCGCACTGGCGAACGGCGCAGGGCGAGGGGTTCTGGCGCCGTTGGGTCTTCGGGCCCTTCGCCGACGGTCACTACTGGCTCTACCAGCTGCACGGCCAGATCATCTCTCCCATCGTGAGCACGGTGACCTGGTCGATCACCGTCGCCTGGGTCGCGACGGGACTCGGCGGCACGACCTTCTGGATCTGGTCGCGCTTCCTTCCCGACCGCAACAACGAGTTCTGGCTCCACCAGGTGGTGCTCAACTGGATGGCGCCGGGGAGCACCGCGGGCCTGGAACCCCACCTGGGCGAGAACCTGTTCGAGCTCGCCGCGGGAGTGCTCTTCCTGCTCACCCTGCCCTACGTGACCCGGGGACTGGTTGTCGCCCACCACGGCATTGCGCGGGGGCTGCTGGGTGCGTGGCCGAGTGAGAGCCTGCAGCGGGAGGTGGCCGCACTCGACGCCTCACGCGGCGCGGCCGTCGCCGCGGAGGACCAGTCGCTGCGACGCCTCGAGCGTGACATCCACGATGGCCCGCAGCAGCGGCTGGTGCGTCTTCAAATGGACCTCGCCGCCGCCGAGCGCCGGCTGGAGAGCGATCCCGACACCGCACGATCCATGCTCGCGGAGGCGCGTGAACAGGCCCGTGACACCCTCGAGGAGCTGCGTGCCCTCTCCCGCGGATTCGCGCCGCCCCTGCTCGAGGACCGGGGTCTTGCCCGTGCAGTGGAGTCCCTCGCCGGGCGCAGTCCTATCCCCGTGGAACTGGAGGACGGCCGCCTGGATGCGGACCTGCGGCTGCCGAACGAGATCGAGCGGAGCGCCTACTTCGTCCTGGCAGAGCTGCTCACCAACGCGGCGAAGCATTCGGGCGCCAGCGCGATCCGGGTGCGGATGGCGATCGACGAGCAGGACGACGCGTCTGCGCTGCAGATCTGGGTCGTCGACAACGGCCGTGGGGGAGCCACCAGCCTCCCCGGACACGGCCTGAGCGGCCTCGCCGAGCGACTTCACGGACTGCGTGGAACCCTGAGCGTGCAGAGTCCGGCCGGCGGGCCGACGACGATCGGCGCCCGCATCCCGATTCCCGGAGCAGCCGTATCCTGAGTGACGTGAGCACCGAGTCCCTCCGCATCGCCATCGCGGAGGACTCGGTCTTGCTGCGCGAAGGGCTGGTCAGGCTCTTCGACGAGGCGGGCTATCGCACGGTGGGAGCCTACGGCGACGCCGAGAGCCTGCTCGCCGGCATCGGCGCGTCGCCGGCCGACGTCGTCGTGCTCGACGTGAGGATGCCGCCCACCTTCCGTGACGAAGGGGTGCAGGCGGCGATCGCTCTGCGCAGCAGGATGCCGCACCTCGGCATCCTGCTGTTGAGCCAGTACGTGGAGGCCACCTACGCGGCCGAGCTGCTGGGTTCCGGCGAGGGCGGCCTCGGTTATCTGCTGAAGGACCGGGTGGCTTCGCTCGACGAGCTGCGCGACGCCGTCGAGCGCGTGAACAGCGGCGGGACGGTGCTGGACCCCCAGGTGGTGCGCGAGCTGCTCGGTCGCCGCTGGGATCCCCGCGCGGCCCTGACACCGCGCGAGGCGGAGGTGCTCGCCCTGATGGCCGAGGGGCGCAGCAATGCGGCGATCGCGCAGCGGCTCTTCATCGGAATCGGGGCCGTCGAGAAGAACGTGACGGCGATCTTCGCCAAGCTCGGCCTCGAGGACTCCGGTTCGGACCACCGCCGCGTGCTCGCGGTCCTCGCGTTCCTGCAGGGCTGAGGCCCGGTCCCGGTGTCAGCGCAGCGCGCTGACACTGGCCACCAGATCGCGGGCGTTCTGCAGCCGACGCTCGTACCGTGCCGCGAGCGCGATGAGGATGATCCCGCCGATTCCCAGCCAGACCCACCATTCGACCGACTCGTAGAGCACCCGGATCCAGGGCCACAACTGGGCGAGGGCGTGCCAGAGCAGTACTCCGGCGCCGAGCAGGAACGGTGCCTGCAGCCGGGCCCGGAGGCCGTACAGCAGCACGAGGAGTGCCGCGACACCGAGGCCGACGACGCGCCAGAGCGGCGTCGTGGCGGCGTAGTCGGCGATGAGCGGTGGCAGGAGCAGGAGGGCGAGACCGGGACCGAGTGCCGGCCAGCTGCCCGTGGTGCTCCGACGCAGCACGAGCCAGCCGTGCACCAGCATCCCGAGCGCGAGCGGAGCGGTCACGAGTTCGAACGGGTCGGCGGCGCGAACCGCGAGCAAGAGCAGGGCCGAGCCGGCCGCGACCACGTAGCCGACCACACCGACCGAGACGGCCAGCGGAGAGCGTCGCACCACGAAGCAGGCGACGGCGAGCGCGGTGGCGCACGCCACGACGAGGGTCGGCCGGGCGGCGTTCTCTGGAGAGTCGAGAATCAGCAGCGATTCGAGCGCGCCGGTCAGAACGCCGGTACCGCCGAGCAGAACCGCGGATGCGCGTTCGAGAGCAGGATGAGAAGTCTCGTCGGCGAGGCGTGCCAGGCCGAATGCGCCCACGCCGAGCACGAGTGCCCCGATCGCGACCCACACGTCTCCCGCTCGGCCATCGACATGACGCGACATGCTCAGCGCCACGCCCACGGCTCCCGCCGCTCCGGCGGCCACGCGCACGCTCGCCCAGAGCGGTGACGGGGCGACGAACGCTCCGAGCACGAGCAGGCCCGCGAGCGCTCCGACGGTCACGGCGCGCACCGACGGCTGGGTGTCCGCGAGACTGAGGGGTGCCAGGGAGATCAGGAGCGCGAGGAACACGAGGGCGCCGACGCCCCATCGATCGGTGGCCTCCGTCGTCCTCCGCCAAGCGAGAAGAGCGGCGATCAGGAGCAGCCCGACGGTCACGGGCAGCAGATACGGCTCGGGTTCGCTCACGCGGTTCGTCGAGAGTGCGCTCCAGAGCCCGAGCGTTCCGAGCGCAACAGCAAGCCAGCCCAGATGACGCCGCCACGACCGCGAGGCGAACAGCCCATCCTCGCTCAGCGCGGCGAACGCGGCCGCGACGGCGTAGAGCAGGAGGGCGACCCAGAGCAACGGATCGCCGAAACGGGTGATCGCGGCCAGACCGAGGACGGCGACGGTCGCGGCGCCGCCGTCGAGCCAGTCCCGGCCGGAGCCCAGTTGCCGTCGCAGGAACAGGCCGAAGGCGCACGTTGCGAGCGCGGCGAGCGCCGGCAGCATCCACGTGGCGCCGACCGCGGCATCCCACCCACGGGCGAGCTGCAGGGCGTCCGCGAGAAGCAGCCACACGGCCGGCGCCGTGCCGAGGGCCGCGACGGACGCGGCGACGCCGGAGCGGTCCTTCGGGTGCAACTGCCAGAGGATCGCGGCAGCCGTGACCGTTGCCGCCGCGACGAGATCGAGCACGGCCGTCTCTCGCGTGGCGGTCCCCCCGAGGCTCGACGCGATCCTCCCGCTGAATGCCGCGGCCGCGAATGCGGCGATGGCGACGACCCAGACGACTTCGCGATCGGCGCGATCCAGCGCGCGTCGCACGGGGAACGCGCTCGCGAGCGCCAGGAGGGCCGCGGAGACGCCGGTCAGGGCATCGGAGCCCGGGCTCTGCACACCGAGAACGGCGAGGGCGCCGGGCAGGAGTGCGACCCCGGCCAGGGCGAGGGCCACCGCTACCCCGAGCAGCACCCGGCCGACGGCGACGGGCGCGCCGCGGCGCAGCACGGTGAGCAGGGCGATCACCCCGACGGATGCCGAACACCAGGTGATCGGCTCGGCCCACGAGAGGGCGTATCCCAGTGCTGCAGCGGTGACCGCGATCCCCAGGGCGAGCCGGCTGTCGGCCGGCCGGGCGGTGAACCGTCGTCCGAGAAGGGCAGCGACGACCACCGCGGCGAGGGCCGCCACGATCGCCGCCGGCGAGCGCAGGAGCGCGGTGCCGCACACGGCGACGTACCCCACGAGCAGCCCGATCGCGACCCGGCGTTCGGTGCCGAGCGGCCGGCGAGCGGCGCGGACGGCTCCGGCGGAGAAGACCGCCGCTGCAAGCGCCACGAACGCCAGGCCCACGAGCGCCGCGACGGAGACGGGCTCGGCGGTGACCAGGGGCGTCCACGGCGAGGCCCGCCATACCGGTGCGACGTTCTGCAGCGCGTCGCTCGCGGGCACGGCCGCCAGAAGCAGGGCGGGAACAGCCGCGAGGCCGGCCGCGACGCCCGCTCCGATGCTCGCACCGCGCAGGGCGGTCCGCGCGGCGCCGGAGCGCCGCTGGACTGCGGCATCCGTCGCCAGTGCGATCAGTGCGGCGGGAACCAGGCTCGCGCTCACCATGGTCACGGGGCTGTAGAGGCGGAAGCCCGTGACCACTCCGGCGAGGGAGGGAAGCAGGCTCACGCCGGCGAGCGTGAACGCGGCGAGCACCTCACCGCCACGCGGACGCAGACGCAGAAGCCCCACGGCATGCACCACGCCGACGACGGCGAGGGCGCAGAGGGTGACCAGGGGTGCCCAGTCGAGGTCGGACGCCACGAGCGGTGAGACGAGGGCGCACGCCGTCGCACTGAGGCCACCCACGACCCACAGGATGATGCGTTCGGCCTGCAGGCCGCCGGGGGCGCCGACGGATCGGGCCAGAGGCAGGGTGAGGGTCCAGAGGAGGGAGACGGTGAGGGCAACGAGAAGCCCGATGGTGAGATCCAACCCCGGAGCGGCCGCCTCGGTGAGGCCGCCCGCCAGCAGACCGGAGCCGACAGGCACCGCTGCCAAGCCCGCGACGGAGCCCGCGCGCAGCCGGGACCAGCGGAACCATGCGACGAGCGGCGAGCCGGTGGCGAGCAGGCCGGCACCCCAGTAGACCGCTCCGTCGATGGCGTCGGCGCCGAACATCCCGTTCGCACGCACCGCCCAGAGGTCGAGGGCGAGCAGCGCCACGCCGAGCGCGCCGATGCCCTCCGCCGTGGAGATCAGTCCTCGCCGGCGCAGCAGCGGCGCGAGCAGGAACATCGCGAGTGTGAGGGCGCCGATCACGATCGATCGGAAGGCGAGGCCGTTCTGCACGAAGGCGATGATGAGGAAGACCACCGCGGCCACGGCGACGAGGCTGACTCCCACGATGAGAAGGATGATCTGCACACTGGAGCGTCGTCGCCCGCTCTCGGCGGGCGGTGGGACGGCGGAAGGCGGGGTCGGCGAGGAGGCAGGGGTCGGTGCGGGGACAGGCGTCGGCGCCGGGACAGCGGCCGGTGCGGGTACAGGGGTCGGTACGGAGACGGGCGCCTGCGACAGTGTGGCGAAGCGCAGCCGACCGATGAGCGACACCCGATCGGCGAGCGCGGTCGCCGCATCCCTCGAGCGCTTCAGGAGCAGGGCAGCAGCCTCGCCCTCGAGAACGAGGCCGCAGGTGCCGCACTGCGCCGACGTGAGTCGCGCGAAGCAAGCAGGGCAGCGGCTCGGGTCACCCAGGGCGGCGATGCCCGTCGGCCAGTCGACCCTCCCTGCGAAGCGCGCGAAACCCGCATCCTCCGTCTGATCACTCACGAAGCCCCCTCGACTCGGCCGACCTTGGCGCTCACGCTAGCCGCCACGGGCGGAACGGGACCCCGGGGCTTCCCCTGATGTGGATGCTCTCGCCCCGAAAGGGGGTCTGCAGGCTCAGAGCAGCCCGAGCGGCTCCAGCTGGGCAGCGAGGCCCGATCCGTCGGGGGCGTACACCCACGGGATCTGCGGATGCTCGGGGCGCTCGTTCTTCGAGCGCCCACCGGCGAGCACGGCTTCACCGGGGGAGAGCTGCCGGATGGCGACCGCCGCGACACGCTGGGGGTTCTCGGCGGCGAACTCCCGGTAGATCTCCTCGTCGCGCTGGCCGTCGTCGCCGATGAGCAGCCAGCGCACGTCGGGGAACTCCCGCGCGAGCCGCTGCAGGTTGTCGTGCTTGTGCGCCCGGCCGCTGCGGAACCACCGGTCGTGCGTGGGCCCCCAATCCGTCAGGAGCAGCGGGCCGGAGGGATAGAGGTTGCGCGAGAGGAAGCGTGTGAGAGCCGGGGCGACATTCCAGGCTCCCGTGGAGAGGTAGACCACTGGCGCGCCGGGGTGGGCCGTCGCCAGCCGCTCCATGAGCACGGCCATGCCGGGGGTGGGTATGCGGGCGTGCTCGTTGAGCACGAAGGTGTTCCAGCCCGCGAGGAAGGGCCGCGGTAGCATCGTGACCATGACAGTGTCGTCGACGTCGGAGACGACACCGAATCGGCAGTCCGCCGGAATGACCTGGACGGGCGCCTGCGAGCTGCGCCCGTCATCGGTGGTGAGCGTCGCGACATGCCAGCCGGGGGTGAGCGAGACGTCGAGCTCGATATCGACGACGCCACCGCGATCGGCGACGACCTCCGTCTCGTGGCCGTCGATCTCGATGCGTACCCGGGCGAAGGCGACCGGGCTCGAGATGAAGCTGCGCCAGCCGCGCAGCTGCTCGCGGCGGATCGCCCGCCGCCGGTCGGCCGCGGTCGGCGGATCGGAGGGCGGCTGCACGGGCTTGACGAGCAGCACCCGGCAGAGCACCCGTACCCGGTCGACCGAGCCGTACCCGGTGTACGGGATGATCGAGGGAACCCGACCGTGCCGGCGGGCGCAGCGCTCGCGATGCCCGTGGAACCAGTCCTCGATGCGGGCCGCGCGATGCGTCGACGCGTCCCGCGCATCGGGGAGGTGCTCGGCGTCGACCATGCGCCCAAGTCTGTCATGTCGCCGTGCGCCGGCCCGACGGGAGCGGCAGGCACCCGCTCTGGGGGTGAGCTTCATTCAGGGCGCCCACAGGTCGCCGCGTAGAATTATTCGGTTCTAGTTCTAGGAGGAACAGTGTCGACCCTCAGCACCATCGACGTGCCCGCATCCACCCTCGTGCGGACGGAGCCGGTGCAGCAACGCAGCGCCGACCGCCTCAACTCGCTGCTCGACGCGGCCGCCGTCGTCGTCGACGAGATCGGCTTCGACCGCATGACGACCGCGATGATCGCCGAGCGCTCCGGTGCCTCGATCGGCACCGTCTACCGGTACTTCCCCGACCGCATCGCCGTGCTCCAGGCACTGCGCGAGCGCGCCACCGAGCGCTTCCGCGCCCGTGCCGAGGAACTGATGCGCACGGAGGAGCCTGCGACGCTGTGGGAGGGCGTGGACTGCGGCATCACCGCCTATGTCGAGCTCTACCGCACCGAGCCCGGCTTCCGCATCATCCACTTCGTCGACAGCGAGCGGATGCCGCTGAGCGCCGCCGAGTCCGAGCCGAAGCTCGCCAAGCGGTTCGCGAGCGTCTTCCGGGAACTCTTCGAGATCCCCGGCGAAGACCTCGACTTCCGCATCGAGATCACCATCGAGATCGCCGACTCGCTGCTCTCGCGGGCGTTCGCATGGGACCGCACGGGCGACGAGCTCTACATCGCCGAGTGCCGCCGCATCCTGCACGGTTACCTCGAGTCCTACTACGGAGAGCTCACCTCCTGAGCCGAGAAGCGCTCCGAGCCGGCGACGGCTGAGGGCCGGGCACCGCTTCCTTCCGGGAATGCGGCGCCCGGCCTTCTTTGTTGGCACGTATGACGGCAGGGGCGTCGCTTTGCGTCACCGGATGCAATCTCCTTTGCCACCGGCACCGAAAGGTGTTTGTGTAGAGGTCGGCGAGGCACGTCGGTCACGAGAGAGGCGCCCATGATCGAGTTCCGTTCAGTCTCCAAGCGCTTTCCCGATGGAACGCTCGCGGTGGGCGAGATCGACCTGGTCATCCCTTCGCGCACCATCACGGTTCTCGTGGGGTCATCCGGCTCGGGCAAGACCACCCTGCTGCGCATGATCAACCGCATGGTCGACCCGTCGCAGGGAAGCGTGCTCATCGACGACGTCGACGTCTCGACCCGCAACCCCGTGGAGCTGCGCCGCAGCATCGGTTACGTGATGCAGAACTCCGGCCTGCTTCCGCACCGAACGGTCATCGACAACGTCGCGACCGTTCCGGTGCTGAACGGGGTTCGGCGCAAGCAGGCGCGAGAGCAGGCACTGGAGCTGCTGGACCGCGTGGGCTTGGACCGCTCTCTCGCGAACCGTTACCCGAGCCAGCTCTCCGGCGGCCAGCAGCAGCGCGTCGGAGTGGCGCGAGGCCTCGCGATCGACCCGAACATCCTGCTCATGGACGAGCCGTTCGGAGCCGTGGACCCGATCGTGCGGTCGGAGCTGCAGCAGGAGCTGCTCACCCTGCAACGCGAGATCGCGAAGACGATCGTGTTCGTGACGCACGACATCGATGAGGCCTTCCTGCTCGGCGACCAGATCGTCATCCTGCGCACGGGGGCCGAGATCGCCCAGATCGGCTCGCCGACCGAGATCCTCGCGCATCCGGCCGACGACTTCGTCGCCGGGTTCATCGGTGCCGACCGCGGACGACGTGCACTGCACCTCAGCGAGGTCGACGGCACACGCGTCGTGCTCGACTCCGAGGGACGCCCGGCCGGGATACTGTCGGCATGACCTGGTTCCTCGCCAACATCGACCTGGTGTGGCGGCTCGCTCTCGTGCACATGGCGATCGCCATCCCGCCGATCGTGCTCGGCTTCGTGATCTCGCTGCCGCTCGGCTGGCTCGCCGCCCGGTACCGCGGCAGCCGCGCCGTGCTGCTGACCCTCGGCACCATCCTCTACACGATCCCCTCGCTCGCGCTCTTCATCGTCATACCGGTGCTGCTCGGCACGACGATCATCAACCCGGTGAACCTCGTGGTGGCCCTGACCATCTACGCCGTCGCCCTGATGGTGCGTGCCACCGCCGATGCCCTCGCCTCCGTCGACGCGGACGTTCGGCAATCGGCCACGGCCGTCGGATTCTCGGGCTGGCAGCGGTTCTGGCGCGTCGAACTGCCGCTCTCGGGACCGGTCATGCTCGCGGGACTGCGGGTGGTGTCGGTGACCACTGTCAGTCTTGTCAGCGTGGGAGCGGTCATCGGCGTCACGAGTCTCGGCTACCTGTTCACGAACGGCTACCAGCGCCGCATCATCGGCGAGGTCGTGACGGGAGTCGTCTCCATCGTGCTCATCGCACTCGTCTTCGACGTGCTGCTCGTGCTGCTCGGCCGGCTTCTGATGCCGTGGACCAGACGGATGCCCCGCAGCGCTCGCGCGCCGCTGCCCACCCTCCCGAGGCTCGACGGAGGCATGGCGTGAACCTCTTCCTCGACGCCCTCCAGTGGATCTTCACCCCGTCCGCGCATTCCGGGGCTGATGACCTGTGGTTGCGCATCGGCCAGCATCTCGCCTACACGTTCGGCGCCACCCTGATCGCCGCCGTGATCGCCGTGCCGCTGGGCTACCTCATCGGCCACACCGGACGCGGGCGCGACCTGGCGGTGTTCATCAGTGGCGGCCTGCGCGCACTGCCGAGCCTGGGCGTGCTCATCCTCATCGCCTTCGGCGTCGGCATCGGCTTCCGGGCGCCGCTCGCGACCTTCGTGATCCTGGCCATCCCGCCGCTGCTCGCGGGCGCCTACTCGGGAGTGCAGGCCGTCGACCCGAAGACGGTGGATGCGGCCCGGGCCATGGGCATGACGCCCTGGCAGGTGCTGACCCGCGTCGAGGTGCCCCTCGGCCTGCCGCTGCTCATCGCCGGCGTCCGCGCCGCGATCCTGCAGGTCGTGGCGACGGCGACCCTCGCCGCCTACGTCAACGGCGGAGCCCTCGGCGCCTACATCTTCCTCGGCGTCGCCACGCGCGACTACACGCAGATGCTCGGCGCCTCGATCGTCGTCACGGTGCTCGCCCTGGTGCTCGAGGGCCTGTTCGCTCTGATCCAGAGACTCGTCGTGCCGCGCGGTGTCGCCGTCGGCCGACCCGCAGATGTCCGCTCGCACCGAACCCGGTCGCGTGCGGTGGTGGGATCCCCCATCGAAGAAGGGAAATAGGAATGTTCGGTTCAGGAAAAGGCCGGCGCTCGCGCATCGCACTGGCGGTGGGCGTCGTCGCGGTCGGGGCGTCAGTGGCCCTGGCAGGGTGCTCGTCCGGTTCGCCGTTGGATACCGGCGGCGATGGCAAGACCAGTGCGGGCGCCGACGGGTCCACTCTCGTCGTCGGGTCGCAGTCGTACTACTCCAACGAGATCATCGCCGAGATCTACGCCCAGGCGCTCGAGGCGAACGGCTTCGAGGTGAAGCGCAGCTTCAACATCGGCCAGCGCGAGGCATACGTGCCCTCGATCGAGAACGGCGACATCGACGTGTTCCCCGAGTACACCGGTGACCTGCTGCAGTTCTACGACAAGGACACCACGGCACGCTCCGAGGATGACGTCTACAGCGCCCTCACCAAGGCGCTGCCCGACGGACTGCGAGCGCTGGACGCGGCGGATGCCTCCGACCAGAACTCCTACGTCGTGACCAAGAAGTTCGCCACCGACAACGACCTGAAGTCGCTGGCCGACCTCGCGAAGGTGTCGACGCCGCTCACCCTGGGAGGCAACGCCGAGCTGAAGACGCGGCCCTACGGGCCCGACGGGCTGAAGAGCACCTACGACGTCACCGTCGGCTTCGCCGAGATCGACGACAGCGGCGGATCCACGACGGTCGACGCGCTGTCCTCGAACCAGATCCAGCTGGCGAACGTCTACACGGCCGACCCCAACATCAAGAAGAACGACCTGGTCGCGCTCGATGACCCGAAGAACCTGTTCCTGGCATCGCACGTCGTGCCGATCGTGAGCAAGAAGGTCAACGAGAAGGCCGTCGGCGTGATCAACTCGGTGCAGGGGGCCCTCTCGGCGAGCGACCTGGTCGACCTGAACGACCAGAGCGTCAACGGGCAGAAGCAGCCCGACGCCATCGCCAAGGCGTGGCTGGCCGACAAGAAGCTGTTCTAGCAGGGCGGCCGTCGGCCGCGGTTCTCAGAACACGAGCGAGAGCATGAACGCCGCCGGAAAGGCGACGAGCAGCGCTGCGATCGCGAGAACCGCGGCCACGGCTGGTGCGGAGAGTGCGGGTGCGTCCGACGCGAGTCGGCGCACCCGCACGCGTATGACCTCCGCATCCGGAGAGGCGACCGTGCTCGCGCCCCCGGAGGCGTCGGGGGCCTCCCACGAGGTGCCGACCTTGAGAATGGCGTTCGACAGGGTCGCCCGGTCGACCCGGCGGCGGGCGTCGTCATCGGCGAGCAGCTCGACGAGCACCGCGACCGCCCGTTCCGCGCGATTGGCGATGGGAAACCACGGCAGCGCGTTCCTCCAGGCCCGAAAAGCCAGCAGCACGAGGTGATGGTACTGGCGCAGGTGGGTCTGCTCGTGGGCGAGCACCGCCTGCAGCTCCTTGGCGTCGAGCAGTCCGATGAGGCCGTTCGAGAGCACGGTCTGGGTGCGCACGCCCGGAAGGCAGTAGGCCATCGGCGCGGGATGGTCGAGCACGTGGGTGCGCGGAGCATCCGCCGATGGCGTGCTGAGCAGCGTCACCAGTTCGCGATGCCGACGACGCTCGCGTTCGGTGCGGATGGCGGTGTCGGCCAGGTTCAGCAGCAGGTCCAGGGCCAGCAGCACCGCCGCGCTGAGCAGGAACAGGTGCAGCGCGCCGAAGGCGACCGGGAGCGGCCCATGCAGGAATCCGGCGGCCAGCGCTCCGAGCGCTGCGGGCAGGTCGCCGCCTGCCGGCGCGAGCCCGAAGCCGAGCAGCGCCCCGATCATCGACAGACCACCGCCGAGCGCGATCGCCTGCCAGAGGGCGAGCGCGACACCGGGGGAGCGGGTGGGCCACTGCGCCCGTGAGAGGGCGACGGGCACGGGCCAGGCCAGGGCGACCGCGAGGGCAGCCAGCACGCCGCTTGCCAGCAGCATGCCTCAGCCGAGCAGGCGACGCAGGGTGGCGGCCTCGCCGGGAGGAACGCTACCGACGAACCGGGCGAGCGCGGCCTCCCGGTCGGTCGAGGACGCGAGCAGCTCCGCCATCAGGTTCGCGGTGTGATCGGCGAGCGTTCCACGGGCACGGAAGGTGCGCGGACGCGTCCCGCGTTCACTCGAGACGAAGTGCTTGGACTCCAGCCGTGAGAGCACGGTCAGCACCGTGGTGAGCGCCAACGGCTTGCGTCCCTCGGTGGCGGCCGCCGCGTTGATCCGCTCGAGCAGTTCCTTGGCGGGCATCCCGTCGGGGGCGCTCCAGAGTTCGTCCATCACGACGCGCTCGAGCTCTCCCAGTGTTGCCATGAGATCAGGATACTCGATTTCCGCACCTGCTCTACATTCCGTAGAGAAATGTTCTACGGTGTGTAGAGAAGTTCTCTACGAGACGTAGAGTGCGATTCGTCCACCGAGAGGAGTCCCATGGACTGGCTCGACCCGCTGCTGCTCTCCCGTTGGCAGTTCGGTCTCACCACCGTGTACCACTTCCTGTTCGTTCCGCTCACGATCGGACTCTCGCTCACGGTCGCTCTCTTCCAGACGGCCTGGGTGCGCAGTGGCAAGCCCCACTACCTGCAACTGACCCGGTTCTTCGGCGGCATCTTCCTCATCAACTTCGCGATGGGAGTGGTGACGGGCATCGTGCAGGAATTCCAGTTCGGCATGAACTGGTCGGACTACTCCCGTTTCGTCGGCGACGTCTTCGGAGCGCCGTTGGCACTGGAGGGCATGCTGGCGTTCTTCTTCGAGGCGACCTTCATCGGCCTCTGGATCTTCGGCTGGGACAGGCTTCCGCGGTGGGCGCACCTCGCCACCATCTGGGCGACCTTCTGCGGGTCGGTGCTCTCGGCGTACTTCATCCTCGCGGCGAACGCCTTCATGCAGAACCCGGTCGGGTACCACATCAACGAGGCGAAGGGCCGCGCCGAGCTCACCGACATCTGGGCGCTGCTCGGCAACAAGGTGGCCCTGGCGGCCTTTCCGCACACGATCTTCGCCTGCTTCATGGTGGCGGCGGGCCTTGTCATCACCGTCGCGGCCTGGCACCTCGCACGCGGGCAGCACCTGGACACCATGCGGCCCGCCCTGAAGCTCGGCCTGTGGATGATGGTGGTCTCCGGCGCCCTCACCACGCTCGCCGGCGACCAGCTGGGCCTTGCCATGGTCTCGACGCAACCGATGAAGATGGCAGCGGCCGAGGCGCTCTACTCCACCTCGACCGGGGCGGATGCGTCGTTCTCGATCTTCACGCTCGGCACGCCCGACGGCGTGCACGAGCTCTTCTCCATCCGAGTGCCCTACCTGCTCTCCTTCCTCTCCACGCACACCTTCGACGGCACGGTCGAAGGCATCAACGACCTGCAGGCGCAGTACAGCACCCTCTACGGGCCCGGCGACTACACGCCGATCATCTGGGTGACCTACTGGGCGTTCCGCTGGATGATCGGTCTCGGACTCGTTCACGTGGCCGTCGCGGTCCTGGGACTCTGGCTGACGCGTCGTGGGCGCCTTCCCCGCAATCGCTGGGTGTGGCGGGCGGCGGTCTGGGCATTCCCGCTCTCGCTCGGTGCGATGATCCTCGGCTGGGTCTTCACCGAGATGGGTCGTCAGCCCTGGCTCGTGTTCGGCCTGCTCAAGACGGCCGACGGGGTCTCTCCGGGGACGACCGGGCTCGAGGTGCTGATCTCGCTCGTCGCGTTCACGCTCGTGTACGGCACGCTCGCGGTAGTGGAGTTCCGCCTGATCGTGCGCGCCGTGCGCAGGGGGCCGGCACCCGCCCCGGTTCCGGATGCCGAGACGGGCGAGGTACGCCCGCTCACGACGGTCTACTAGGAGCAGCGCATGGACCTTCCCACCCTGTGGTTCGCCATCATCGCGTTCCTCTTCATCGGGTACTTCGTCCTCGACGGCTTCGACTTCGGCGTCGGGATGTCGCTGCCGTTCCTCGGTCGCGACGACGTGGACCGGCGCGTGCTGATCAACACGATCGGTCCGGTCTGGGATCTGAACGAGACCTGGGTGATCGTGGCGGGCGCCTGCCTCTTCGCCGCCTTCCCGGAGTGGTACGCGACCCTGTTCAGCGGGTTCTACCTGCCACTGCTGCTCATCCTGCTGGCCCTCATCGTGCGCGGCGTGTCGTTCGAGTACCGGCACCAGCGCGATGACGCCCGCTGGCGTTCGCGCTTCGACGCCATGATCTTCATCGGCTCCGCGGTGCCCGCCGTGCTCTGGGGGGTCGCCTTCGCGAACATGGTGCAGGGCGTGCCCCTGAACGCCCATCACGACTACATCGGCACCGTCTTCGACCTGCTCAACCCCTACGCCCTGGTCGGCGGGCTGACCACCCTGCTGCTGTTCTTCACGCACGGCGTGCTCTTCCTCACCCTCAAGACGGAGGGGGAGCTGCGGTTGCGCGCGCGACGCCTCGCACGGGCAACGGGACTCGCGACGATCCTCGTCGCGGCTCTCTTCCTCACGTGGACGGCCCTGATCACGGCGGCTTCCCCGGTCTTCCTCATCTGCGCCGGCCTCGCCGCCGTCACCCTCGTCGGCTCGTGGTGGGCGAACCGCGATAACCGGGAACGGCTCTCGTTCGGCCTGGGCGCTGGGACCATCGCCCTCGTGGTCATCGCCCTGTTCGTGGCGTTGTTCCCCGCGGTCATGCCGGCCTCGAACGACCCGGCCAACAGCCTCACGATCCAGAACGCCTCGAGTTCTGGCTACACCCTCGGCGTGATGAGCTGGGCGGCGCTGATCTTCCTGCCCCTCATCCTCGTCTACCAGGGCTGGACCTACTGGGTCTTCCGCACGCGCGTCAGCCGCGCCCACGTCGAGGCGGTGACGCACTGAAGCCCCTGGACCCCCGGCTGCTGCGCCGCGCCGGCGCCGCACGCGGCCTGCTGGTCGCCGGAGCGGCCATCGCACTCGTGCGCACGGCGGCCATCGTGGCATCGGCCTACTTCCTCGCCGCACTGGTCAGTACGCTCGCCGCTTCGCGTTCGCTCGCCGGTATGGGGGGCATGCTGGCGGGCTTCGCCGCGGCCGTGCTGATTCGGGCGGCCTGCGGGTGGGCCATGGATGCGGCCTCGGCCGCCGCATCCGCCCGGGTGAAGCAGCAGCTGCGCCTCGCGGCGAGCGCCGCCCTGGAGCGATTGGGACCGGGCGGCGTTCGTGCGCGCACCGCAACCCGGCTCACCACGATCCTCGGCACCGGTCTGGACGCGCTGGACGCCTACTTCGGCAGCTACGTTCCCCAGCTGATCTCGACAGCCGTTGCGACTCCGGTGCTGGTGCTCGCCATGCTGTGGAGCGACCCGCTGAGCGGCGTCATCGTGATTCTCGTGCTGCCGCTCATCCCCGTCTTCATGGTTCTCGTCGGATGGGCGACGCAGTCGGTGCAGACGCGGCAATGGGCGGCGCTGCACTCACTCTCGGGGGCGTTCGTCGAGGTGGTGGGCGGGCTCGCGACCCTCAAGATCTTCGGCCGCGCCGCCCGGCAGCGCGATCGCATCGCGACGGTCACGGAGCAGTACCGCGCCACGACGATGCGCGTGCTGCGGGTGTCCTTCCTCAGCGGATTCGTGCTCGAACTGGCCGCCAGCCTCTCCGTCGCCCTCGTCGCCGTCCAGATCGGCCTGCGCCTTCTCGACGGGTCGCTCGGCCTCGCAGTGGGCCTGTTCATCCTGCTTCTCGCGCCCGAGGCGTTCCTTCCCCTGCGCGGCGTCGGCACGGCGTTCCACGCCGCGGCGGACGGCATCGCCGCGAGCGACGACGTGCTCGCCCTGCTCGAAGACGCCGAGGCGAGGCCGGCACGTGAGGCCGTCGTCGGCGGTTCCCCGCGAGGTTTGGAGCTCGTTCTCGACGAGGTCGGCGTCGAGGTGGGCGGCGACGTGCTGCTGGCTCCGACGAGCGCGCGGCTCGCATCCGGGTGCGTCACGGCGCTGGTCGGAGCAAGCGGGGCAGGCAAGACCACGCTTCTGCGAGCCATCGCCGGGCTCGTGCCGCACTCCGGTGCGGTGCTGCTCGGGGACCGGCCCGTCACGGGCGATCGGATCGCTTGGGTGCCGCAGCAGCCGCACCTGCTCGCCGGCACCGTCGCGGCGAACGTGGCGATCGGCCAGGCACGCGACGACGCGTCCATTCGCGTCGCACTCGCGGATGCGGGGCTGCCCGGCATCGACGTCGAGTGGCCCCTCGGCGCCGAGGGCGCCGGCCTCTCGGGCGGCCAGGCGCAACGTGTCGCCATCGCGCGTGCGCTCTATCGGGCACGCGTACAGGGCTGCGAGGTGCTGCTGCTCGATGAGCCGAGCTCCGCACTGGATGCGCACGCGGAGCAGCATCTGCTGCGCACCCTCCGCAGGTTCGCCGATGACGGCGTGCTCGTGCTGGTCGCGACGCACCGGCCTGCGCTCATCGAGGCGGCGGATGCGATGCTCGCCGTCGGAGAGGCCGTTCATGCCTGACCAACTCTCCGTGCACGATGTTCTCCGGGCGGCGCAACCGCGTGCCGCCCGCTCGCTGCCGGGGCTGCTCGTCGGCGTGCTCGGAGCGGCCAGCGCCGTCGCGCTGCTCGCGACCTCCGCCTGGCTGATCACCCGCGCGTGGGAGCAACCCGCCCTCATGTACCTCTCCGCCGCCGTCGTGGGCGTTCGCGCGTTCGCGATCGGCCGCGCCGCTCTGCGCTACCTCGAGCGCCTGCTCACCCACGATGCCGCCTTCCGTCAGCTGGGATCGCTCCGGGTCGGCATGCTCGAGCGCATCACCCCGCTCGCGCCCGATGGCCTCACAACCAGGGGGAAGGGCGAGCTGCTCAGTCGCT
This sequence comes from Rathayibacter sp. YIM 133350, assembly GCF_037404875.1. Taxonomy (NCBI): domain Bacteria; kingdom Bacillati; phylum Actinomycetota; class Actinomycetes; order Micrococcales; family Microbacteriaceae; genus Rathayibacter; species Rathayibacter sp. YIM 133350. The sequence goes on from NZ_JBBELO010000003.1 coordinate 33,762, forward strand.
TCGCACGCGACGTGGACGAGCAGCAGGACCTGCCGCTGCGCGTCGTGCAGCCGCTGCTCGTGAGCGCAGTCGTCTCGGTCGGCAGCGTGGCGGCGATCGCGTTCCTGTCCGTTCCGGCCGCGGTTGCCCTGGCATGCTGCCTCCTGCTCGGCGCCGGGCTCGGCACATGGGCGCAGTCGGCGCTCGCCTCTCGCTCCGAGCGCGCGCTCGCGCCGTTGCGGGCACGACAGGGGCAGGCGCTGCTCGAGACCCTCGGCGCGTTCGAAATGCTGACCGCATTCGGCGCCGTCGGCGAGCGGATGCGGGAGCTCGCGCTCATCGACGAGGCCCTCCGACGCGCCGAATGGCGCTCAGCCATCGGTTCCGGGCTCGCGGGCGCCGTCTTCGCCGTCACATCCGGGGCGGCGACGGTGCTCGCGATCGTGCTCGCGGCGCCCGATCTCTCCGCCGGCGTACTCGGCGGCCCGGGTGTCGCCGTGCTCGCGCTCGTTCCTCTGGCCGTTTTCGAGGCCTGCGCCGGACTGCCGGCTGCACTCGGAGCCTGGCGACGCGTGCGGGCCGCTGCCGAGCGCATCGCCGAGGTCGTCCCGGCCGTGCGCCCCGCCGAGATCCCGGCCGAGATCGCGGCCGGGATCTCGATGGAGGAGCCGGGCCTCGAGCCCTCTTGGCTTGCCGGCCACATCCCGGCGATCCACCTGCGCCGCTTCACGGTTGACTGGCCCGGCGGCCGACCCGGAGTGGGTCCGCTCGACCTGGACATCTCTCCGGGCGAGCGCCTGCTCATCACCGGGGAGAGCGGAGCGGGCAAGACGAGCGTCGCCCACGCCCTCGTGCGCTTCCTCGAGCACGGCGGCGACTACCTGCTCGATTCCACGCCGGCGAACTCACTTGCACCGGCCGCCGTGCGCCGTATCGTCGGCCTCACCGAGCAGGTGCCCTGGTTGTTCGACGAGAGCATCCGGCAGAACCTGCTGTTCGCCCGCGACACCGCGGACGATTCGGCGCTGCTCGCCGTGCTCGACCGTGTGGGCCTGGGGGAGTGGGTGCGTCGCCGCGGTGGCCTGGACGCGCCGGTCGGCGAACGCGGCGCGGCCGTCTCGGGCGGTCAGGCGCAACGGCTCGCGCTCGCCCGTGCGCTGCTGGCCGATTTCCCGGTGCTCATCGTCGACGAGCCGACCGCCGGCGTCGACGCCGCCCATGCCGACGCCCTGCTGCGCGAACTGCTCGGCGCTGCCGGGCAACGCACGATCCTCCTCATCTCGCACACGCCGGTGCCTCCCGGCCTCATCGACCGGGTCCTCACGCTTCCCCCGGCACGGAGCCTCGTCGGCTGAGCCCTACGCTGAATCCATGCTCGTTGCCCGTCGCCATCCGCTGCCCGGCTGGCACGATCCCGAGGCGGTGTTCCGTCGCCTGTTCGCCAGGGAGCGCACCGCGTTCTGGCTCGACGGCGGAGCGGATGCGGTCGCCGGCCGCAGCTGGATGGGGTCCAGTCGGGAGTGGCTCACCGCATCCGTCAGCGGCGGCACGGTCACGCACCACGGCCCGGCCGGAGAGCGCTCTCGGCGAGCCGGCATCTTCGAGGCCCTCGCGGACGAGCTCGGCGAGGCGAGCCCGGCCTTGGATGCCGTGATCGGCTGGGTGGGATGGCTCGGCTACGAGGTCGGGCAGCAGAGCGCCGGCGTGCCCCTGCCTGCGTCGCCGTACCCGGACGCCGCTCTTCTGCGCGCGACCCGCGTCATCGGCTTCGACCACGGGCGGCGCATCGTCGAGCTCGTCGGGCTGGACGATGACCCGGGCTTCGAGGCCTGGGCGCTCGAGGTGCAGGCACGGCTCGATGACGAAGACATAGTGTGGGACGCGGAATCGCCGCTTCCCTCGCCGGGTACGCCGGTCGCACGCTGGCGCCACGGGGAGACGGACTACCTCGCGGCCATCGACGCCGCGCAGGCCGCGATCGCGCGCGGCGACGCCTACCAGCTGTGCCTCACGAACTCTGTCACCGTGCCGGGCGTCTTCGACCCGCTCGAGACCTACCGACGTGTGCGCGCGTCAAGCCCCAGCCACCACGGCGGCTTCCTGCGCTTCGGCGAGATCGCACTGCTGAGCGCCTCGCCGGAGCAGTTCCTCCGGGTGGACGCGGGCCGAGGGGTGCGCACGCGGCCGATCAAGGGCACGCGGCCCCGCGGCGGGACCCTCGCGGCCGACATCGCAATGCGCGCCGAGCTCGAGGCCAGTGAGAAGGAGCAGGCCGAGAACCTCATGATCGTCGACCTGATGCGCAACGATCTCGGCCGGGTGGCACGGCTGGGAAGCGTCCGGGTGAGCAGCCTGCTCGCCGTCGAGAGCTATGCCCACGTGCACCAACTGGTCTCGACCGTCGAGGCCGACCTCGCGGACGGCAGGAGCGCCCTCGACGCCGTGCGGGCGTGCTTCCCGGCCGGCTCCATGACGGGGGCTCCCAAGATCAGCGCCATGCGCATCCTGAGCGATCTCGAGAAGGGGCCGCGGGGCGTCTACTCCGGCGCCTTCGGCTATCTCGGCTTCGATGGAACGGCCGACCTGGCCATGGTCATCCGCTCCATCGTGCTGACACCGGATGCCGCAGCGATCGGCACGGGAGGCGGCATCACGGCGCTCTCGGTGCCCCGTGAGGAGGTCGACGAGATGCGCCTGAAGGCGCGTGCGCTCCTCGCCGCCCTGGGTGTGGACGCCGACTGATCGGGTGCGACGGATGCGGGTGGGAGTTCGGTACTCTGGAAGCTCTGGTTACGGCCGTGTTTCGCGCCGTCACCGAGACCGTGAGCAATGACGCTTCCCCGCACCCCGCACGAATGAGAGTCACGTGGCACACGAGCACGATTCCGCCGAGACCGGCGCAGAAGAGGTCTACGACTTCGCTGCCCTGCAGCGCAAGTGGCAGCCGGTCTGGGAAGAGCTGAAGCCGTTCCGCTCCGGCGACCCGGGCGACAAGCGGCCGCGCAAGTACGTGCTCGACATGTTCCCCTACCCCTCCGGCGACCTGCACATGGGGCACGCGGAGGCGTACGCGCTCGGCGACGTGATCGCCCGCTACTGGCGCCAGCAGGGTTTCAACGTGATGCACCCGATCGGCTGGGACTCGTTCGGCCTGCCGGCGGAGAACGCCGCGATCAAGCGCGGGATCGACCCCCGCGGCTGGACCTACGACAACATCGAGCAGCAGAAGCGCAGCATGAAGCTGTACGCGACCTCGTTCGACTGGGATCGCGAGCTGCACACGAGCGACCCCGAGTACTACAAGTGGAACCAGTGGCTGTTCCTGCAGATGTACAAGAAGGGCCTGGCGTACCGTAAGGACAGCTGGGTCAACTGGGACCCGGTGGACCAGACCGTGCTCGCCAACGAGCAGGTGCTCCCCGACGGCACCTCGGAGCGCTCGGGCGCGGTCGTTGTGAAGAAGAAGCTCACACAGTGGTACCTGCGCATCACCGACTACGCCGACCGCCTGCTCGATGACCTCAACCAGCTCGAGGGCCGCTGGCCGGCGAAGGTGCTGCACATGCAGCGCAATTGGATCGGCCGCTCGATCGGCGCCGACGTCGAGTTCGAGATCGAGGGCCGGGAGCAGCGGGTGACGGTCTTCACCACCCGCCCCGACACGCTGTGGGGCGCGACGTTCATGGTGGTCGCACCCGACAGCGATCTCGCGGCCGAGCTCGCAGCCGGCGCGAGTGACGAGGTGCAGCGGCGCTTCTCCGACTACCTCACCGAGGTGCAGAAGAGCACCGAGACGGAGCGCCAGAGCACCGACCGCCCCAAGACCGGTGTCTTCCTGGAGCGCTACGCGGTGAACCCCGTCAACGGCGAGCGCCTCCCCATCTGGGCGGCCGACTACGTGCTCGCCGACTACGGCCACGGCGCCGTCATGGCCGTTCCCGCCCACGACCAGCGCGACCTCGACTTCGCGCGCGCCTTCGACCTGCCCGTGCGCGTCGTCGTCGACGTGCACGCGCCGGTGACGGGCGTGATCCCCGTGATCGAGACGGATGCCGATGGCCTGCCGCTCCTGCCCGAGGAGTCGGTCTCCGATGACCCGGCCTCCACCGGCATCGCCCTCTCCGGTGACGGTCGCCTGATCAACTCGGGGCCGCTGGACGGACTGTCCAAGTCCAATGCCATCAAGCGGGTCGTCGAGCTGCTGCAGGCGCAGGGGCGCGGCCGCGCAGCCAAGAACTACCGCCTGCGCGACTGGCTCATCTCGCGCCAGCGGTACTGGGGAACCCCCATTCCGATCATCCACGCCGAGGACGGCACGGAGATCCCCGTTCCCGAAGACCAGCTGCCCGTGCTGCTGCCTTCGGCCGAGGGCCTGGACCTCAAGCCGAAGGGCACCTCGCCGCTCGGCGCCGCCGAAGACTGGGTCAACGTTCCGAGCCCGATCGACGGCAGTCCTGCCCGGCGCGACGCCGACACCATGGACACGTTCGTCGACAGTTCCTGGTACTGGCTGCGCTTCCTCAACCCCGACGACGACACGAAGGCCTTCGATCCCCGCGAGGCCGAGAAGTGGGCTCCGGTCGACCAGTACGTCGGCGGCGTGACCCACGCCATCCTGCACCTGCTGTACGCGCGCTTCATCACCAAGGTGCTCTTCGACCTCGGCTACCTGAGCTTCACCGAGCCCTTCACGGCGCTGCTGAACCAGGGCATGGTGCTCATGGACGGCTCGGCCATGTCGAAGTCCAAGGGCAACCTCGTCAGGCTCTCCGACCAGCTCGAGGAGCACGGAGTGGATGCGGTGCGCCTCACCATGGCCTTCGCGGGCCCGCCGGAGGACGACATCGACTGGGCCGACGTGTCGCCGGTCGGCAGCGCGAAGTTCCTCGCCCGCGCCTGGCGCCTGGCCAAGGACGTGACGTCCTCTCCCGACGTGGAGTGGAAGAGCGGCGATGTCGCGCTGCGACGCCAGACCCACCGCTTCCTCGCCGATGCCCCTGGCCTGGTCGAGTCGTTCAAGTTCAACGTCGTCGTCGCGCGCCTCATGGAGCTCGTGAACGCCACGCGGAAGGTGATCGACTCGGGCGCCGGCCCCGCAGATGCCGCGGTGCGCGAAGCGGTCGAGGTCACGGCCATGGCCCTGAACCTGTTCGCCCCGTACACGGCGGAGGACATGTGGGCCCGGCTCGGTTACGAGCCGACGGTCGCGCTCGCGCAGTGGCGCAAGCCCGACGCCACGCTGCTCGTCGAGGAGTCCGTCGTGGCGATCGTGCAGGTCGACGGCAAGCTGCGCGACAAGCTGACGGTCTCGCCTCAGGTGAGCGCGACGGACCTCGAGGCGCAGGCCCGCGCATCCGCCGCCGTGCAGCGCGCGGTCGGCGAGCGCGAGATCGTCAACGTGGTCGTGCGCGCTCCGAAGGTCGTCAGCATCACGACGAAGGCCTGAGAGCCGACTCCGACCGGGTCGCGCCTCCTGCACAGCCGAGCACGTCGGCCGGCGGGTTCGAGACCGGGGGAGGTGTCGGTCGCCGGCGCCGCGGCCGCGCCTAACCTGACGGCGTGGCAGGCGGGCAGCACGAGGCGACGCGGGAGCTGCATCCGCGCTCCCAGGCTCCGCCGCGATCGAGGGTGCTCATCTCCGGCGCGATCGTGCTCGTCGTCGCCGCACTGGCCGCAGCCGTGCTGGTGGCCCTGCTCGGCTCCGGGGGTGGCACTCGAGAAGTCACGGGCGGCGCGAGCCTGCCTGCCGAACTGGACCCGGCCGCGACGCCCACCGCATCCGCGTCACCGGCCGTCGAGCTGTTCGTGCACGTGCTCGGCGCCGTCGCTCGTCCGGGACTGTATCGTCTGCCTCCGCAGGCGCGGGTCGTCGATGCGGTGGCCGCGTCCGGCGGGTTCACCGCCGCCGCCGACCAGGGCGGGGTCAACCTGGCTCGGCCCGTGGCCGACGGCGAACAGGTCTACGTTCCGGCCGTGGGCGAGGTGCCCCCACCGGCCGCGGACACCGCGGGTGCGGGCGGCGCGGATTCCGGGGCGCCGATCAACCTCAATACGGCCAGCGCGGAGCAGCTCGAGACGCTGCCCCACATCGGGCCTGCCCTGGCACAGCGCATCCTCGACTGGCGGGCCGCCAACGGACCCTTCGCGAGCGTCGACGACCTGCGCGAGGTGGCCGGCATCGGTGAGAAGACCTTCGCAGACCTCGCGCCCCACGTGACGGTATGACGCGCCTGCCGCTCATGCTCGTGACGGCAGGCGGCGCCTGGCTGGTGTGCTTCGTGCTCGTCGGAGCCCCCGACGCTGCGGCTCCCGTCGCCGCGGCCTGGGGAGGTGTCGCGGTCGTCGCGGCCGTTCTCGCCGCGGGCCGCCGCTCCGTCGCGGGGAAGCGCGCTGCGTCGAGCGCCGCGGCATCCTTCTTTGTCGCCCTCGCGCTCTCGGCGGCCGCCGGCAGCCTCGTCGCCTCGATCGTCGCCGTACAGGCTCCGATGCGGTCGCCGGCCGTGCTCACCGAGGCCGCACGTGCCGGGACCGCCCTCGATGTGGACATCGAGGTGATCGGACGGGCCGAACCTGCCGGGGGAGCCTCCTTCGGTTCCTCCGCCGAGAGGATGCGGTTCGCCGGTGTGCTCGTCAGTGCGTCGGCGGCGGCGGGGCGCACCCTGCGCGCCCCGGCGCTCGTGTTCGCCGACGGGCGGACGGCTCCGCGCATCGGCGAGCGGCTCCGGATGCGGGCCGCCCTGCAACCGGCGGCTGCCGGCGAGGCCAGTGCCTATCTCGTCTTCGGCGACTCACGTCCCGTGCTCGTCTCGGCGCCGCCCTGGTATCTGGCGTGGGCCGATCCGCTGCGCGAAGGCCTTCACGGCGCCGCGCTCGGCTTGCCGGGCGACGGCGGCGACCTTCTGCCGGGGCTGGCGATCGGTGACACGGGTGCCGTGACGGCCGCTCTCGACACGGCGATGAAGCGCAGTTCGCTCAGCCACCTGACGGCCGTCTCGGGGGCGAACTGCGCGGTGGTCGTCGCGGCGATCATGGTGCTCGGAGCGGCGATCGGCCTGCCACGGTTGGTGCGCACTGCCTGCGCCCTGGCGGCGTTGGCCGGGTTCACCGTGCTCGTGACCCCGGAGCCTAGCGTGCTGCGCGCGGCCGTCATGGCCACCGTCCTGCTGCTCGCACTGGCGAGCGGTCGCCTCGGCGAGGGCGTGGCGGCGCTGGGCCTCGCCGTGCTCGTCATCCTCCTGAGCGACCCGTGGCTCTCGCGCAGCTACGGGCTGGCACTGTCCGCCCTGGCGACGGCCGGGTTGCTGTTGTTGTCCCGGCCGCTCACGAAGAGTCTCGCCCGTTGGTTGCCCCATCCGCTGGCCGCAGCCGTCGCCATTCCGCTTGCCGCGCAGCTCGCGTGCCAACCGGTTCTCGTGCTGCTGGATCCGACCCTCCCGCTCTCCGGGGTGCTCGCGAACCTGCTCGCCGAGCCGGCCGCGCCGCTGGCCACCGTGCTCGGACTTCTCGCGTGCCTGCTGCTGCCCGTCGTGCCGCCGCTCGGGGTGCTGTGCCTGCGCCTGGCGTGGGTGCCCTCCGCCTGGATCGCCCAGATCGCGCGCACGGTCGACGCGCTGCCCGTCGGACGGCTGCCGTGGATCGGGGGCCTCGTCGGGCTTCTGGCGACGAGCCTCATCGTGGCAGCGGCTCTGTCGATGATGCTCTCGCGTCGGGGAGCGCGCCGGCGGCCCGTCGCCGGCGCGGCGGTCATCCTCCTGCTCGGAGCGGGAGCGTGGGGCGGGGCGGTCGCGGCATCGGGGCTGTGGCGCGCACTCACCGTGCCGCAGGACTGGATGATCGCCGCCTGCGACATCGGTCAGGGTGATGCCATCGTTCTGCACGACGGAGAGCACTTCGGCCTCATCGACACCGGTCCCGACCCGCGCCCGCTGGCCCGATGCCTCGACGAGCTCGGCATCCGCCATCTCGACCTGCTCGTGCTCACGCACTACGACCTCGACCACGTCGGCGGAGTGGATGCGGTGATCGGCATGGTCGGCACCGCACTCGTCGGCCTGCCCGAGAACGCGGCCGACGCCCGCGTGCCGGCCAAGCTGCTCACCGGCGGCGCCGTCGTGCGTCGCGGTGCGGCCGGTGAGAGCGGGTCGCTCGGCGCGCTCGACTGGAGGGTGCTCTGGCCCGGGAAGCAGAAGAAGGCCATGTCGACGGGCAACGCGGGCAGCATCACCCTGCTCGTGCGGGGCCACGGCCTCGGCGCGCTCTTCCTCGGGGACCTCGGCGAAGAGGCGCAGGACGCCCTGCTGCGCTCCACGCCCGTCCCACCCGTCGACGTGGTCAAGGTGGCGCACCACGGGAGCGCGGACCAGAGCGCCGAGCTCTACCGCCGGCTGCACGCCCGTGTCGGCCTCATCTCCGTCGGCATGGGCAACAGCTACGGTCATCCGACGGCTCGCCTTCTCGGCATCCTGCGCTCCGTCGGCACCTCGGCGGAGCGCACGGACCGTCAGGGAAGGGTGCTCGTCGCCCCCGGCTCCCACGGCGGTCTGCGCATCTGGTCGGAGCGACCGCCGCCGGGCGACGTCGGTGTTGGCGGATAGGCTAGGGGCCGTTCCGAGGAAAGGATGCCCGTGGCCGCTCGCACCGCGTCACCCGCACGCGCCCGTGTCGCCATCGCCCAGCTGGGCTGGAACCAGGTGCGCCCGGCTCCCGTCGTGCTCGTCTCGGGCACGGAGACCTTCCTCGCCGAGCGCGCCATCCGCGACCTGCGCGACTTCCTCAAGTCCGAAGACCCGAGCCTCGAGATCGTCGACATCGCCGCCGACTCCTACGCCCCGGGCGAGCTGCTCACCATGGCGAGCCCGTCCCTCTTCGGCGAGCCCCGGCTCATCCGGGTCAGCGCCGTCGAGAAGTGCTCCGACGCCTTCCTCACCGAGACCCTCGCCTACCTCGAGCAACCCGCCGACAGCACGACGCTCGTGCTGCGACACGGCGGGGGAGTCCGCGGCAAGAAGCTTCTCGACGCCATCCGCTCCGGCGCAGGCGGCGGCATCGAGGTGGTCTGCACCGAGCTGAAGAAGGACGCCGAGAAGTACGACTTCGCGGCCGGTGAGTTCTCGCGCGCGTCCCGGCGCATCTCCGCGGGCGCCCTTCGCGCACTGGTTTCCGCCTTCTCCGACGACATCGCCGAACTCTCGGCCGCGTGCCAGCAGCTGATGAGCGACGCATCCGCCGAGATCACCGAGGCGACCGTGGAGCGCTACTACGGGGGCCGGGTCGAGGTCAACGCCTTCAAGGTCGCGGACGCGGCCATCGCCGGACGTCTCGGCGAGGCGCTCATCGCCCTGCGGCACGCGATCTCGTCTGGAGAAGACCCGGTGCCGATCGTGGCGGCGTTCGCGGGCAAGGTGCGCACCATGGCAAAGGTCTACGGCGCGCGGGGCGGCTCGGGCCAGCTCGCATCGCAGCTCGGACTCGCGCCCTGGCAGGTCGAGCGGGCCCAGCGGGAGGTGCAGGGCTGGAGCGAGGACGGCATCGCGCGGGCGATCACGGTGCTCGCCGAGACGGATGCCGCGGTCAAGGGCGCGCAGCGCGATCCCGTGTTCGCGCTCGAGCGCATGATCTCCGTCATCGCGACGCGCGGCCGCTGAGCAGCGCATCCCGAAGACGCAGAAGACCCCGCCGGTGATACCGACGGGGCCTTCGAGAAGTACTGCTGCTTAGAGCGCGGCGACCTTCTTGGCGAGAGCCGACTTGCGGTTCGCGGCCTGGTTCTTGTGGATGACGCCCTTGCTCACGGCCTTGTCGAGGCGCTTGGACGCCACGGCGAGGGCGGCGATCGCCTTCTCCTTGTCGCCTGCTGCTGCGGCGGTGCGAGCGGAGCGGACGGCGGTCTTGAGCTGGCTCTTGACGGCCTTGTTGCGCTCCTGTGCCTTCTTGTTGGTAGCGATGCGCTTGATCTGCGACTTGATGTTTGCCACGTTGAGTATGTCTTTCGTTTGGTGTGGATCGGATGTTTGCCGCACGGCGGTAGAGGGGCGCCGACACGGCTCAATCGTGTGAGGTGGGACCCACACGCAAGCCAACAGGCCACTTTACCAGCAACGCGCGGGCAGGACCAATTCGCGCGCGGGCGATGCACGCCCGCCGCCGCGCAGGGGCGCCGCGAACTCTCCGGTGCCGGGCATGGGAGAATTGAGCCACAATGTCCCCACGTGCCCTGAAGAGCCTCGAGCCCGCCGCGACCGACCCCTCCTTCATCCGCAACTTCTGCATCATCGCGCACATCGACCACGGCAAGTCCACGCTCGCCGACCGCATGCTGCAGATGACCGGCGTCGTCTCCGACCGCGACATGCGCGCCCAGTACCTCGACCGCATGGACATCGAGCGCGAACGCGGCATCACGATCAAGAGCCAGGCCGTGCGGATGCCGTGGTCGATCGACGGGCAGTCCTACGCCCTCAACATGATCGACACCCCCGGCCACGTCGACTTCACCTACGAGGTCTCGCGCTCGCTCGCCGCCTGCGAGGGTGCCATCCTGCTCGTCGATGCCGCTCAGGGCATCGAGGCGCAGACGCTCGCCAACCTCTACCTCGCCCTCGAGAACGACCTCACCATCATCCCGGTGCTCAACAAGATCGACCTGCCCGCGGCAGATCCCGACAAGTACGCCGCCGAACTCGCAAGCCTGATCGGCGGCTCGCCCGATGACGTGCTGCGCGTCTCGGGCAAGACCGGAGTGGGCGTCGAGGCCCTGCTCGATCGTGTCACCGAGCTCATCCCCGCGCCCCAGGGCTCGAAGGACGCCCCCGCCCGGGCCATGATCTTCGACTCCGTGTACGACAGCTACCGCGGCGTCATCACCTACGTGCGCATGATCGACGGGCAGCTGAACCCGCGCGAGCGCATCCAGATGATGTCGACGAAGGCCACCCACGAGATCCTCGAGATCGGGGTGAGCTCCCCGGAGCCGACGCCGAGCAAGGGCCTCGGAGTCGGCGAGGTGGGCTACCTCATCACCGGTGTGAAGGACGTGCGCCAGTCCAAGGTCGGCGACACCGTCACCACCGCAGCCAAGCCGGCGACGCAGGCCCTGCCCGGATACACCGAGCCGCTCCCGATGGTCTTCTCGGGGCTCTACCCGATCGACGGCAGCGACTACCCCGAGCTGCGCGAGGCGCTCGACAAGCTCAAGCTCTCGGATGCGGCCCTCGTCTACGAGCCCGAGACCTCCGTCGCCCTCGGCTTCGGCTTCCGCTGCGGGTTCCTCGGCCTGCTGCACCTCGAGATCGTCACCGAGCGTCTCGAGCGCGAATTCGGGCTCGACCTCATCACGACCGCGCCGAGCGTGATCTACGAGGTCACGACCGAAGACAAGAAGACCGTCACCGTGACGAACCCGAGCGAGTTCCCGAACGGCAAGATCGTCGCCGTGAGCGAACCCATCGTCAAGGCCGCCATCCTCGCGCCGAAGGACTACGTCGGCGTCATCATGGAGCTCTGCCAGGGCCGGCGCGGCACCCTCCTCGGCATGGAGTACCTCGGCGAGGACCGGGTCGAGATCCGCTACACGATGCCGCTCGGCGAGATCGTCTTCGACTTCTTCGACAACCTCAAGTCCAAGACGGCCGGCTACGCGTCGCTCGACTACGAGCCGGCGGGTGAGCAGGAGGCCGATCTCGTCAAGGTCGACATCCTGCTGCAGGGGGAGCAGGTCGACGCCTTCAGCGCCATCGTGCATCGCGACAAGGCCTACGCGTACGGCGTGCTGATGACGGGCCGGTTGCGCGAGCTCATCCCGCGCCAGCAGTTCGAGGTGCCCATCCAGGCCGCCATCGGCGCGCGCATCATCGCCCGAGAGTCCATCCGCGCCATGCGCAAGGACGTGCTCGCCAAGTGCTACGGCGGTGACATCACCCGTAAGCGCAAGCTGCTCGAGAAGCAGAAGGAGGGCAAGAAGCGCATGAAGATGGTGGGCCGCGTCGAGGTTCCGCAGGAGGCGTTCATCGCCGCGCTCTCGGGTGACACCGAGAAGAAGGAAAAGAAGTAGCGATGCCCCGCTCGACCTTCGTCGGCCAGCCGGTGACCTACGCCGCCATCGGCGGAACGCTCGCGCCCGACCTCATGACCTACCCGCCCGACGGCTTCCGTCCCGAGGAGCACTCCGTGCGCTTGGGCAGCGGCGCCGAGCGGTTCGCGACGGCCTCCGCCTCACTCATGACGTGGGGCGTGCAACGCGGAAGCGGCATCGAGGTCACCGACACCCGCCCGGGAACGGGCATCCAGTACACCGGCCTGTCGTTCAATCCCGACGGCACGCCCCTTCCCGAGCAGCCGCAGCAGCACGCCGAGGAGCGCTTCGGACCCGACGGCTCGCCCTACATCACGCCCGGAATGACCGCCGTGCTCAAGCTGCGCCTCTGGCGGCTGAGCGTCGAGGCGCCCGTGCGGGTCATCTACGTGATCGATGAGCCCGACCGGGCCGGCTTCGCCTACGGCACCATGCCCGGGCATCCGGAGAGCGGCGAGGAGTCGTGGATCCTGGAGCACCGGGAGGATGACTCGGTCTGGCTGCTCATCCGTTCCTTCTCGCGCGGCAGCACGTGGCTCTATCGGCTGGCCTCGCCCGTGCTGCGCGCGGTGCAGAAGCGCTACACCCGGCGCTACCTGCGCGCCCTGCATCCCGTCGCCGCCGCCTCGGCGTAGCTTTCCGATGCCCAGCGCCCTTCCCCTCGCTGATCCCGCACCGGCTGACGGATCGCTGCCCGCCTCGTCGATCGACGGCGCGGGCGAGCGCAGCTTCGGGGTCTACCTGCACGTGCCCTTCTGCCGGGTGCGGTGCGGCTACTGCGACTTCAACACCTACACGGGCACCGAGCTGCGCGGAGTGCGCCAGGCGGACTACGCGGAGCAGGCCGCCCTCGAGGTGGGCCAGGCGCGGCGCATCCTCGACGCCTCCGGTCTTCCTGCCCGCCCGGCGTCCACGGTGTTCTTCGGAGGCGGAACGCCCACCCTGCTTCCCGCCGCCGACCTCGTGCGCATGCTCGACGCCGTCGGCGAGCACCTCGGGCTCGCCGACGGGGCCGAGATCACGACCGAGGCCAACCCCGACTCCGTCGACGCCGCCTACCTGCGCACCCTCGCCGGCGCAGGATTCACGCGGGTCTCCTTCGGCATGCAGTCGGCTGTGTCGCACGTGCTGGCTGCGCTCGAGCGCACCCACGACCCCGAGCGCATCCCGCTCGTGGTGGAGTGGGCCCGCGATGCCGGTCTCGACGTGAGCCTCGACCTCATCTACGGCACTCCCGGCGAGAGTCTCGGGGATTGGGAACGCAGCCTCGAGCATGCGCTCGCACAGCAGCCCGACCACCTCAGCGCCTACTCGCTCATCGTCGAGGACGGCACGAAGCTCGCGCGCCAGATCCGGCGTGGCGAGCTCGTGCAGCCCGATGAGGACCTGCAGGCCGACATGTACGAGCTGGCGGATGCTCTGCTCGCCGACGCTGGCTACGACTGGTACGAGGTGAGCAACTTCGCCCGCTCGGACGAGCACCGCTCCCGGCACAACCTCGCGTACTGGCGTGGCGGGGACTGGTGGGGCGTCGGCCCCGGAGCGCACAGCCACGTCGGCGGAGTGCGCTGGTGGAACGTGAAGCATCCCGCGGCGTACGCCGACCGGGTGCTCGCCGGCGTATCGCCCGGGGCGGGCAGGGAGACCCTCGACCCGGCGACGCGGGAGACCGAACGGGTGCTGCTCTCGGTGCGCATCCGCGAGGGGATCGCGATCGACTCGCTGGAGGCAACCGCCCGCGAGGGCGTCGCCGGACTTCTCGCCGACGGGCTCATCGACGCGAAAGCCGCCCTGTCTGGATCAGTGCGACTGACCCTGACAGGGCGGCTGCTGGCGGATGCCGTGGTGCGGCGTCTGCTGCCCGAGGGCTAGCTGACGAACTTGATCGCGAGCGGGTAGGTGTAGGGCTGGCCCTGGTTCGCCTTCATCGCGGCGATGATGCCGAGCACGATCGAGAGCACCCACGCGGCGAGCAGGATGAACAGCCCGACGACGACCAGCGAGAGGACCCAGCCGACCACGTAGGCGATGACGAGCGTGATCTGGAAGTTCAGCGCCGTCGCGGTGTGCAGGCGGATGAAGGGCCCGCGATCCCTCAGCACGAGGTAGCCGATGAGGGCGGGCAGGAACCCGAACAGGATGCCGCCGATGTGGATCAGCGTCGCCCAGAGCTTCTCATCCGCGGGGCTCAGCGGCGTGGCCCGCTGATACGGGTCTCCGGGCGGAGGGGGAGGAGGTGTTGCGCCAGACATTGTTACTCCTTGTCAAACGTGCCGGACGGGACGGAGATGGTGCAGTGCAGTGCCACCCTACTGTCCGGCTGTCTTCGGCGATGGTGTGTGACGCGGCGTGTGACGCCGGATCACTTGACCAGGCGAACGGCGAACGGATAGCGGTAGCTGCCACCCGCGTTCACACGCACGCCGGCGATGATCGAGAAGACCACGTCGATGATCACGAGTGCCCAGCCGACGAGGGCGAAGAGGAACGAGACGACGAACCAGGCGCCGACGGGAAGCGTCCAGAAGAGCGCGGCAAACAGGATGGCGGAGAGGATGGCCCAGATGATGATGGCTCCCACCATGGTGATCTGGAAGTTCAGCGCCTCCTTGGACTCCTGGCGGGTGTGCGCGCCGCGCTTTCCGTAGACGAGGTAGATCACGAGTGCGGGCACGATCGCGAGCAGGGCGAACCAGCCCACGAAGAACGCCAGGATGGAGATGGCGCCGCCGAAGTGCGCCCATGCCGCCCACTGCTTGTCCTCGCTCGGAGTGAGATCGGCGGGCGGGGTGGCGGTCGGCGTCGTGCCATAGGCCGGCGGCTGCGGAGCGTGCGGCTGCGGTGCTTGCGGCTGACCGCCGTAGCCACCCGCGGCCGGTGCAGCCGGGGGAACGGGCGCGGCTGGCGCTGCCGGGGGCGGCGGCGGGGACGCGGGCTGGCCGCCGCCGGCGGCCGGGTCAGGCGGCAGGGGGGTGTTCGGGTCGCTCACGGCGGGCCCCTTTCGTTGAGAATGAGCCGTCTGCTGCGGCGCGCACGGGCGTCGTCGCCGACGCAGGTGAGATCACGGTAGCGCGTCGAATCACCGGCGGGCAATCATTTCCGGGCAGCGAGTGGCGTTAGAATTGGCACTCGGAAACAGCGAGTGCTAACGGCGGGAGGGTGCGGCCATGGTGTCGGAACGCAGTCTGTCCGTGTTGCGCGCGATCGTGCACGACTACGTCGCCTCGCGCGAGCCCGTCGGTTCCAAGGCGATCGTCGAGCGGCACGCGTTCGGCGTCTCGGCCGCGACCATCCGCAACGACATGGCGCAGCTCGAGGAGGAGGAGCTCATCACGGCTCCGCACACCTCGTCGGGGCGCATTCCGACCGACAAGGGGTACCGCCTCTTCGTCGACGGGCTCGCCGACGTGCGCCCGTTGACGCCGGCCCAGCGTCACGCCATCGAGACGTTCCTCGGTTCCTCGGGCGACCTCGACGACGTGCTGGCCCGATCGGTGCGGCTGCTCTCGCAACTCACCCACCAGGTCGCTCTCGTCCAGTATCCCAGCCTCGGGTCGGCGCGCATCCGTCACATCGAACTCGTACGCCTGAGCGAGACCCGCCTGCTCTCGGTGCTCATCACCGACAACGGCCGGGTCGAGCAGCGACTGGTCGACCTCGACGGCTGGGTCGACGAGGCCGCGCTCACCTCGTTGCGCACCCGGCTGAACGAGTCCCTCGTCTCGCTCTCGATGACGGATGCCGCCGAGCGGCTCGCCGGCATCCGCGACGAGGTGCCCCTGCCGGAGCGCCCCCTGGCCGACGCCGTCACCGCCACGCTCGCCGAGCAGGTGCTCGCCCACCGGCAGGACCGGCTCGTGATGGCCGGCGCCGCCAACCTCGTGCGCACCGAGAGCGACTTCACCGGAAGCATCTTCCCGGTGCTCGAGGCCATCGAAGAGCAGGTGGTGCTGCTGAGGCTGTTCGGCGAGATGGCCTCGGAGCAGCACGGCGTCTCGGTGAGCATCGGGCGCGAGAACGCCGCCTTCGGGCTGGGGGAGACCTCCGTGCTCACGAGCGGCTACTCCGCCGCGCGGGGCGACATCGGTCGGCTCGGCCTGCTCGGTCCGACCCGCATGGACTATTCGAACAACATGGCGGCGGTTCGCGCCGTCGCCCGCTACCTCTCGAAACTGCTCACGGAGAGTTGACGAGACCACGGAAGACCCCTCACGCGCACATCCGGTGAGGGCGGAAAGGAAGCCGCGTGGCTGACCACTACGAAGTCCTCGGCGTGTCGCGAGACGCATCGATCGACGAGATCAAGAAGGCGTACCGCAAGCTGGCGCGCGAGCTGCACCCCGACGTGAACCCGGGAGCGGAGGCGAGCGAGCGCTTCAAGCTCGTCACCCACGCCTACGACGTGCTGAGCGATCCCCGCCAGCGCCAGCAGTACGACCTCGGCGGCCAGGACTCGCCGTTCGGCGGCGCAGGCGGGGCCGACTTCGGCGGCTTCGGCGACATCTTCGAGACCTTCTTCGGGGGCGGAGACGGCTCGGGTCGGCGGGGACCGCGCTCCCGCCGTGAGCGCGGTCAGGACGCCCTGCTGCGCGTGGAGGTCGACCTCGACGAGATCATCTTCGGAACGCACCGCGACATCGAGGTCGACACCGCGGTGCTGTGCGAGACCTGCCACGGCTCGTGCTGTGCGCCGGGGACCGCGCCGGTCACGTGCGACATCTGCCACGGCACCGGCTCCATCCAGCGCTCGGTGCGCTCGCTGCTCGGCAACGTCATGACCTCGAGCCCCTGCGGCACCTGCCGCGGGTACGGCACGGTCATCGCGACGCCGTGCGTCACCTGCCAGGGCCAGGGTCGCGTGCGGGCACGTCGAACCGTGCCGGTCGACATCCCCGCCGGCGTCGACACCGGCGTTCGGCTGCAGATGCCGGGCAGCGGCGAGGCCGGTCCTGCTGGCGGACCCAACGGCGACCTCTACCTCGAGATCAAGGTGCGCCACCACGACGTCTTCAGCCGAAACGGCGACGACCTGCTCTGCACGCTCGAGGTGCCGATGACGGATGCGATCCTCGGCACCACCGCGACCGTGCACGCGCTCGACGGCGACGTCGAGATCGAGCTGCGCCCCGGAACCCAGAGCTCCGAGATCATCACCGTGCGCGATCGCGGCGTGACCAAGCTGCGCGGGTCGGGCCGCGGCGACCTGAAGATCGGCGTGCAGGTGGTCACGCCGATGAAGCTGAACGGTCGTGAGCGCGAGCTCATCCAGCAGTTCGCCAAGAGCCACAAGGCCGGCAAGCCCGAGCTCTCGCACTTCCAGCAGGGACTGTTCGCCAAGCTGCGCGATCGCTTCCTCGGCTAGGTTCGCCCCTATGAGCTCCCTCTACCTTCGCGAGGACCTCGAGGTCGACGACGTCGGGGCCGCGGTCAGCATCCTCGGCGCCGAGGCCCGTCATGCGGTGACCGTCGGTCGTACGCGGGTCGGCGAGACGATTTCCATCGGCAACGGCCGTGGGCTCGTGGTGACCGGGGAGGTCACCGCGGCCGCGCCCGGCGAGCTCACGATTGCCCCGCGCGTCGTCGAGACGGTGGAGGCTCCGCGGCCACGAGTCGTGCTCGCCCAGGCTCTGGCCAAGGGCGATCGCGACGAACTCGCCGTGCAGGCGGCCACCGAGCTGGGCGTCGATGCGGTCATCCCCTGGGCGGCCCGGCGGTCGGTCTCCCGTTGGGAGGGACCGAAGGTGCAGAAGGGCCGCGAACGCTGGGCGCTCATCTCCCGCGAGGCGGCCAAGCAGTCCATCCGGCCGTGGCTTCCCTCGGTGGGCGACCTCGCGACGACGAAGGATCTCGCCCGGCTCGCGGCGACGGCCCGGGTGCTCGTGCTCGAGCCGACCGCATCCGAGGCCCTCACCGAGCTCTCGAGCGATGACGACGAACGTGACATCGTTCTCGTGGTGGGCCCGGAGGGCGGCATCGCCCCCGAGGAACTGGACGCACTGAGGGATGCGGGCGCGTCGCTGCTGCGCCTGGGCACGTCGGTGCTGCGCACCTCGACGGCAGGCCCCGCCGCGATCGCGGTGCTGAACGGCATCCTCGGCCGCTGGTGAGCCGGCACGAGCCCGCACTTTGTGCGGGTCCCCTCGCATCGACCCCGCACTTTCTGTGGGTGGAGGGCCGCTCCCACCCGCAAAATCTGCGGGTTCGACGAGGTGGTGGAGCGGGATGCGCATCCGGCGCTCGCGCCGGCCCCTCACACACCGAGCCCGCACTTTGTGCGGGTCTCCTGGCATCGAACCCGCACCTTTTGTGGGTGGAGGGCCGCTCGCACCCGCAAAATCTGCGGGTTCGAGCCTGCGCCGACGGATGATCGCTCGACCGGCCGAAGCGTCGCGGGCTCGCATTAAGATGGAGGGATGGCAGAGCCCAGCGTCTTCACCCGCATCATCGCGCGGGAAATCCCCGCGACCGTCGTTGCGGAGACCGATCGCGTGATCGCCTTCGACGACATCGCCCCGCAGGCGCCCGTTCATGTCGTGATCGCGCCCAAGACCGAGCAGTACAGCAACGTCGTCGAACTGGCCGCGGCCGACCCGCAACTCCTGGCCGAGATCGTCGACACCGCCCGCTCCATCGCCGAGCAGCGCGGGAACGGCCAGTTCCGCCTCATCTTCAACACGGGCGAGGATGCCGGCCAGACCGTGTTCCACGTGCACGCCCACCTGCTGGCCGGCGGCCTCGAGGAGGGCACCCTTGGCGAGCACTGACAACCAGCCGGCCGAGGCGCGGCTGCACATCGACGGCATCGCGATGGTGCGGTTGCTCGGTCCTCAAGACCGACTGCTCGGCACCATCGAGAAGCAGTACCCCGACGTCGACCTGCTCGTCCGCGGCAACGAGATCACCCTCACCGGCCCGGTCGACCAGGTCGAGGCGGTGCGCCGCCTCATCGAGGAGCTGCAGGCGATGGTGCGCAACGGCCAGGACCTCGGGCCCGTCGAGGTGACCACCTCGGCGCGGATGCTCGATGCCGACGCGAGCGCGAGCCCTTCGGAAGTTCTCGGCCAGGCCATCCTCAGCACGCGCGGGCGCAGCATCCGTCCGAAGACGCTCGGTCAGAAGGAGTACGTCGACGCGATCGACGAGAACACCATCGTGTTCGGCATCGGCCCGGCCGGAACGGGAAAGACCTACCTCGCCATGGCCAAGGCCGTGCAGGCGCTGCAGCGCAAGGAGGTCACCCGCATCATCCTCACGCGTCCCGCGGTGGAGGCGGGGGAGCGGCTCGGCTTCCTTCCGGGAACGCTCACCGACAAGATCGACCCCTACCTGCGCCCGCTCTACGACGCCCTCAACGAGATGATGGATCCCGAGCTCGTGCCCAAGCTGCTCGCGGCCGGCACCGTCGAGGTCGCCCCGCTCGCCTACATGCGCGGCCGCACCCTCAACGACTCCTTCGTCGTGCTCGACGAGGCGCAGAACACCACGCCCGAGCAGATGAAGATGTTCCTGACCCGCCTCGGATTCGGCTCGAAGATGGTCGTCACGGGCGACATCACCCAGGTCGACCTTCCCGCCGGCGCCTCGGGCCTGCGACTCGTGACGCGCGTGCTCAACGACATCGACGACATCCACTTCTCGCGGCTGACGAGTGACGACGTCGTGCGCCACTCGCTCGTCGGTCGCATCGTGGATGCCTACAGCGAGTACGACGAGAAGCGGCAGGCACAGCGCTTCGAGCGCGAACAGGCCAGCGAGTTCGCCAATCGCGCCGAGCGTCGCGCGGCGGCGCCCCGAGACCACCTGCCCCGACGCAGCAACCGATAGGACCTCATGAGCATCGAGATCAACAACGAGTCGGCGATCGAGGTCGACGAACCCGCGTTGCAGCGCCTCGCGGTGTACGCGCTCGACGTCATGCACGTCAACGCCGACGCCGACCTCGCCATCGTGCTCGTCGACGAGGGCGCCATGGAGCAGCTGCACGTGCAGTGGATGGACGAGCCTGGCCCCACGGATGTGCTCAGCTTCCCGATGGACGAGCTGCGACCGGGCACCGAGGAGGATCCGGCGCCCGCGGGGCTCCTGGGCGACATCGTGCTGTGCCCGCAGGTGGCCCAGGGCCAGGCCGAGACGGCCGGTCACTCGCTGACCGACGAGCTGCTCCTGCTCACGGCCCACGGGGTGCTGCACCTTCTCGGCTTCGATCACGCGGAACCCGACGAGGAGAAGGAGATGTTCGGCATCCAGCGCGACATCCTCATCGGCTTCGCAGTACAGGAGCGTCGACACTGACGGAGATGAGCTGGCTGTTCATCGCCGCGGCCATCGCCCTCGTCGCCTTCGGAGGCCTCATGGCCGCCCTCGATTCGGCCATCACAGGGCTCTCGCGGGCCGATATCGCCGAGCTGGCCGATCTCTCCCGCGCCGAGCGCTCGCTGCGCGCCATCAGTGCAGACCCGGGCGCACACCTGAACGCCGTCAACTTCGTGCGCATCATCGCCGAGACGACCTCGGCGGTGCTCGTCACGCTCGTGTTCGCCTTCTCGCTCGACAGCGTCTGGCTGGCACTCCTCCTCTCGGCGCTCATCATGACGGCGGTCTCGTTCGTGCTCGTCGGCTCCTCGCCGCGCAGCGTCGGGCGGGCGAACTCCGCCGTGCTGCTGCGATGGTCGGCGCCGCTCGTCCACGGCATCCGCGTGCTGATCGGGCCGATCGCGAGCGCTCTCGTCGCACTCGGCGATCGGGTCACGCCGGGCCGTCAGCGCCTCTCGAGCTTCTCGTCCGAGGAGCAGCTGCTGAGCATGGTCGACGAGGCAGCCGAGTTCGACGTGCTCGAGGAGGACGACCGCGAACTCATCCACTCCATCTTCGAATTCGGCGACACCCTCGTACGAGAGGTGATGATCCCGCGCACCGACATGGTCTCCATCGACGCGCAGGCAGACCTCAGCACGGCCATGGGCCTCTTCCTCAGCAGCGGCGTGTCACGGATGCCGGTCGTCGCCGGCGAGGTCGACGACATCGTCGGCGTTCTCTACCTGCGGGATGTCGCCCGGTTCGGGTTCGAGCGGCCCCTCGACGAACTGCGCATCGCCGTGGCGGAGCTCGCCCGCCCCGCGGCGTTCGTGCCCGAGTCGAAGAAGGCCGACGAAACCCTGCGCCAGATGCAGGCCGAGTCCAACCACCTCGCGATGGTCGTCGACGAGTACGGCGGCATCGCCGGCCTCGTCACCCTCGAAGACCTCATCGAGGAGCTCGTCGGCGACATCTCCGACGAGTACGACCACGAGGTCGTGCAGGTCGAGACCATCGGCGAGGGCCGCTACCGCGTCAGCGCCCGGTTGCCGGTCGATGAACTGGGCGAGCTGTTCGACCTGGAACTCGACGACGACGACGTCGACTCGGTCGGCGGACTGCTGGCCAAGGCCCTCGGCCGGCTGCCCGTTCCGGGAGCGCAGGCGCGCACGAGCGGGCTCATCCTCACGGCGGATCGCACCGAGGGGCGCCGCAAGCGCATCAGTACAGTGATCGTTGAACGCGACGCAGCGCTCATCGACGCGGAGACGGCATTCGCCGAAGGAGAGAACCATGCCTGAGCAGGACTATCGCGCGGGCTTCGTCTCGTTCGTCGGACGCCCCAACGTGGGCAAGTCCACGTTGACCAACGCCCTCGTCGGCGAGAAGGTCGCCATCACGAGCTCCAAGCCCCAGACCACCCGCCGCGCCATCCGTGGCATCGTCCACCGGCGGAACGGCCAGCTCATCCTCGTCGACACCCCCGGCATCCACCGGCCGCGCACCCTGCTCGGCGAGCGGCTCAACCAGCTCGTGCAGTCCACGCTCGGCGATGTCGACGTGATCGGCATGTGCCTTCCGGCCAATGAGCCCATCGGCCCCGGCGACCGCTTCATCAACCAGCAGCTGGATGACTTCCCGCGCGCGAAGAAGGTCGCCATCGTCACGAAGATCGACGCGTCGTCGAAGCAGAAGGTGGGCGAGCAGCTGCTCGCCGTGAGCGAGCTGCGCGAGTGGGATGCGATCATCCCGCTCTCGGCGCTCACCGGCACGCAGCTCGACGTGCTCGTCGAGGAGTTGCTGAAGCTGCTGCCCACCTCGGAGCAGCCGCTCTACCCCGACGAGGCCGTCACCGACGAGGCGCTCGAGGAGCGCATCGCCGAGTACATCCGCGAGGCAGCCCTCGAGGGAGTCAGCGACGAACTGCCGCACTCGATCGCCGTCACGGTCGACGACATCGTCGAGCGCGACGACAAGGACCTCGTCGAGATCTACGCCAACCTGTTCGTCGAGCGCGACAGCCAGAAGGGCATCATCATCGGCAAGGGCGGGAGTCGGCTGGCGGATGTCGGTACGCGGGCACGCGCGCAGATCGAGCCCCTGATCGGCTCGAAGGTCTTCCTGTCGTTGCGGGTGAAGGTCGCCAAGGACTGGCAGCGCGACCCGAAGCAGCTCGGCCGACTCGGCTTCTGATGGCGGCGCGGGAACGCGCGCCGGCGGGCTGGTTCCGTTCGCTGCGGCGCTACCAGCTCATCGTCGACATCGCGGTCGGCCTGCTGCTGCTCGCGGCCGGTTTCGCGGCCGCGACCGCAGCGAGCGGCGCCGACGTCGCGGTGCTGCTCATCCTGAGCGCTGCCCTCGCGCTGCGCCGCCTGTCGCCGGGCCTGGCCCTCGCCGTGGCCTGGGTCGGCGCGATCGTGCAGTTGCTCGCACTGCGCGATGTGAGCCCCGCCGACCTCGCCATCCTCGGCGTGCTGTACACGACCGCCTGCTACGGGGAGCGACTCGTGAGGTGGCTCGGACTCGTGTCGGCGGGGGTCGGCGCAGTGCTGGCCACCGCCTACCTCGTCTTCATCCTTCCCGCCCTCGCGCCGGCGGACCGCGCCACGGTCGACACGTCGGGCGCACCGGGCCGAGCTCTCATCCTCTGCCTCTTCATCGGCGTGGCGATGCTGGCGGTGCTCGGGCTCTCGTGGACGCTCGGCCTGCTCGCCCGCACCGCCCGTATCGGCCGTGAGACCCGCATCGACGCGCGTATCGCGGCCGAGCGCGCGGACTACGAGGTCGCCGTCGAGCAGGAGCGCACCCGCATCGCGCGCGACATGCACGACGTCGTCGCGCACTCACTCGCCGTGGTCATCGCGCAGGCCGACGGCGCCCGCTACGCCGCTTCGACCGACCCGCGACTGGCGCCGGCCGCACTCGAGACGATCGCCGGAACCGCCCGCACCGCCCTCGCGGACGTGCGCCAGCTGCTCGCTGAGCTGCGCAAGGATGGGCTCGACGGCCCGCAGCCGACCTTCGCCGACATCGACCGGTTACTGGCGCAGATGCAGGAGACCGGCCTCGTCGTGCGGGTGAGCCGGTCGGGGGAGCCGATGCCGCTCAGTGCCGGCTCGGAGATCGCCGCTTACCGCATCGTGCAGGAGGCGCTCACGAACGCCCTGCGGCACGGCGATACCGCCGAGCCCGTCGAGGTCGAGTTCGCCTGGCTCGCGGATGCGCTGCGCATCCGGGCGGTGAACGGCGGGGCTGCGACGGAGCCCTCCGGCGGCCACGGGCTGCCCGGCATGCGGGAGCGGGCGGCACTGGCCGGCGGCATCCTGACCGCGGGGCGGGATGAGCACGGACGCTTCGTCGTCGACGCGACCCTCCCCGCCCTCGGGGAGCGGGGGGAGTGATGGCCGAGCGCATCCGGGTCGCCCTCGTCGACGACCAGGCGCTGTTCCGCGCCGGCGTGCGCATGCTCGTCTCCTCGCAGCCCGACCTCGAATTCGTCGGCGAGGCCGCCGACGGGCGAGAGGCCATCCGGCTCGCGGAGATCGCGGCTCCCGACGTCATGCTGATGGACATCCGGATGCCGGAGCTCGACGGCATCGCCGCCACCGCCGCCATCGTCGCACGGGAGGGCGGCGACGGCCGGCCGCGCATCATCGTGCTGACGACCTTCGACCTGGACGAGAGCGCGGCGCGCGCCATCGAGGCCGGCGCGAGCGGCTTCGTGCTGAAGGACGCCGACCCCGAATTCCTGCTCGCCGCCATCCGCACCGTGCACGCGGGAAACGCGGTCATCGCGGCCTCGGCCACCCGCCGGTTGTTCGCCGAATTCAGCAGGCCGGCTCCGGCCGTGCCCGGTGCCTACGAGAGGCTCACGACACGGGAGCGGGAGATCTTCCTGCTGGCGGCGCGCGGCTTGAGCAATGCTGAGATCGCCGGCGGCGAGTTCCTCAGCGAGGCGACCGTGAAGACCCACATCTCGCGCATCCTCGCCAAGCTCGCGCTGCGCGACCGGGTGCAGCTGGTCGTCTACGCGTACGAGCACGGCCTCGTGGACTGAGACGTCATCCTTGCGATGTACGCGAGACCCGTCCCGCGGCGGACGCCCCCGCGGCGCGCGGACCGTAACGTCGAAGGCATGCAGATCCAGACCTCCGACCTCGGCCTCGTCGCCCGGGTCGCCGACCTCACCAAGTCCTTCGGCACCGGTGCGGGAGCCGTCCGCGCCCTCGACTCCGTCTCCATCGGCATCCGCCGTGGGGAGTTCACCGCCATCATGGGCCCGAGCGGTTCGGGCAAGTCGACCCTGATGCACGTCATGGCCGGACTGGACTCGCCGACGGCGGGCCGGGTCTGGCTCGGCGACACCGAGATCACCGGCCTGGGCGACAGCGAGCTCACGCTGCTGCGCCGTCGCCGGGTCGGCTTCGTCTTCCAGTCCTTCAACCTCGTGCCCACGCTCGACGTGCGCGGCAACGTGATGCTCCCGTTCGAACTCGACGGCCGCAGGCCCACCGTGCAGGAGGGCGAGTGGATCGACGGGCTGCTCGGCTCGCTCGGGCTGCAGTCGCGGCTCACCCACCGCCCGCACGAGCTCTCGGGCGGTCAGCAGCAGCGGGTGGCCATCGCCCGGGCCCTCGCCACGCGTCCCGACCTCGTCTTCGCCGACGAGCCCGCCGGAAGCCTCGACTCCCGCACCGGGCGCGAAGTGCTCGCGCTGCTCGCCACTGCGGCCAGGGAGTACGGCCAGAGCATCGCCATGGTGACGCATGATCCGACGGCGGCGAGCCATGCCGACCGCATCCTCTTCCTCGCTGACGGACGGGTGGTCGATGACCGGCCCGCCGCATCGGCCGATGAGATCTCGCGCATCATGCTCGGAATGGAGGCGGCAGCGTGAGCGCGCGCTCCCTGACGACTCGCCTGCGCGACCACGTCTCGACCATCGTCGTGACGACGGTGAGCGCCCTGTTCGGAGTCGTGCTCGTCGAGGCGACCGGCGTGCTCGCCACGGCCATCGGCTCGGATGCCGCCCTCGAGCAGTCGAACACCGTTCGGATCGTGCTCGGGGCGGTGACGAGCGTGTTCATCCTCATCGCCGTCTACGTCGGCGCCATCGTGACGGCGAACACCTTCTCGACGATCATCGCCGGGCGGGTACGCCAGATCGCCCTGCTCCGCCTGCTCGGTGCCCAGTCGCGGCGGCTTCGCCGTTCGATCGCCGCGGAGGGCCTGATCGTGGGTCTGCTCGGTTCCCTGCTCGGCCTCGTGCTGGGCGTCGCCGTGACCGCCGGCACGGTCGCCATCGGCGTCGCGGGCCGGTGGTTGCCTGAGGCGCCGTACTCGTTCCTGGACCCGGCGACGCTGCTCCCGGTGCTCATCGTCGCGCTCACCACGTGGGCGGCCGCGTGGGTAGGTTCCCGCCGCGTCACCGTGGTAACGCCCCTCGCGGCGACCGGCGCCGCCGTGGAGCAGGCGCACGAGCGGGCGCCCCGACGGCCCGTGCGCACGGCCTTCGCTCTCGTGCTCGGCGTTCTCGGCGTTGGCCTCATGGCGCTCGGCGTCGTCGTCGGCCTGCTGTCGCCGCTCGGTCTGGTCATCGCCTTCTTCGGCGGGGTGTTCTCCTTCACCGGCCTCATCGTCGGTGCGCACGCCGTGATGCCTCCCGTGCTGCGACTGGCCGGTCGAGCGCTCGGGCAGCGTCCGCCCGCACGCCTCGCGGCAGAGAACGCGGTGAGGTTCCCCGAGCGATCCGCCCGCGCCACGATCGGCCTCGTCATCGGCGTCACGCTCGTGACCATGTTCGCCGTTGCCATGGAGAGCTACCGCTCGACGATCCTCGCGAACTTCGACGGCAGCCCGGCCGCGCGTGCCGCCGTCGATCAGTCGCTGACGGCCACGACCGCCATCTTCGGCGCCCTCGTCGGCGTCTCCGCGATCATCGCGGCGATCGGCATGGTGAACAACCTCTCGCTGAGCGTGCTGCAGCGCACGCGGGAACTCGGACTGCTGCGGGCTCTCGGGTTCACCGGGGGCCAGGTGCGTCGCATGATCGTGGCCGAGAGTGCGCAGATGAGCCTCGCCTCCGTCGTGTTCGGCATCGTGCTCGGAGTGCTCTACGGCTGGGTCGCCGCGCAGTCCCTGCTCGGCTCGATCACGCACGGCATCGGGGCGCCGACGCTTCCGTGGCTCTTCCTCGCGGTGCTCGTGGCGTGCGGTGCGGTGCTTGCGATCGCGGCATCGGTCGCCCCGGCGCGACGGGCCACCACGATCTCACCGGTGCTCGCCCTCGCGATCGAGTGAGCGGGAAGGGGGCGCGGGGCCGGGGGAGCGGCGAGTCCGGTTGTCCCTCTTGTGAGGGGTGCTGACGCGGTGATAGCGTCGATGTACCGGGGTTAGTAAAGAGCAGTTACAAATTCGGCAGCGCCGCCATCGTTCAGCATCGAGCTCGGTTTCCCCCGCTCGCCGTTCACCTGGAGCATCCCATGAAGCGCGTCTCACTCTCCCTCGGAATCGGCGCGGTTCTCGCCGCCGCGTCCCTTCTCGCGGCGGTCGCGCCGGCGAGTGCCGCAGACTCGGCGCCAACGGCATCCGTCTCTCCGATAAGTACGCCCAAGCTGCTGCCGCTGCACTTCTCCGCTCCGTTCGTCGATGTCACCTCCGTCGGCAGCATCGCCGACGTGGCGAAGCAGTCGGGCGCGAAGTACCTCACGCTCGCCTTCCTGCAGACCGAGAAGCCGGGTTCGTGCGACCTCTACTGGGCGGGCAACGTGAACGCGCCGGTCTCCGCGGACATCTTCGGCGATGACATCAACGCGATCAGGGCGGCCGGGGGAGACGTCATCCCGTCGTTCGGTGGGTATGCCGCCGATACGACGAACACCGAGATCGCCGACAGCTGCACCGATGTGCACAAGATCGCGCTCGCCTACGAGAAGGTCATCACCACCTACAAGGTGCAGCGGCTCGACTTCGACATCGAGGTCGACGCGATCAGCAACACCGCCGGAATCGACCGGCGCAACAAGGCCATCCACGAGCTGCAGGGCTGGGCGCTGAAGAACCGCATCCCGCTCACCATCGCGTACACGCTGCCCTCGACCCCGCAGGGCCTCGGCGCGACCGGAGTGGCGTTGCTGCAGTCCGCCGCCGACAACCACGCCTACATCGGTGCGGTCAACATCATGACGTTCGACTACTGGGACGGCCAGACCCACGACATGGTCGCGGATGCGAAGACCGCGGCTGCCGGCCTCGTGAACCAGATGAAGGCGACGATCGATCCGTACATCCCGCGTGCCCTGCTCTGGTTCAAGGTCGGCATCATCCAGATGAACGGCATCGATGACTTCGGCCCGCAAGAGACCTTCTCGCCAGCCGAGGCGGCCCCTTTCATCACCTGGGCGAAGTCCAAGCACCTGAACTTCGTGAGCTTCTGGGCGATCGAACGCGACAACGGCGGATGCCCTGGCGTCAAGGGAGCATGGAACTGCTCGGGTGTCGTGCAGGAGCCATGGGCATTCACCCACGCGTTCTCGACCTTCACGGGTTGGTGGATCTGATCGCGCCGCCCCTCGGCGCATAACGAAACGTGCCGACCGTGGCCACGCGCACGGCGGCGATGCTAACCTGAACACGTGTTCCACGGCTTGCTCCTTCTTAGCTGCCGCGACGAGTCCTAGCAGGGGCCTTGCTCGTCGCGGAGTTCGTTGTCGGCTGACACCCATCGCGAAGAGATCGAGAAGACCATGAAGAACACCCAGAAGCCATCGTCGATGCCGGTGCACCGGTATTCGCCCTACCAGGAGCAGTTCCGCATCGAACTGCCCGATCGCACCTGGCCCGCCGCCCGCATCACGACGGCGCCGCGGTGGTGTGCCGTCGACCTGCGCGATGGAAACCAGGCCCTGATCGACCCGATGAGCCCAGAGCGCAAGCGGGTGATGTTCGACCTGCTCGTGCGCATGGGCTACAAGGAGATCGAGGTCGGGTTCCCGAGCGCGAGCCAGACCGACTTCGACTTCGTGCGCAGCCTCATCGAAGAGGACGCCATCCCCGACGACGTCACGATCCAGGTGCTGACGCAGGCGCGTGAGCACCTCATCCGCCGTACCTACGAGTCGCTCGTCGGTGCGAAGCAGGCCATCGTGCATCTCTACAACTCGACGAGCATCCTGCAGCGCGACGTGGTCTTCCGCACCGATGAAGACGGCATCGTCGACATCGCCCTCAGTGGGGCGCGCATCTGCCGCGAGATGGAGAGCCTGGTTCCGGGAACCGTCGTCTACTACGAGTACTCGCCCGAGAGCTACACGGGCACGGAACTCGAGTTCGCCGTGCGCATCTGCAACGAGGTTCTCGAGGTCTTCGAGCCGACGCCGGAGCGCAAGGTGATCATCAACCTGCCTGCGACCGTCGAGATGGCCACCCCCAACGTCTACGCCGACTCCATCGAGTGGATGAGCCGGCACCTGAACCACCGCGAGAACGTCATCCTCTCGCTGCACCCGCACAACGACCGCGGAACCGCGATCGCGGCCGCTGAGCTCGGCTACCTGGCCGGCGCGGACCGCATCGAGGGCTGCCTGTTCGGGAACGGTGAGCGCACGGGCAACGTCGACCTGGTCGCGCTCGGCATCAACCTGTTCACGCAGGGCATCGACCCGCAGATCGACTTCTCGGATCTCGACGAGATCAAGCGCACGGCCGAGTACTGCAACCAGCTGCCAGTGCACGAGCGCAGCCCGTGGGCGGGGGACCTCGTCTACACGGCGTTCAGCGGATCGCACCAGGACGCCATCAAGAAGGGCTTCGAGCGCATGGACGCCGATGCCGAGCATCGCGGCATCCCGGTGGAGCAGCTGGCCTGGGCTGTGCCCTACCTGCCCGTGGATCCCAAGGATCTCGGCCGCAGCTACGAGGCGGTCATCCGGGTGAACTCCCAGTCGGGCAAGGGCGGCGTCGCCTACCTGCTGAAGACCGACCACGCCCTCGACCTGCCGCGCAGGCTGCAGATCGAGTTCTCGGGGGTCGTGCAGGCGAAGACGGATGCCGAGGGCGGCGAGGTCTCGAGCGACGACATCTGGCGCAGCTTCCGCGACGAGTACCTTCCGGCACCGGCGGAGCACCCCGAAGAGAAGTGGGGCCGGTTCGAGCTGCTGTCGGTGCGCACGTCGAGCGAGCTCGACGGCTCGGTGGCGCTCAGCGTGGGCCTGCGAGACGGCGAGGACCGCGTGCAGGTCGAGGGCAGCGGAAACGGCCCCGTCGACGCGTTCCTCGACGTGTTGCGCCGCGAGGGTGCCGATATCCGGCTGCTGGACTACTCGGAGCACGCGCTCTCATCGGGCGGCGACGCACTGGCGGCCGCCTACGTCGAGACGGTGGTCGAGGGTCGCACGCTGTGGGGCGTCGGGATCGATGCCGACATCTCGACGGCGACCCTCAAGGCCGTGATCTCGGCGGTGAACCGGGCCCTGCGCGCCCGCGCGCGCGACCTGGTGGGCGCCGCCTCCGCCTGATCCGCGGTCATCAGCCGCGACGCCACCGCGTCCACGAGCCGATGGCGCGCTGCTCGGGCAGGCTCCACCCGAACCTGACCGCGAGCAGACGCAGCAACGCCGTCACGACGACGCCGGCGATCCCGGCGAGGGTGTTGCTGACGCCCGCCGCTGCGAGCGCGACCACGAGAATCGTGCCCGCCGCGGCCGCGACCGCATAGAGGGAGCCGACGTGCATGAGCGCGATCGGCAGGTTGAGCATCATGTCGCGAAGGATGGATCCGCCGACCGCCGAGACCACCCCGATGAAGACGGCCGGCACCACCGGAACGCCGAACGCGAGCGCCTTCGTCGTTCCGATGGCGCCGAACAGCCCGATCGTCACGGCGTCGAGGGCGATGATGAGCGGCCCGAGACGGTTGAAGGCGCGTTGCAGCAGCATCCCCACGAGCGCGGCGAGGGTCGCCACGATGAGATACCAGTTGTTCTGGGTGAGCGAGAGCGGCGCGTTCAGCAGCACGTCGCGCAGAAGGCCGCCGCCGAGCCCGACGACGACGCCGATGATGCTGACGCCGAGCAGGTCGATGCGGTGCTCCTTCAGCCGGCCCGCGAACATCGCGCCCTGGATGGCCCCGACGGCGACCGCCGTGAGGTCGAGGCCGAGGGGGATCGTGAATAGCGCGACGGGCACTCCTCGGTTCTACCACGCGCCGTCGGCACTGCCCGTGCGCCGACTTCTCTCGGGCCGCACGACGGCGCCTCCCGGATGCGGCGACGGGAACGGGGATAATCGAGGGGTGCCCGTCTACCGTGATGAAGCCGTCGTGCTGCGCACCCACAAGCTGGGCGAAGCCGACCGTATCGTCACCATGCTCACGCGGGAGCACGGCAAGGTGCGCGGTGTCGCGAAGGGTGTGCGGCGCACCGCGTCCAAGTTCGGCGCCCGGCTCGAGCCGTTCATGGTCGCCGACGTTCAGCTATGGGAGGGCCGCAGCCTCGACGTCATCACGCAGGCCGAGACCCTCGGCTCCTACGGTGCGACGATCGCGGGCGACTACGAGCGCTACACCGCAGCAAACGTGATGGTGGAGACCGCCGACAAGGTCACCGAGAGCGAGGGTTCGCTGCAGCAGTACCTGCTGCTCGTCGGCGCGCTGCGCTCGCTCGCCCGCGCGGAGCACGCGGTCGGCCTCACCCTGGACTCCTACCTCTTGCGCGCCCTCTCCGTTGCCGGATGGGCGCCGAGCTTCCAGGACTGCTCCCGTTGCGGCGCGCCGGGCCCACACAACCATGTCGTCGTGCAGCTCGGCGGCGTGGTCTGCGACGCGTGCGCCCCTCCAGGGGCTCCCCGCCTGGACCCGGCGGCGATCACCCTGCTCGGCGCCCTGCTCACCGGCGACTGGGAGCTCGCGGATGCGGCCCCCGACGCCATCCGCTCGCAGGCCAGCGGCGTCGTCGCGGCCTACACCCAGTGGCACCTGGAGCGCGGCCTGCGCTCGCTGCCGCACGTCTCCCGGGAGTCGATCCGCTCGTGACGCCGAAGCCGTACACCCACAGGGATGCCGTTCCCTACCGGCCCATCGACTGGACAGGCCTCTATCCGCCGAAGCTGGGGCGCAAGGCCGTTCCCGACCATGTCGCCATCGTGATGGACGGCAACGGACGCTGGGCCAACGGCCGCGGGCTCACCCGCATCGAAGGTCACAAGGCGGGCGAGGCGGCGCTGCTCGACGTCGTGGCCGGCGCCATCCAGATCGGCGTGAAGCACCTCTCGGTGTACGCATTCTCGACCGAGAACTGGAGCCGCTCGCCCGAGGAGGTGCGCTTCCTCATGGGCTACAACCGCGACGTGCTGCACCGGCGGCGGGACCAGTTGAACGAATGGGGCGTGCGCATCCGCTGGGCCGGTCGAAAGCCGCGACTCTGGAAGAGCGTCATCGAGGAGCTGCAGTTCGCGGAGCAGCTCACGGCCGGCAACAACACCCTCACGCTCACGATGTGCGTCAACTACGGCGGTCGCAACGAGATCACGGATGCGGTGACGCGCATCGCCGAAGACGTCGCAGCGGGACGGTTGAAGGCATCCGCGGTGTCGGAGAAGCAGATCGCCAAGCGGCTCTACGTTCCCGACCTGCCCGACGTCGATCTGTTCGTGCGCAGTTCGGGGGAGCAGCGCACCTCGAACTTCCTGCTCTGGCAGTCCGCCTACGCCGAGATGGTCTTCCTCGACACGCTGTGGCCCGACTTCTCGCGCGAGCAGCTGTGGGAGGCGATCGGCATCTACGCCTCACGCAACCGCCGTTTCGGCGGCGCGGTCGACGCACCCACGACCCCGGCGGTCGACGCCACCGGAATCTGACGCCACGGGCCGCAGGGAATATCGGCTGGTGGGGCTCCGTTCCTCTCAGTGTGAGTGAACCGATCAAGATCGACATCTGGTCCGACGTGGCCTGCCCCTGGTGCTACATCGGAAAGCGCCACCTCGAGAGCGGCATCGCAGCCCTCGGCGAGGACGCACCCGACATCGAGATCGAGTACCACTCCTTCGAGCTCTCGCCCGACACGCCGGTGGACTTCGAGGGCAGCAATGCCGACTTCCTCGCCCAGCACAAGGGCATCCCCCTCACGCAGGTGCACCAGATGCACGAGCGCGTCGCGGGCATCGCCGCGGAGGCCGGGCTGGACTACCACTTCGACGACGTCAAGCAGACCAAGACGCTCAAGGCGCACGAGCTGCTGCACTTCGCGAAGGAGAACGGCAGGCAGCTCGAGCTGAAGGAGCGCCTGCTGAAGGCGTTCTTCGTCGAGGGCGGCCACGTCGGCCATATCGAGGACCTCGTGCGCTACGCCGAGGAGGTCGGGCTCGACGGCGCTGCCGCGCGCGAGGCTCTGGAATCCGGCCGGTACGCCGCGGCCGTGCAACAGGACATCGCACAGGCCGGCGCCTACGGCATCCAGGGCGTTCCCTTCTTCGTCTTCGACGGCACCTACGGCGTCTCGGGCGCCCAGCCGGCCGAAGTCTTCAGCCAGGTCATCACGCAGGTGGCCACGGAGCGCGCGGGAGCGCTCGCGTGAGCGCCGAGGCCGTCGAGACGACGGCCACGGCGACCGTCGCCCAGCCGACGCTGCGTCCGCTGCTGACGCTCACCGGAAACGCCGACGCACCGACCTGCGACGGCGAGACCTGCAGCCTGTAGGACTTTTCGGCAGACCCCGCAACCGGATGGCAGTGCGTTCCAGCGCATGATTGGCTGGAGCCATGAACGATGTGATCGGCATCGACAACGTGCTCTTCCCGGTGGGAGACCTCGACGAGGCGCGCCGGCTGTACGGCGGCACGCTCGCCTTCGACGAGGACTTCGCCTTCCCCGAGATCGGCATGGTCGGCTACAAGGTCGGAGCAGAGACGCCCGGCCTCATCATCCGGGCGGCGGATGCGCCGCGCTCGTCGGTCGCGGCGGGGCCGCGCCTGCTGCTGGAGGTGCCCGACGCCCGCGCCACCTACGAATGGCTCGGCGCGCGCACCGGCCTGCCCGGCCGGGTGTACAGCCTGCGCACCGGTTACGCCTTCGAATTCGTGGACCCGTGGGGCAACGCCATCGGCTTCGCGGACTACGCCCTCGCCCCGCACAAGGCACGCCCGAACTGAGCGGTCATGCCCTGCTCGGACTTACTCCGGCTCGGAGATGTCGGCCACCTGCGCCGCGAACGCCTCGACCATCGCATCCGCGTCGACGAACAGGCTGTAGCCGTGCGCTCCCGCGCCCATCGAGATGCGTCGACCGGCGATGCTCGCGTCGGCGATGACCGGCCACGGATGCGATGAGCCGAACGGGGTGATGGTGCCGCGTTCGTAGCCGGTGGCCTCCAGCGCCTGGCCGGCGTCGGGAAGCTGCAGCCGATTCACGCCGAGCAGCCCACGCAGCTTGGGCCAGGAGATCTTGCGGCCGCCTGGAACGAGGGCGAAGACGAAGCTCTGGTCGGCCTTCTTCACCACGAGCGACTTCACGATGTCCCCGGGCTGCAGCCCCATCAGTTCCGCGGCCTCATGCAGGCTGCGTGCGGCCGCCCGCTCCACGATCTCCACGTCGAGGCCGCGTGCGGCGGCATCGGCCCGGACGCGCTCCACACCCTCGAGGGACCCGGATTGCGGCTCTGCGCTCATCGTTCACCGCCGTCTGAGAGAATCGAGGGACATGTCTACCGCAACCCTAAGCCCCGCACCCCTGAGAATCGGGCCCCTGGCGCTCGACGTCCCCGTCGTGCTCGCGCCCATGGCCGGTATCACCAACACCGCGTTCCGCCGGCTGTGCCGCGAGTTCGGCGCCGGCCTGTACGTGAGCGAGATGATCACCTCCAGGGCCCTCGTCGAGCGCACACCGGAGTCGATGCGGCTCATCACCCACCACGAGTCCGAGACGCCTCGGTCCATCCAGCTCTACGGCGTCGACCCGAAGACGGTCTCCGAGGCCGTCACGATGCTCGTCGCCGAAGACCGCGCCGACCACATCGACTTGAACTTCGGATGCCCGGTTCCCAAGGTCACCCGCAAGGGCGGGGGAGCGGCGCTGCCGTGGAAGCTCGGCCTGTTCCGCCAGATCGTCGAGGGCGCCGTCGCCGCAGCCGGCGACGTGCCGCTGACCGTGAAGATGCGCAAGGGCATCGACTCCGACCACCTCACCTACCTCGAGGCGGGCAAGGCAGCCGAGGGGGCGGGCGTCGCCTCCATCGCCCTGCACGCCCGCACAGCCGCCGAGTTCTACTCCGGACACGCGGACTGGTCGGCGATCGCCCGGCTGAAGGAGAGCATCACGGGCACGCCCGTGCTCGGCAACGGCGACATCTGGTCGGCGGCCGACGCGCTGCGCATGGTCGAGGAGACCGGATGCGACGGCGTGGTCGTCGGCCGAGGATGCCTCGGGCGCCCCTGGCTGTTCGGCGACCTCGCGGCCGCGTTCCGTGGCCAGGAGCACATCGCCCAGCCCTCGCTCGGCGAGGTGGCCGCGACGTTCCGACGCCACGCCGAGCTGCTCGTCGAGTTCTTCGAGAGCGAGGAGCGCGGCTGCCGCGACATCCGCAAGCACGTCGCCTGGTACTTCAAGGGCTACCCGGTGGGCGGCGAGCTGCGCGCGCAGCTGGCCACGGTCGGTTCGCTCGCCGAGCTCGACGACCTGCTCGGCACGCTCGATGCCTCCCAGCCCTACCCCGGCGAAGGCGCCGAGGGGCCGCGCGGACGCGCCGGCACCCCCAAGAAGCCGGCGCTGCCCGACGGGTGGCTCGCATCCCGCGACCTCGAGAGCACCGAGCGCACCACGCTGAACGACGCGGAACTGGACACGAGTGGCGGCTGAGCCGCCTCGCGGCGGTTACGGCGACAGGGACGCCGAGCGCTGGCTGCCCGAGATCCACAGCGCCCCGCGCAGCGATTTCGCGCGCGACCGCGCCCGTCTGCTGCACTCCAGCGCGCTGCGCCGGTTGGCCGCGAAGACGCAGGTGCTGAGCCCCACGGCCGGTCTGGACTTCGCCCGCAATCGGCTCACGCACTCCCTCGAGGTCGCCCAGGTCGGACGCGAGCTGGCCACCAGCCTGGGCCTGGCCCCCGACGTCGTCGACACCGCCTGCCTGGCCCACGACCTCGGCCACCCGCCCTTCGGCCACAACGGCGAACGCGCGCTCAACACCTGGGCGGCCGACATCGGCGGCTTCGAGGGCAACGCCCAGACGCTGCGGCTGCTCACCCGCCTGGAACCGAAGGTCTTCGGACCCGATGGCCGCAGCTACGGCCTCAACCTCACGCGGGCGAGCCTCGACGCGAGCTGCAAGTACCCGTGGCCGACGGATTCGAGCGTCGCCGACCCGAGCGGCCGTCAGAAGTTCGGCTTCTACGCCGACGACGCCGAGGCCTTCCGCTGGCTGCGGGCCGAAGCTCCGCCGCGACGTCCCTGCATCGAGGCCCAGGTCATGGACCTCTCCGACGACATCGCCTACTCGGTCCACGACTTCGAGGATGCAGTCGTCGGCGGATTCATCGACGTGCCGGCCCTCGCCGACCCCGGCACGCATCCGGGGCTCATCACCGCCATGATCGACTGGACCGGGGGAGAGTACGGCGCCGACGAACTCGTCGACGCCTTCGGCCGCCTTCGGGCGCTCGAGCTCTGGTTGAACGACTGGGACGGCGGTCGCGCCCACCAGGGCCGGCTGAAGAACCTCACGAGCGAACTGATCGGCCGGTTCGCCCGGGCGGCGACGGATGCGACGCGCGCCGCCTCCACGGAACGCTCGCTCGCTCGCTTCGGCGCCGATGTCGTCGTCCCGCGCGCCATCCGAGCCGAGATCGCGGTGCTGAAGGGACTGGTGGCCGCCTTCGTGATGGCGACCAACACGCGCCAGCCCATCTACAAGCAGCAGCGCCAGATCCTCCGCAGCCTCGCCGACGCGCTCTACGCCGCCGGAGACCAGCACTTGGACGTCGGGTTCGCCGATGACTGGCGCCGCGCCCCCGACGACGCAACGCGCAAGCGCATCGTCGTCGACCAGGTCGCGAGCCTGACCGATCAGTCCGCCCTCGCCTGGTACGAGCGCCTCGTGCAGAACTGAGTGCTCCGAAAGCCGCGAATCCCACACCCTGAACGTGGGGCCGAGTGCGTCGCCGGGCGCACCTAGGATTGCAGGGTGCCCGGCCGCATCGCTCAATCCGACATCGACGAGGTCAAGTCGCGCACCAACATCGCCGACATCGTGGGCGACTACGTCACGCTGAAGTCGGCGGGCGTGGGCTCCATGAAGGGGCTCTGCCCCTTCCACGACGAGCGCAGCCCCAGCTTCCACGTGCGTCCGCAGGTCGGCTTCTACCACTGCTTCGGATGCGGAGAGTCGGGCGACGTCATCTCGTTCCTGCGCAAGATGGACCACGTCACCTTCACGGAGGCCGTCGAGCGGCTCGCCGGCCGGCTGGGGTACGCGCTGCACTACGAGGATGGCGGGGCCAACCCCGACCAGGGCAATCGCGCACGCCTGCTCGCGGCGAACGACGCCGCAGCCGAGTTCTTCGTGGAGCAGCTGCGCGGCCCCGCCGCGGACCCCGGGCGGCGCTTCCTGGGGGAGCGTGGCTTCGACGCGGCCGCGGCAGCCCGGTTCGGCGTCGGCTTCGCGCCGAAGAGCTGGGACGAGCTCACGAAGCACCTGCGCGGCCGCGGCTTCCGCGATGACGAGCTGGCGGCGGCCGGGCTCGTCTCCACCGGCGATCGCGGGGTGTACGACCGCTTCCGCGGCCGGCTCATCTGGCCGATCCGCGACGTGACCGGACAGACGGTGGGCTTCGGTGCGCGCCGACTGCTCGAGGATGATCCCGGCCCGAAGTACCTGAACACGCCCGAGACGCCGGTCTTCCACAAGGCGCAGGTGCTCTACGGCCTCGACATGGCCAAGCGCGACATCTCCCGTGCCCACCAGGTCGTCGTCGTCGAGGGCTACACCGACGTCATGGCGTGCCACCTCGCGGGCGTCACCACGGCCGTCGCCACGAGCGGCACGTCGTTCGGCATCGACCACATCAAGGTGCTGCGCCGCATCCTCGGCGACGACACCGCAGCCGGCGAGGTGGTGTTCACCTTCGACCCGGATGCCGCTGGACAGAAGGCGGCCATGCGCGCCTTCACCGAGGAGCAGCGCTTCGCGGCCCAGACCTACGTCGCCGTCGCCCCCGGGGGATTGGACCCCTGCGACCTGCGCATCGAGCGCGGGGACGAGGCCGTTCGCCAGCTCGTCGCGACGAAGCGCCCGATGTTCGAATTCGTCATGCGCCAGCGGGTCTCCGCCTTCGACCTCGACACTGTGGAGGGCCGCGTGGCCGCCCTCCGCGCCGCCGCACCCGTGGTCGCCGACATCCGCGACCGTGCGTTGCGCCCCGGCTACACCCGAGAACTGGCCCGCATGCTCGGAACCGACCTGCGCGAGGTCGAACGTGCCGTGACTGCGGCATCCGGCCGTGCCGTCCCCGCGCGCTCCGAGGCGTCCGCGGGGGCCGACGGTGCTGTGCGGGAGCGGGCCTTCTCGATCACCGACCTGCCGGCCGACCCGGTCACACGGCTCGAGCGCGACGCCCTCATGGCGGTGCTGCAGCATCCGGGAACCATCGGAGCGGCACTCGTGCGCCGCAGCATGCAGACCGACTTCCACAACGCCTCGCTCTCACTCGTGCGCGACGCCGTGCTCAGCACCGTCGACCGCATCGAGGCTGCCGACTGGACGATGATCGTCGCCGATGAGGTGCCAGAGCCGATGCGGGGTTTCGTTCAGCAACTCGCGGTGGCCCCCATCCCCGAGCGCAACGAACGCGAGCTCGCCGTGTACGTGCGTGCAATCGCCCGTTCGCTCATCGATCGCGACCTGCTGCACCGCAAGAGCGAGCTGCTGGGCCGGCTGCAGCGCACCGACGCGTCGGACAGCGCGACGTTCGGTGCCATCCAGCGCGCGCTCGTCGACGTGGAGGCCGAACGGAGGGCGTTGCGCGAGGAGTGATGGCGGCGCAGCACATCCGCTGAACCGCCGCGGCGGCACGCAGGATGTTGCAGCTGTGTAACCATCCCGCGCACGGGGGCCCGTTTCGCGTTCCTGCGTCAACCGGGCGTGCTATCTGTAAATACATAGCGGTGTCGATCTGCCCGCATACGGCACGATCGACATCCCCCATCCACAGGAAGAGGTAGACGGATATGGCATCCGCATCCACGAACGGCAAGCGCCTGCTCGTCCTCGCCGCAGGCGCGGCCGCGGTCTCGCTCGCGCTGGCAGGCTGCTCCGGCAACTCCGGCGGCGGCGACTCCGGCAATGGCGGCAGTGGCACGCTGACGGTCGGCACCACCGACAAGATCACCACGCTCGACCCGGCTGGCTCGTACGACAACGGCTCCTTCGCCGTGATGAACCAGGTGTTCCCGTTCCTGCTGAACACCCCGTACGGCAGCCCCGACGTCAAGCCCGACATCGCCGAGAAGGCGGAGTTCACCTCGCCGACGGAGTACACCGTCACCCTGAAGAAGGGCCTGAAGTTCGCCAACGGTCACGCGCTGACCTCGTCCGACGTGAAGTTCACGTTCGACCGCCAGTTGAAGATCGCGGATGAGAACGGCCCGTCCTCGCTGCTCTACAACCTCGACTCGACGGAGGCGAAGGACGACACGACCGTCGTCTTCCACCTGAAGAGCGAGAACGACCAGGTCTTCCCGCAGATCCTCTCCAGCCCCGCCGGTCCCATCGTGGACGAGGACGTGTTCTCGCCCGACAAGCTCACGAGCGATGACGACATCGTCAAGGGCGAGGCGTTCGCCGGTCAGTACACGATCAAGAGCTACGACTTCAACAACCTCATCCAGTACAAGGCGAACCCCGACTACAAGGGCATCCTCGGCAAGCCCAAGACCGGCACCATCAACGTCAAGTACTACACCGACTCCTCGAACCTCAAGCTCGACGCGCAGGAAGGCACCGTGGACGTCGCGTTCCGCAGCCTCTCGGCGACCGACATCGAGAGCCTGCGCAAGAGCGACAAGGTCAAGGTCGTCGACGGACCCGGTGGCGAGCTGCGCTACATCGTCTTCAACTTCGACACCATGCCGTTCGGCGCCAAGACCGCCGAGGCCGACCCGGCCAAGTCCCTCGCGGTGCGCCAGGCGATGGCCGACCTCGTCGACCGCAAGGAGATCGCGGACCAGGTCTACAAGGGCACCTACACGCCCGTGTACTCCTACGTTCCCGAGGGCCTGACCGGCGCGACCGAGTCGCTCAAGAACCTCTACGGCGACGGCGACGGCGGTCCCGACGCCGACAAGGCGAAGGCGACGCTCGCCGCCGCCGGCGTCAGCACTCCGGTCGCCATCAACCTGCAGTACAACACCGACCACTACGGCCCCGGCTCCTCGGACGAGTACGCCATGGTCAAGGACCAGCTCGAAGCGAGCGGCCTCTTCACGGTCAACCTGCAGTCCACCGAGTATGTGCAGTACGTCAAGGACCGCACCGCCGACGTCTACCCCGTCTACCAGCTCGGCTGGTACCCGGACTACTCCGACGCCGACAACTACCTCACCCCGTTCTTCCTCACGGAGAACTTCCTGCACAACCACTACAACGACCAGGAGGTCAACGACCTGATCCTGAAGCAGGCGACCACCGTGGATGCCGGTGAGCGCACGAAGCTCATCGAGGAGATCCAGGACAAGGTGGCAGCCCAGCTCTCCACGCTGCCGCTGCTGCAGGGCGCTCAGGTCGCCGTCGTGGGCAAGGACGTGAAGGGCGCCGAGGACACCCTGGACGCATCCTTCAAGTTCCGCTACGCGGCGCTGTCCAAGTAGCGCATCGCTAGAGTTCTCTCTAGCGTGAAACATCGGGGCGGCCGGCGTGAGCCGGCCGCCCCTCTTCTGCACCGACGTGAGGTATCAATGACCACTGTGGCAACGGAGCCGGAGGCCACGCGGCTTCCCGCCGTGCGCAAACGCTCGTCCGGGGGAGGGCTGGGCCGCTACATCCTCGTGCGGTTCCTGCTGATCATCCCCACCGTCTTCATTCTCGTGACGCTGGTGTTCCTGCTCATGCGCACGACGGGCGATCCCATCACCGCCTCGCTCGGCGGCCGGCTGACACCCGAGCAACTGGCGGAGCGGGTGCACTCGGCCGGCTACGACCGACCCATCCTCGTGCAGTACCTCGAGTACCTTGGGCAGACGTTCACCGGGAACTTCGGCACCACGATCTCGACGAACCGGCCCGTCGTCGAGGTGCTCGCCACGTACGGGCCCGCGACCTTCGAGCTCGCCTTCTACTCGCTGATCGTCGCCTTCGTCGTCGGAATCCCGCTCGGAATGGTGGCCGCCTACTTTCGTGACAAGGCTCCGGATGCCGTCTTCCGCATCCTCGCGATCCTGTTCTACGCCACCCCGGTCTTCTTCGCCGGCCTGCTGCTGAAGCTGGTCTTCTCCGTCTGGCTGGGCTGGCTTCCCGTCGCCGGCCGGGCGACCACGGGGTCCGAGCTCGAGATGGCGTTCCTCTCGAACAAGACCGGCTTCTACACGATCGACGCCATCCAGACCGGCAACCCGGCCGTGCTCGGCGACGTGCTCGCACACGCGGTGCTGCCGGCGATCGCCCTCGGCCTGCTCACCGGAGGCGTGTTCCTCCGTCTCGTGCGAACGAACGTGATCGGCACCCTGTCGACCGACTACGTCGATGCCGCCCGCTCTCGGGGGGTCAGCGAGTTCCGCCTGGTGCGCAAGCACGCCTACCGTCCGGCGCTCATCCCGATCATCACGGTCATCGGCCTCCAGGTTGCACTGCTTCTCGGTGGGGCAGTGCTCACCGAGACGACCTTCGAGTGGAAGGGGCTCGGCTTCCAGCTCGTGCAGTTCATCAAGGCGCGCGACTTCGTCGCCGTCCAGGGCATCGTGGTGCTGCTCGCCGTCATCGTCGCCCTGACGAACTTCATCGTGGACATCATCGCCGCCCTCGTCGATCCTCGAGTGAGGTACTGAGATGACCCAGCTCGCACCTCCCGCCCCTCCGGCCGCACGCGGCGGCATCCTGCACCGCCTGCCCGTCGTCCACCAGCTGCGCCAGAGCGTCGGCCTGCAGCGCGGCATGCTCGTCACCGGCCTGGTGCTCACCGCGGTCTTCGTGCTGACCGCCGTCTTCGCGCCGCTGCTCGCCCCGTACGGGTTCGACCAGCTGCGCGGGCCCGACGGAGCGTTCGGCTCGCAGAACCCGCCGTCAGCGGCTCACTGGTTCGGTACGACCGTCGGCGGCTACGACGTGCTCTCGCGCACCATCTGGGGTGCCCAGACGGCGATCCTCGTCATCATCGTCGCGGTCATCCTCTCCATCTTCATCGGCGTCTTCCTCGGCCTCATCTCCGGGTACTTCGGCGGATGGGCCGACCGGCTGCTCGTGGTGGTCTGCGATGCCATCTACGCGTTCCCGTCTCTGCTGCTGGCGATCGTGATGTCCATCGTCATCTCGGGCGGCCAGTCGAACCTCTTCGGCGGCATCCTCGCGGCGGCGATCTCGATCACCGTGGTGTTCATCCCGCAGTACTTCCGCGTCATCCGTGCCGAGACGGTGCGCATCAAGGCCGAGGCCTTCGTCGAATCGGCCAAGGTGCTCGGGGCGAGCAACTCCCGCATCATGTTCCGTCACGTGCTGCGCAACGCGACCCGCACCCTTCCGCTCATCCTCACGCTGAACTCCTCCGAGGCGATCCTCACGCTCGCCGGCCTCGGCTTCATCGGCTTCGGCATCGAGCCCACGTCGGCCGCCGAGTGGGGCTACGACCTCAACAAGGCGATCTCCGACGTCACCAGCGGTATCTGGTGGACGGCGGTCTTCCCCGGAGTGGCGATCGTGCTGGCCGTGCTCGGCATCACGCTCGTCGGCGAGAGCCTCAACGACCTCGCCGACCCGCGCCTGCGCGGGCGACGCTCGGTCGCGAAGGCATCGGGCAGCGTGGCGGAGACCTCCGTCGTGCCGGGCGGCACGCTGGACGCCGGTCCGGGAGGACTCAGCGGCCTCGAGGACGGGGAGAGTTTCGACGAGCACGGAATCAGGGTGAAGTCATGAGCGACGTCGTCAGCATCGAACGCCTCGGCGTCTCGTTCGCAACGGATGCCGGACCCGTCAAGGCCGTCGATGACGTGAGCCTGTCGGTCGCGCCCGGCGAGGTGCTCGCCATCGTGGGCGAGAGCGGCAGCGGCAAGACCGTCACGGCCAAGACCATCCTGGGCCTGCTTCCCGAGACGGCGACGACCAGCGGAGCGGTCATCCTGACCAGTCGCGACGGCAGCGCGCAGAACGACGTCATCGCGCTCTCCAAGCGCCAGCTGCGCGAGGTGCGCGGCACCGACGTCGCCATGGTGTTCCAGGAGCCCTCCACAGCGCTGAACCCCGTCTACACCGTCGGCTGGCAGATCGCGGAGGGCCTGCGTGCGCACGCGTCGATCTCGAAGCTCGAGGCCAAGAAGCGCGCCGTCGAGATCCTCGGCCGGGTCGGCATCCCCGAGCCCGAGAAGCGCGTGGACTACTACCCCCATCAGTTCTCGGGCGGACAGAAGCAGCGCGTGATCATCGCGATGGCGCTCGTGCTCAATGCCGGCCTCATCGTCGCCGACGAGCCCACCACGGCGCTCGACGTGACGGTGCAGGCCGAGATCCTCGACCTGCTGCGGCGCTGCCGCGACGAGTTCGGCGCGGCGATCGTGCTCATCACCCACAACATGGGCGTCGTTGCCGACCTCGCCGATCGCGTGGCCGTGATGTACCAGGGCAACGTGGTGGAGCAGGCCGATGTGCAGCAGCTGTTCGCGCATCCGCAGGCGGACTACACCAAGCGCCTGCTCGCGGCGGTGCCGCACGTCGGCCAGGGAACGAGCTCGGCAGCCGTTCGCGCCGAGGCGCGCAGCATGGACTGGAAGACCGCGACGCCCGTCGTCGTCGCCAAGGACCTGCGCATCCAGTACCCCGGTCGCTTCGGCCGCCCCGGATTCACGGCGGTCGACGGCATCAGCTTCGAGATCCGTGCGGGCGAGGTGCTCGGCCTCGTCGGGGAATCCGGTTCGGGCAAGACCACGACCGGCCGCGCGATCGCCGGCCTGACGAGGGTGACCGACGGCTCGCTGCAGGTTCTCGGCACGGAGATGAACGGAGTGCGCGAACGCGACTTCCGTTCCTCCCGCTCGCAGATCGGATTCGTCTTTCAAGACCCGGCGGGCAGCTTCAACCCGCTGCTGAGCATCGCCGACGCCGTTGCTGAACCGCTCGTGATCCACGGCCGAGCCGAATCCGCGCGGGACGCCCGGCGTCGCGTCGACGAGCTGCTCGAGGCCGTGCAGCTTCCCCGGGCCTACGGCGACCGCTACCCGCACGAGCTCTCGGGCGGCCAGCGTCAGCGGGCGAGCCTGGCCAGGGCGCTCGCGCTCGCGCCCACGCTGCTCATCGCCGATGAGCCGACGAGCGCCCTCGACGTATCCGTTCAGGCGCGCGTGCTCGAGCTGTTCGCCGAGCTCCAGCGCGAGTTCGGCTTCGCGGCCCTCTTCATCAGCCACGACCTGGCCGTCGTCGACCTGCTCGCCGACCGCATCGCGGTGCTCTACAAGGGCAGGCTCGTCGAAGAGGGGACCGGCGCCGAGGTGCTCGGCGCTCCGCAGGACCCCTACACCCAGCGGTTGCTGACCTCGTTGCCGGTTCCCGATCCGATCGAGCAGGCGAAGCGACGGGATGCACTGCACGCGCTCCAGGCGGCAGAGTAGACACCATGGTGGGTAACGCCCTGCACGGCTATCCGATCGTCGCGAGCGACCTCACGGTCGAATACCCGGCGCACGGACCGAGTCCGGCCTACGTGGCGGTGCGCGGCCTGAATCTCACGGTGCACCCCGGCGAGGTGCTGGGGCTGCTCGGTCGCAGCGGTTCGGGCAAGAGCACGGTGGCACGGGTGCTGGCCGGACGCTTCATGCAGGCCGCGCGCGGCGAGGTGCATCCGGTGATCACCGGGGGCGACGCCCAGGTCTTCGGCGAATCGCTGCGCCGTCTCAGCAGGCGGCGCGCCGATCGGCTCATGTTCGAGGTGGGGTATGTCGCCCAGGATGCCGCGGCGAACCTGCGCGGCGACCT
Source organism: Rathayibacter sp. YIM 133350 (assembly GCF_037404875.1). Lineage (NCBI taxonomy): Bacteria > Bacillati > Actinomycetota > Actinomycetes > Micrococcales > Microbacteriaceae > Rathayibacter > Rathayibacter sp. YIM 133350. The sequence continues at coordinate 78,258 of NZ_JBBELO010000003.1, forward strand.
GACCGTCGCAGAGGTGGTGGGCGAGCCGATCCTGCTCCGCGACAGGCACTACAACCGAAAGGCGCTCGAGGCGCGCGTCGTCACTCTCGTCGACGCGGTGCGGCTGCCGCTCGGCGTGCTCTCGAAGTACCCGTACGAACTCAGTTCGGGGCAGCGACAGCGGTTGGCGATCGCCCGGGCCCTCGTGCTCGACCCGGCATTGCTCATCGCCGACGAGCCGACGGCGGCGCTGGATGCCACCGTGCGCCACGCCATCATCGACCTCGTCGGCGAGCTGCAGCAGCACAGCGCCTTCGCGGCGCTCGTGATCAGCCACGACTTGGCGATCCTGCGACGGGTCGCCGATCGCATCGCCGTGCTCGACGGCGGAATGCTCGTCGGCCTCGGGCCGATCGACGAGGTGCTCGCGAACCCCTTGCATCCCTACGTCGAACGCCTCGCCGCCGAGCTTCCGCTCGGAGAGGTCGGCCCGGCACGCGCGCCGCAGGCGCCGGCGCCGGGATTGTGACGGGCGCCCACCGCGCCGTGCTGCCGGCCGGCGCCGACGGCGTACCCGCACGGCGTCCCGCGCCCGGGCCGATCGCGGTGCTCCCGGAGGGGGAGCCGCGCTTCTCGGCAGCGGTCGAGCAGGGCGGCGGTACCGTCGGCCCGCTCGGATCGGACACCCGGGGCGTCGTCTGGCTCGCGAACGATCGTCCGCACGACCTCGACGCCGTCCTGGCTGCGCGTCCGGGCGTGGGCTGGGTGCAGCTCCCGTGGGCCGGCGTCGACGCCTTCTCGAACCTCATCGGACGGCACCGCGGCGTGCTGTGGACGAGCGCGAAGGGCGCCTTCGCCCAGCCCGTCGCCGAGCACGCGCTCGGTCTCGCCCTCGCGCTTCTGCGCTACCTGCCCCAGCGGGCACGGGCACGGGAATGGGATGACCGCCCGCTCGGCGTCTCGCTGTACGGCCGTCGCGTTCTGATCGTCGGCGCCGGCGGCATCTGCCTCGAACTCATCCGCCTGCTGGCACCTTTCGGCGTGCACGTGGATGTGGTGCGGCAGCGGCCGGACCCCGTGCCGGGAGCAGAGCGCACGCTCTCGCCCGAGCGGCTGGGCGAGGTGCTTGCCGAGGCCGACCTCGTCATCCTCGCCGCTGCGCTCACGCCGGAGACGACATCGCTCTTCGGTGCGGCGGAGTTCGAGCGTATGCGCGCTTCGGCATACCTCGTGAACGTGGGACGTGGGCGTTTGGTCGATACGGATGCCCTGGTGCTCGCGCTCAGCTCCGGAGCCATCGCGGGTGCCGCGCTCGACGTGACCGATCCGGAGCCGCTTCCGGCGGGGCATCCGCTGTGGAGCGTTCCAACCGCGCTCATCACCCCGCACATGGCCGACACGCCCGCGATGACGGCGCCGCTGCTCGAGGAGCGCATCCGCGTCAACGTCGCGGGGTTCGTCGGTGATGGGCGATTCCTTGGAATCGTCGACCCGGATCTCGGGTACTGACGTGCGGCGAGTCAGTCGAGCGGCGCTCGATTTTGCGGCGGTGAATCCTTTGCTAAAGTAGCTATGCGCACACGCGCTGATCCTCGATAGCTCAATTGGCAGAGCAATCGGCTGTTAACCGATAGGTTCTTGGTTCGAGTCCAAGTCGGGGAGCGAAGGACCGGATGGGCTCCACCCCTCCGGTCCTTTCTCATTTCCCAGTCACCGTGCTCAGCCCAGGTCGAGGGCGTCCAGGTTCCCGAGCAGCGCTGCCGGGTCGTCGAACACGCGCACTGCGCCGGCGTCGACGAGCTCCGCCTCCGAGACGCCTCCGGAACGCACCCCGAAGGGCCGGACACCGGCCGCGACCGCGGCCTTCATGTCCCAGACCGAGTCGCCGATGAAGACGGCGTTCTGGGCTGTTGCGCCCGCCTTGTCGAGGGCCACCGCCACGATGTCGGGCTCGGGCTTGGCTGCGTCGACGTCGTCGGCGGAGGTCGTCGCGTGGATGGCGGCGTCGGCGTCGAGCGCCTTCAGCAGGATCTCCAATTCATCGTCGGGGGCGGAGGTTGCGAGCACCACGTGCACACCGCGGTCGGCGAGCGCCTGGAGCAGGCCCGCGGCATCCGTGAAGGGGTACAGCCGGCTGGTCAGCTGCTTGTAGTAGGTCGAGTGCAGGTCTTTGGCCTGCTCGAGCCACTCGTCGTCGCGGTCGCCGACGAGCGAGCTCAGCAGACGTGCGGAGTCCTGTCCGATTCCGCGGTGGATGCGCCAGGCATCCACCCGCACGCCCATGTCTTCGAAGGCGTGGTGCCATGCCTCGACGTGCAGGTAGTTGGAGTCGGCCAGAGTGCCATCGATGTCGAAAAGGGCGGCGGAGACAGGGGTGTCGGTCATGAAACGCAGTTCTAACAGCATCACCCGGCTTGTGCCAGCCCCTTGCCGGCGGCGCAGACCGGCCGCAGAGTGCTGGCATGGAATTCTCACCGCGCACCGCGATCGTCACCGGCTCGGACTCGGGAATCGGCCGTGCGACGGCCGTCGCACTCGCCCAGGGCGGCATGGACGTCGGCATCACCTGGCACTCCGACGAGGACGGCGCACGCGAGACCGCACGGCTCGTCGAAGCCGAGGGGCGCCGTGCCGTGGTCACGCGGCTGGATGCGACCGACGTACCGGCGTGCGGAGACGTGGTCGACCGGCTCGCCGAGGACCTCTGAGGTCTCGACGTCTTCATCAACAACGCCGGCCTCGGCGGCGGCACGCCGTTCCTCGAGACCTCGTGGGACGAGTGGCGCCAGGACGCTCGCCGGAGACCTCGACGGCCCGTTCGTGCTCCTGCAGCGCGCCGCTCGTCGCATGGTGGATGCCGGCACCGGCGGGCGCATCGTCGGCGTCACGAGCGTTCACGAGCACCAGCCGCGCGTGGGCTCGGTCGCCTACGACGCCGCCAAGCACGGACTCGTCGGCCTTTTGAAGACCCTGGCGCTGGAGCTCGGCGAACACGGCATCACGGTCAACGCCGTCGCGCCGGGCGAGATCGCGACGCCCATGACCGACCAGGAGGATGAGGACCCGCGCGGCACTCACCGCCCCGGCATCCCGCTCGGTCGTCCGGGCGACGCCCGCGAGATCGCGGCGGTCACCGCCTTCCTGGCCTCTCCCGACGCAGCCTACGTGACCGGCGCATCCTGGGTCGTCGACGGCGGAATGCTGCAGATGGGGCCGCAGGCGGGCTCTCACCTCACGAGCGACGACTGGCGTCGCGCCTGAGCGCGGAGCCGCCGCTCAGCCTGCGTGCATTGGGCGCCCAGCAGCAGGCGTTAACATTCTGTTCATGTCCTCTGCATCGTCTCGTTCCCTGCCGGTCAGGGAGCACGGAGAGGGCCACAGCAGGTCGTGGGCTCTCCCGGCTCGGGGTACCGGACGGCGACGGGTGGTGATCCTCGTGCTGATCCAGCTGCTCCAGCTTCTGTTCGTGCTGTGGGCGCTGTTCACCCTTCCGCTCGAGCCGCAACTCGTGGTGCTCCTGCTCCTGCTCGTGGCCGGGCTCGGGATCGGCGTCTATCTCGCCTTCAGCGTGCGCCGTGATCGTGCCGCCTGGCTGCGTGCCGTGGCGAATCGCCGCCGGGAACGCGAGGTCGAGCAGGAACGACGTCGCATCGTCGTGGCTCTCGCGGACACCGTGACCCGATCCTTGAGCATCATCAATGAATCCGCTGCATCGGGGGCGGCCTCGCTCGATAGCGATCCCTCCGCGGTGCACGATGCCCTCGCCGTGATCCAGTCCCGATCCGCGGCGACACTGGATGAGGTCCGCTCCGGTTTCGGGTTCATCAACAGCGACTCGGAGGCGGGTCGGCCGTAGCCGTTTCGCCCGGCTCGCCTTTCCCGCCTAGGCTCAGTGGTCGGGGGAGTACGCGCAGAAGGAGCATCGCATGAACCCCTGGCTGGGTCTGGCCGCCGTTCTGGCAGTCACCACCGTCGTCTTCTTCGCGTTGTGGCTCCTCGCGCTCGGCGCTCGACGGCGCAGCGAACGGGACTGGACGAGCGCGGAGCGGGTGCGCATCGGGCTCGAGCTCTCGCTCGCCGAGCAGACGGGTCGACTCGGCATCGTGCGCGACCTGCAGGATGTCGCCGTGCACTCGATCTCGCGGCTCGTCTCGCAGGCCGAGGGTGCGCGGTACACCGCCGAGGGCGATCCTGACGCCGCCGTGCGTGCGGTGACGGGAGTGGCCGAGGCGGGCCGTGAGGCCCTGGCCGACATGCGACGGGTGCTCACCGTCGCCCGGGAGGGCGAGGCGCTCTCCGCGCCCCAGCCGGGGCTGCAGTCGGCGGCGAACCTCTTCCGGGTGATGCGCGACGCCGGGCTCGAGATCGACTTCGAGGAGTCGGGCGAGCGTTACGAGTTGAAGCCCGGCGCGGAGTTGGCGATCTATCGCATCCTGCAGAGCGCCCTCTCGAACGCGCTCACGCACGGCGGCCCGGGAACCACGGCCCGAGTCAGCTTCACCTGGACGGGTGACGGGCTGCAACTCGCGATCGACGACGACGGCGTTCGGGCGAGCGCCCGGCGACGCCGGGACGGCGCCGTCGCCCCCACGACCATCGAGCAGGACGCCCGCGCGCTGACCGACGAGGTGACCGGTGCATCCATCTCGCAGATGCGCCAGCGCACGGAGCTCTTCGGTGGCGTCTTCAGCGCGAAGCCCGTTCCGGGCGTTGGCTTCTCGGTCGCCGCCGCGTTCCCGTCGCTGCGCTTCCACAACGGCGTGCACGGGGTCGCCCTCTCTCGATGAGCACGACGGATGCCGCCGGACAGGACCGGCGAGGCCCCGCCGAGCGCGCCGCACTGCGCTCGGGCATCGCCGTCGGCCTGGCCACGGCGGCGTACGGCGTCTCCTTCGGCGCACTCGCCGTCGCATCCGGTCTCGATCTCTGGCAGACGAGCTTTCTCAGCCTCGTGATGTTCACCGGCGGATCGCAGTTCGCCCTCATCGGCGTCGTCGCGACCGGCGGCGTCGCAGCGGGCGCATCGGGCATCGCCACGGCCGCGCTTTTCGGGCTGCGCAACGCCATCTACGGCATGCGCATGGCGCCTCTCGTGGGCGAGGGCCCCTGGTGGCAGCGCATCGCGGCAGCGTGGGGCACCATCGACGAGTCCACGGCCGTAGCACTCGCACAGCCCACCCCTCGTGCCCGGCGCTGGGGCTTCTGGTCGACCGCCGTCGCGGTCTTCATCGGGTGGAACCTCACCACCGTCGCGGGAGCCCTCATCGGCGACGCACTCGGAGACCCGCGGGCGTGGGGGTTGGATGCCGCCGCTGCCGCCGCCTTCCTCGGCCTTCTCTGGCCTCGGCTGAAGAGCCTTCAGACGGGAGCCGTCGCCGTGGGTGCGGCCGTCGTCGCCACCGCCTTCACGCCCGTGCTCATGCCCGGGCTGCCGGTTCTCGTGGCCGCGGTGGTCGGGCTCGTCGTCGGCGCCTTCAACCTGCTCGGCCGGAAGGCGGCATCGGCATGACGATGTGGCAGATCGTGATCCTGGCGTCTATGGCCTGCGTGGCGATCAAGCTGGGGGGCTACCTCGTGCCGCCGAGAGTGCTGCACCCTCCGACGCCATCGCGCATCGCCGACATGCTCACGGTGGCGTTGCTCGCCGGGCTCACGGCCGTGCAGAGCTTCGCGAGCGGCCACGACATCGTGCTCGATGCACGGGTGCCGGCGCTCATCGTGGCGGCAGCACTGTACGCCCTGCGGGTGCCGTTCGTCGTGGTGGTGCTCGTGGCGGCGGCCCTCGCCGCGGGCATCCGGCTTCTCGTCTGAGGCGCGCCGCTCACGCGTCGAGGTCGTCGACCCCCGGAAGCCAGGACGAGCCCGGAGTTCCCCAGCCCCGCTTGCGAGTGATCTTGGCAACGACCTTCTGGTCGTCGGCGTCGAGCCGGTCGGTGTACAGCGTTCCGTTCAGGTGGTCGAACTCGTGCTGGAAGATGCGGGCCAGCCATCCGGAGGCCTCCACTTCGAAGGGCCTGCCCTCCAGATCGATGGCACGCAGGAGCGCCCGGTCCGCACGGCGCAGCGCGAACCGTTCGCCCGGGAACGACAGGCAGCCCTCCGATTCCTCCTCGGGATCGGGAACGCCCGGCTCCGGCGGTGAGATCCAGAGTTCGGGGTTGATGGCGACGCCGCGTTGCTTGTCGGCGCCCTCACCCCACGTGTAGGTGAAGACGCGCAGCGGCACGCCCACCTGCGGCGCGGCGAGGCCGACGCCGGGCGCCGCATCCATCGTCTCGAAGAGGTCCGCCACCAGTCGGCGCAGATCGTCGTCGAAGCGCGTGACGGGCTGCGCGGGGGAGTGCAGAACAGGGTCACCGGTGATTCGGATGGATCGGACGGCCATTCGGCAAGGATATCGGCGGCCGTCGCGTTAGGGTCGAGAGGTGGTCGGTGGCGAGGGGTTCGAAGGCGTGACGGAGGTCTTCACCCAGAATCCGAAGCAGGTTCTGGGTATCTTCATCGCGCTCATCGGCGCGGTGTTCATGTCGGTAGGTGCGCAACTGCAGCATCGCGGGGTCGGCAAGGTGGAGCGCACGACGGCCCACAGCGACGGCGGCCTGAGTGTTCGCCAACTCGCCCTGCTGCTCGGCCGGCCCTCGTGGGTGCTCGGCACCGTCATGCTCGGGCTCGCCATCGCGCTGCAGCTGATCAGCCTGTCGCTGGCGCCGCTCATCGTCGTGCAGCCTCTCGGGGCGGTCGCCCTCGTGATCACGTCGATCATCAACGCACGGGTCTCGCACGTTCGGCTGAATCGCGCCTCGGTCATCGCCATCGTCATGTGCGTGGGCGGCGTGGCCCTGTTCGTCACGATCGCCGCCTTCACCGCCGTCGACAAGCCGGTCTCGGATGAGGACCTCATCACGATCCTCATCATCCTCGCCGTCGTGCTCGCCGTCTTCGGGGCGGCATTCGCCTGGCTGCGGCGCAGGTTCAAGGCGCTGTTCTACATCATCGGTGCCGGCGTGCTCTACGGCTTCGTCGCGACGCTCGCGAAGGTGGTCATCAGCCGGGTGCAGCACGGCAGCTTCGAGTGGCTGACCTTCGTCTGCCTGCTCGGCCTGCTGCTCGCAGCGGCGCTCGGCGCCTACTTCGTGCAGAACGCCTACTCGTCTGGCCCGCCCGACCTGGTCATCGCCGGGCTGACCGTCATCGACCCGCTCGTCGCCGTCACCATCGGCATCGTCGTGCTCGACGAGGCCTCGCAGGCTCCGCTGTGGGCGGTCATCGCGTTCGTCATCGCGGGTGCCGTCGCCATCTGGGGCGTCTTCCTGCTCTCGAAGCACCATCCGCAGACCGGACTGGCCGACCCCGATCTCGTGCCGAGCCTCCGACGGCCCGGCGACACATCGGTTTAGAATAGGCTGCCAGCACGCGCCGCCTGTGGCGCGGGTCACGCTCCAGCCGGATGTGATTCCCGGCCGAGAAACGTAGGGAACTCCCACTTGACTGACAATCCCGGTTCGCATGCCCCCGCGCACACGGGCGACGAGAAGGCGGCGACGAAGCCGTTGCGCGTCCTGATCGGTGCAGATACCTTCGCCCCCGACGTGAACGGCGCCGCCCGGTTCGCGGAGCGCCTCGCCGCCGGCCTCGTGGCTCGGGGCCACGAGGTGCACGTCATGGCCCCCGCGGCATCCCGAGTGCGCGGAACCTGGGTCGAGGAGCACGACGGCCAGAAGATCGTCGCGCACCGGCTCTACAGCTGGCGCTGGTACCCGCACGACTGGCTGCGTTTCGCGCTTCCCTGGCGCATCAAGCAGAACAGCGCCCGCATCCTCGATGAGGTGAAGCCCGACGTGGTGCACTTCCAGTCGCACATCGTCGTCGGTCGCGGTCTCTCGGTCGAGGCCGAGAAACGCGGCATCCGCATCATCGGCACCAACCACTTCATGCCCGAGAACATGCTCGAGTTCACGCTCATCCCGAAGGCGTGGCAGGAATGGGCGATCGGGCTGGCGTGGAAGGCCGCCCGGCGCTCCTTCAGCCGAGCCGAGGCCGTGACCACGCCGACCCGTCGTGCCGCCGAGTTCCTCGAGCGCTCCACGGGCCTGCGCGGCGTGCACGCGATCTCCTGCGGAATCGACGCGGACCAGTACGTGCCCAGCTGGGAGCCCCGTACCGGCAATCGGATCCTGTTCGTCGGTCGCGTCACCGGTGAGAAGCAGATCGACGTGCTGATCAAGGCCATCGCAGCCCTGCCCGAGACCCTCGACGCCACGCTCGAAATCGTCGGTGGCGGAGACCAGCTGAAGAACCTCCAGCACCTCTCGGAGGAGCTCGGTCTCGGCGAACGGGTCACCTTCCGGGGCTACGTCACCGAGGAGGAACTGCGCGAGGCCTACACGCGCGCATCCGTCTTCGCCATGCCGTCGATCGCGGAGCTGCAGTCGATCGCGACCATGGAGGCCATGGCCTCTGCGCTGCCCATCGTGGCGGCGGATGCGATGGCCCTGCCGCACCTGGTGCACGACGGGGTCAACGGCTTCCTCTTCGAACCGGGCAACGTCGGCGACCTCGCCGCCAAGCTCGAGCAGGTGCTCACCGCCGCGCCCGAGGTGTACGAGGCCCTGAAGCGCGAGTCCATCCGCCTCATCGCGGCGCACGACATCCAGCGCACCATCTCCACGTTCGAGAGCCTGTATCGTGGTGAGCCGGTGGTGGACCCCGTCACGGATGCCACCACAGCAGCGACGCCAGAATAGGCCTCGCTCACGGGGCGGTAGCTCAGCCGGTTAGAGCAGCGGACTCATAATCCGTCGGTCATGGGTTCAAGTCCCATCCGCCCTACGTCGCGTCACGTCTTCACCGCACGGGTTCGCCTGACGGCACGACGACGGCGTCGGGCAGACGTACTCAGGACCGCTGATCGTCGTAGGCCGCGGTTGCATCGAGCAGCTCGGGGCTGTGAGCGCCGAACCAGGCGATCAGGGCGGTCAACGGCCCCGCAAGGCTGGTTCCCAAGTCGGTCAAGCTGTACGTGACCTTCGGCGGCACACTGGCCTCGACGACCCGGTCGACGAGGCCGACACGCACCAAGGCCTTCAAATTCTGCGACAACATCTTCTGGCTGATCCCGCCGATCCGCGCGCTCAGCGCGGAGAAGCGATGCGGCTCGATCAGCAACGCCGCGACGATCAATTGTGCCCATCGGCTCGTCACCTGATCCATGATCGGCCGGAATTCGCACGTGCTGGCGAAAGCCTCGAGACCGAGGAGCCGATGTGCAGTGGCAAGCTGCTCTGTTTCCGTCACGCAAGCAGCTTACAAAAAAGTGCCTACTTCCCACCAGTAACTGGCTCTCCTACAGTGAGCGAAGAGCCCGCCACTGCAGAAGGAACCCGATGAACACCCTCACGAACCGAACAGCCATCGTCACTGGAGCATCGAAGGGCATCGGCGCCGGTATCGCCGCGGAACTCGGCAAGGCCGGTGCCGCCGTGGTCGTGAACTATCGCACCGACGCCGCCGGTGCAGAACGCGTTGCCCGAGCAATCACGGCGAACGGCGGGCGCGCCGTGGCCGTCCAGGGCGATGTCGGGCAGGAGGCCGAGGTCAGCCGACTCTTCCACGCGGCCCGTGCCGAGTTCGGCCCGGTCGACATCCTCGTGAACAACGCCGGCGTCGCCACTTTCGGGCCGCTGACCGCGATCACCCGCGAGGAATTCAATCGCCAGATCACCACGAACCTCTACGGCACGATCCTCGCCACGCAGGCATTGGCTGGCCAGGAAGACATCGACCGCGCCTCGATCATCAATGTCTCCACCGGCGGAACGCTGCAGTTCCCCGCCTACGGCAGCCTGTACGTCGCCACGAAAAGCGCGGTCGAGGCCTTCACCGTCATTTCGGCCAAGGAGCTCGGCCCTCGAGGCATCCGCGTCAACGGAATCGCTCCCGGGCCATCCGACACCGAAGGCACGCGATCCAGTGGCTTCGTCGGATCGGACCTGGAAGCCGCTTCGCTGGCAGCCACACCACTGGGCCGCACCGGGACGCCCGATGACTACGGTCCCGTGGTCGCGTTCTTGGCCTCTGACGATGCCCGCTGGATCACCGGCGACATCATCCTCGTCTCCGGCGGCCAGCGCTGACGGTCTGGTGCGCCCACATCGAGAACCGCGACCTCGGCCGCGCCTAGGTGTGATGTCCAGGCAGGTTGTTGAGTCTGCTGATGGGTGGGGCTC
>NZ_JBBELO010000004.1:0-582 GCF_037404875.1 Rathayibacter sp. YIM 133350
ATCAATCCCGCGTTTGGTTCCGAGGCAGTCAGGACGGACGTATCCGGTGCATTCGGCTATATGACTCAGACCCCCGAAGGTCGTTCCCGCTTCCGTTCGATAACACCGCAAGAGGTAGTCGGCGGGTATTGGGAGTCACAGCAGGTTGCTGACGGCAAATGGTCCCCGCTCAAGAGTCATCGGAAGCGCTATCCGCAAGGTACGGGACGAGGGACGTGGGCATTGCGCCTCTCTATGACGGAGCGGGTCGATGACGAAGCGCACCAGGAGCAGCGGGTGTTTGCAATTGTGTCGTTCCGAGCGTTGGCTCCGGATGTTGACATCTACTCAACCGGCGTGCGTGAGGTGAATCGGCTTGGATACGTGAACAAGGTGATGGCGCCCGCAACGCGCCTTCGTGTCGACGGATGAAGCGGTGCGACCTTGCCCGAGAATTCTCACCGTGCGGAGTCGTTCTCGAGCTACCCGCCACGAACTCTCCACTTACAGGTCGAGAGATCGCCCCGCGAACCCTGCCCACGTTCTGACATAGGTGAAGTCGACGACCCATCGGCGGTTCGGTGCGGCCGCGGTGAAGTGAAC
>NZ_JBBELO010000005.1:0-64997 GCF_037404875.1 Rathayibacter sp. YIM 133350
AGGCCCTCGCCTGTCAGCAGATCAAAGACGATTCACGAAACAACGTCCCTGGACATCACACCTAGTCGTCCTCGGCGCCCCAGCGTCCGAGTGCCTCGATACTCGCGCGCAAGGCGAGCCCGCGATCGGTCAGCGCGTAGGCCCGGGTGTTGTGCCGGAGCGGCAGACGGTGCAGGACGCCTGCCGCTTCGAGCTCGCGCAAGCGGGTCGCGAGCATGTTCGTGCCCATTCCGAGGTCGCGCTGCAGATCCCCGTATCGCTGGGGCCCGTCGAGCAGTCGCTCGACGATGAGCAGGGCCCACCGCGCTCCGACGATGTCGAGGGCCGCGGCGAGGTCGCTCACGGAGTCGGTTCGGTGTCCGGCTTCATCCAGAACGGTGAGTAGTGGTAGCCGTCGGGGTCGTCGAACTGGCGCTGGTACATGAACGGGTAGTCATCGATGTCGCCGACACGCCCGCCGGCAGCGCCGGCGCGCTCGACGAGTTCGTCGACCGCCTCACGGCTGCCGAGGTCGAACGAGACCGTCACCTTCGAGGGGGTGTCGGGCCCTCCGACCATCTCCTCGGTGGCGCCGACGCTCTTGTACATCTCGCGGCTGCCGAGCATGACGTACTGCTCGGGCGCGATCGCGAAACAGGACACGTTGTGGTCCGACATCTCGGCGTTGAGGCTCCACCCGAGAGCGGTGTAGAAGGCTGTTGCGCGCTCGACGTTGTCGACCGGGCAGGTGATGAAGAGGCTCATGAATGCAACACTTCCAAAATGAAAGTGCGATGTCAAGACCGGGGAGCGACCGGCCCGGCGAACGCGGGGCGTCGCTAGCGCCCCATCGTGCCCACGTCGATGATCGCCTGGGCGAACGCGTCCGGAGCCTCCTGCGGCAGGTTGTGCCCGACGCCGCCGGTGATCACCCGGTGTTCGTAGGGGCCGGTGAACTTGGCGGCGTAGACCGAGGCATCCGGATGCGGCGCGCCATTCGTGTCGCCCTCGAGCGTGATCGTGGGCACAGCGATGCTCGGCCCCGAGGCGAGGGTCGCTTCGACGTCGTCGTAGCGGGAGTCCCCTTCGGCGAGCCCGAGCCGCCAGCGGTAGTTGTGGATGACGATGTCGACGTGATCGGGGTTGTCGAAGGCGACGGCACTGGCCTCGAAGGTCGCCTCATCGAAGTTCCAGCCCGGCGAGGCCAACTTCCAGATCAGTTCGGCGAACGCCCGGCGGTTCTGGCCGTAGCCCGCTCGTCCGCGCTCGGTCGCGAAGTAGAACTGGTACCACCACTGCAGTTCGGCGGCCGGCGGCAGGGGAGCGGCACCGGCTGCCTGGCTGCCGATGAGGTATCCGCTGACCGAGACGAGGCCGAGCACGCGGTCGGGGTGCAGCGCCGCGACGATGTCGGCGGTGCGCGCACCCCAGTCGAAGCCGCCGACGATGGCCCGGTCGATGTCCAGCGCATCCAGCAGGGCGACGGCGTCGGACGCGAGGGCGGCCTGCTGCGCATTGCGCAGCGCCCCGGCGTCGCGGAACACCGTCTCACCGTGACCGCGCAGGTAGGGAACGATCACGCGGTAGCCGGCCTCGGTGAGCGTGGGCAGCACCTGCTCGAAGCTCCGGATGTCATAGGGCCAGCCGTGCAGCAACAGTACGGCGGTGCCTGTGGCCGGGCCCTCGTCGACATAGGCGACATCGAGCTCGCCCGCCTCGACGTGATGCAGGTGCGCGAACGGGCCGCCGTCGGCAGCAGCTGTAGTGGTGGGTGAAGACGAAGGCTCAGACATGTGGTGATTCTCCTCGGTTGCGGGGTGGGTCTCGGCTGTCTTCCAGCTTGGCGACGCCCGTCCATCAAAGCGCCCGTGGAAACCCCCGGTTCGCAGGGCCCGGCGCCCTGCGCGTGGGGGTTGTCACTCAGGCACGGCGCGGCGCGCTCCGGTTGCGTCGAGGCTCGAAGACATCTTCGATTAGGATCGAAGCGTGTTCATCGTCGTGGGTCGCGCCGGCGACGGCCGCACCGCCGTGCAGCGACTCGATGACAGCGGCTCTGCGCTCGGAGACAGCGAAGCCGTCACCGACCTCGCTGCCTTTGTGCGCGCAGAGGAGCACGCGGCCGGTCCGCGCTGGGCATGGGGAGACACCGGCGCGTGGTACCCCGACATCCTCGCCGGCGGGGTGCGTGTGCGACGCTGTCACGACCTTCGGCTGAGCCGCGCCATCCTCCAGCGATCGGCGTTGACGGATGCGGTCGACGCCGGCTCCGACACGTACTGGGACCGACCGCTCGAGGTGCCCTCCAGCCGCCCGGACTCGCTGTTCGAACTCGAGGCGGAACACGGCGCCGCGCCCGACACCCGCGGCCTGGCCGAATGCGTTGCCGAGCTTCAACGCCAACTGGGGATGCTCGGCGCTGCGTCTGAACAGGGCAGACTGGCGTTGCTCCTGGCTGCCGAGTCCGCCGGTGCCCTGATCGCCGTGGAGATGACGGCTGCCGGGCTTCCATGGGACGCCGGCGTGCACGATGAGGTGCTCACGGGCCTGCTGGGTCCGCGCGTTCCCCATGGCCAGCGCCCTCGCCGCATGAGGGAGTTGCTCGAGCAGATCCGGACGGCCCTGGATGATCCCAGCGCCAACCCCGACTCTCCAGCCGACCTGCTGCGCTCCCTGCAGCGCGCGGGCATCATGGTGGAATCCACTCGCGCCTGGCAGTTGCGCGAGATCGAGCATCCGGTGCGCGGGCCCCTGCTGGAGTACAAGAAGCTGGCCCGGCTGCTCTCGGCCAACGGCTGGTCGTGGATGGACCAGTGGGTGCTCGACGGGCGGTTCCGGGCCGAGTACGTTCCGGGCGGCGTGGTCACCGGCCGCTGGGCCACCCGGGGCGGCGGCGCCCTCCAGCTGCCCAAGCAGGTGCGCGCCGCAGTGCGCGCCGACCCCGGCTGGAAGCTCGTCGTGGCGGATGCCGCGCAGCTCGAGCCGCGCGTGCTGGCCGCCCTCTCGCGTGACGAGGCCATGGCGAACGATGCGCGCGGACGTGACCTCTACGCGGGAATCGTGGCTGCCGGCGCCGTCGACAGCCGTGCGCACGCGAAGATGGCGCTGCTCGGCGCGCTCTACGGCGCGACGACCGGGGAGAGCGGACGCCTGCTTCCCCGCCTGGCCCGCGCCTACCCGCGAGCCTTCGGCCTCGTCGAGGAGGCGGCACGCGCGGGGGAGCGCGGGGAGTGCGTCACCTCGCGGCTGGGGAGGACCTCGCCACCACCCGGCCGTGAATGGCTCACGATCCAGGCCCGCGCGAACGGCCCCGAGGCGAGCGCCGCCGATGAGCGCCGGGCACGATCGGCCGCGCGGGACTGGGGGCGCTTCACGCGTAACTTCGTGGTGCAGGCCAGTGCGGCCGAGTGGGCGCTGAGCTGGATGGCGGGGCTCCGTAACCGGCTGGGCACCCTGTCTGCGCCGAATCCGGGATCGCTCGAGGACAGCGTCTTCGCCGGAACCCCGCACCTCGTGTTCTTCCTGCACGACGAGATCATCGTGCACACGCCCGCGGAGCTCGCCGACGACGTCGTCGCGGCGGTCACGGATGCCGCTGCAGCAGCCGGCCGCCTGCTCTTCGGCGACTTCCCCGTCGACTTCCCGCTGGATCTCGCCGTCGTCGACAGTTACTCCGAGGCGGAGTGACACGCCGAAACGCGAATGGCAATGTTGGAATTGTTCCATCTGCTATGGCATCATGCCGATAGCGGCTCATGTCGCTGACAATCGAACACAACGCCAGGAACTCCGGTTGAGGTCGTAGGGGAAGACGCACCTCACACGAACGGAGAATCACCATGGCGGCTACGACGGCCCGGCAGCCAGTGACTGCGCGGGGAGTACTTTTCGTCCACTCAGCACCGAAGGCACTGTGCCCTCACGTCGAGTGGGCTGCCGGTCGTGCCCTCGGGCACGCCGTCAACCTGTCATGGAGCGAGCAGCCCGTGCTCCGCGGCTCCCAGCGCGCCGAGCTGTACTGGGAGGGGCCGGCAGGAACAGGCGCGGCAATCGCCTCGGCCCTTCGCGGCTGGGAGCACCTGCGGTACGAGGTCACGGAGGATGCCGGACTCGGCACCGACGGAGGCCGCTGGATGCACACTCCCGACCTCGGCGTCTTCTTCGCGCAGACCGACACCGCGGGCAACATCGTGGTGCCTGAGGACCGCATCCGTTCGGCGATGGAGGTCGCCGGAATCGACGCGCTGGAACTGCACCGCCAGTTGCGCGTGGCGCTCGGCCAGGCGTGGGACGACGAACTGGATTCGTTCCGGCACGCCTCGGACGACGCCCCCGTCATCTGGCTGCACAAGGTGGGCTGAGCGCGCCCGCCTCGCAGACGACAGAAGGGCCGCGCGGAATACCGCGCGGCCCTTCTGCTGCAATCGACCTCAGACGGTGCGGAAGGCCAGCACCGCGTTGTGGCCGCCGAACCCGAACGAGTTCGTGATGGCCAGCTGCGGCGCGTCGCCGAGTGCCTGGGTCTGGCCCGAGACCTTCAGCGGGATCTCCGGGTCCTGCGTGGTGAGGTTGATCGTCGGAGGCGCCACGCGATTCGTGATGGCGAGGATCGTGAAGACCGACTCCAGCGCCCCGGTGCCGCCCAGCAGGTGTCCGGTGGATGCCTTGGTCGCCGACACGGGGATCTCGCGGATGCGGTCGCCGAAGACGGAGGCGAGCGCGACGTACTCCGCGATGTCGCCGACCGGCGTGCTCGTCGCGTGCGCATTGATGTGCGTCACGTCGTCGGGCTCGGCGCCGGCCTGAGCGAGCGCAGCGCGCACCGCTCGGCTCGCGCCGCGGCCCTCGGGGTCGTTCGCGGTGATGTGGTACGAGTCGGCCGAGACCGCGCTTCCCGCGAGCTCCGCATAGATGCGGGCGCCACGGGCCAGTGCGTGCTCCTCGGTCTCGAGGACGAGGCTCGCGGCGCCCTCGCCCATCACGAAGCCGTCGCGGTCCACACTGTACGGCCGCGATGCGTGAGCCGGGTCGTCGTTCCGCTTCGAGAGCGCCTGCATCGAGGCGAAGGAGGCGATCGTGATGGGGTGGATCGCCGACTCCGTTCCGCCGGCGATGACGACATCGGCGAGCCCGAGTTGCAGGTGCTCGTAGGCGTTGGCGATCGACTCGTTGCTCGAGGCGCACGCCGAGGCGACCGTGCGGGCGAACGCCCGTGCCTCGAAGTGCATGGAGATGGCCGCCGATGCGGCGTTCGGCATGAGCATGGGAACCGTCATCGGCATGACGCGACGCGGTCCCTTCTCGCGCAGGGCATCCCAGGCGTCCAGAAGGGTCCAGACGCCGCCGATGCCGGTGGCGTAGTCCACTCCGAGGCGCTCGGGAGCGACGTCGGGCGCGCCGGCGTCCGCCCATGCCTCGATGGCCGAGATGAGCCCGAACTGCGAGGAGGGGTCGAGGCGCTTGGCGACCGGACGCTCGAGCACCTCTTCTGGGCGCACCTTCGCCTCGGCCGCGAACGTGACGGGCAGGTTGTACTGTTCGACCCACTCGTGCTCGAGCGAACGGGCACCCGATTCGCCGGCGAGCAGGCCGGTCCAGCTGTCGGCCACGTTCCCACCCAGGGGCGAGGTCGCGCCGATGCCGGTGACGACGATCTTCTTGGTCATAACGCAGACTCTTTCGAGAAGTAGGCGCGTGCGCGCCCGGTGAAACGAGCGCGGGCCGGCCCGCGTGTTGCGAGCCGGCCCGCGAACGAAGCGGTCTTAGCCCTGTGCCTTGACGATGAAGTCGACGGCGTCGCCGACGGTCTTGAGGTTCTTGACCTCTTCGTCGGGGATCTTCACGTCGAACTTCTCCTCGGCGTTGACGACGATCGTCATCATCGAGATCGAGTCGATGTCGAGGTCGTCGGTGAACGACTTGTCCAGCTCAACCGTGTCGGTCGCGATGCCGGTCTCGTCATTGATGAGTTCGGCCAGGCCGGCAAGAACTTCTTCGGTGGACAATGCCATTGTTATCTCCTCGGGGGTGTGGTTTGACCGTCACTCAGTTTAGAGGGGCGGAGTGGTCAGGGAAGCACGACGACCTGGGCGCCGAAGACGAGGCCGGCGCCGAAGCCGATCTGCAGTGCCAGGCCGCCGGAGAGCTCAGGGTGACCCTGCAGCAAGCGGTGCGTCGCGAGCGGGATCGATGCGGCCGACGTGTTGCCGGTCGATTCGATGTCGCGTGCGATGACGACGCTCTCGGGAAGCTTCAACTGCTTGGCGAACTCGTCGACGATACGCATGTTGGCCTGGTGGGGGATGAACGCCGAGAGGTCGTCCACGGTGATTCCGGCCTGCGCGATGGCGTCCTTGGCGACCTTGGCCATCTCCCAGACCGCCCAGCGGAACACCGTCTGGCCCTCCTGGCGCAGCGTCGGCCACTCGGCTTCGCCGTCGCGGTACTCCACCAGAGTGTGGTCCATGCCGACCGCATCGGCCTTGGAGCCGTCGGAGCCCCAGACCGTCGGGGAGATGCCGGGGAACTCGCTCGGGCCGACGACGGCGGCGCCGGCGCCGTCACCGAGCAGGAACGAGATGGTGCGGTCGGTGGGGTCCACGACGTCGGAGAGCTTCTCGGCGCCGATGACGAGGGCGTAGTGCGCCGCCCCCGCGCGGATGAGCGCATCGGCCTGCGCGATCGCGTAAGTGTAGCCGGCGCAGGCGGCGTTCAGGTCGTAGGCGGCAGCGGGGTTGGCGCCGACGCGGTCCGCGACGACGGCCGACATTGAGGGCGTCTGGCGCACATTGCTGATCGTGGCGATGAGCACGAGGTCGATCTCGGCCGCGGGCACGCCCGACTTGGCGATCGCCTCTCGAGCGGCGGTCGTGGCGAGGTCGACGGCGCCGACCGCGGCGGAGGCACGGGTGCGGGTGACGATGCCGGTGCGCTGCTGGATCCACTCGTCCGACGAGTTGATGGGTCCGACGAGGTCGTCGTTGGGCACCACGAGATCACCGCGCGCCGCGCCGAAGGAATAGATGCGCGTGTGGGCGGGGCCGCTGGCCTGCTTCAGGGTAGGAGTGCTCATCGATCCTCGCTCAGCCGTGCTGCTCGAGGAGCTCGAGCGCTGCGGGTATGTCATCCGGGGTCTTGATGGCCACGGTCGGAACGCCCTTGAGTCCGCGGCGCGCCAGTCCCACGAGCGCCCCGGCCGGCGCGAGTTCGATGAGACCCGTCACGCCCGCCGCCGCGAAGGACTCCATGCAGAGGTCCCAGCGCACCGGCGACGCCACCTGCGTGATGAGCAGCTCCAGGAAGCGTGAACCGGACTCGACCCGGCTGCCGTCGTTGTTCGTCCAGATCGGAACGGTCGGATCGCTCGTGGCGTAGCCACCGGCTGCGCCGGCCAGCCAGTCACGGGCCTGCTCCATGTAGCGGGTGTGGAATGCTCCGGCCACCTGCAGCGGGATGACGCGGGCACCCTTGGGCGGCTCGTCCGCGAGCCGGGCCAGCGCATCCGTGGCGCCCGCGATCACGATCTGGCCGCCGCCGTTGTAATTCGCGGGCTGCAGGCCGAGCGCCTCAGCGGCCGCGATGACGTCGTCGGGGTCGCCGCCGAGAACCGCGCTCATCGACGTGGGCGTCACGGCCGCGGCCTGCGCCATCGCCACGGCGCGTTCGCTCACGAACGCCATCGCATCCGCCGTGCTGAGGATGCCGGCACCCGCAGCCGCCGTGATCTCGCCCACGGAGTGGCCGGCGATTCCGCCGATGCGGCCCTCGGCACCGGCGGAACGCAGTGCGTTCAGGGCGAGCAGGCCGGCAGCCACGATGAGGGGCTGGGCGACGGCGGTGTCACGGATGGTGTCGGCATCGGAGAGCGTTCCATGAACGGCGAGGTCCAGTCCGGCCGCCTCTGAGTAGTCCGCAAGCAACGCGGCGTTCTCGGAGGACTCGAGCCACGGGGCGAGGAACCCGGGCGTCTGGGAGCCCTGACCGGGGCAGGCGAGAACGATCATTGCTCTAGTCTGTCAATCCGCACGCGCGGTGTTGTGTTGATGCTCCCCAAGGAATTCCGGAAAGCTTTGTTCGTGGCGCACATGCTCAGGAGCTCCGCCGCGCCGGGGGGTCGTGTTCGCTCATACCGCCCACGATGAGTGCGGCCTGCAGGATGAGGGCCTCGCGCGAGCCGGTGGCGTCCCAGCCGATGACCTCCGAGACGCGCTTGAGGCGGTAGCGCACGGTGTTGGGGTGCACGAACAGCTCGCGGGCGGTCGCCTCCAGTGAGCGGCCGTTGTCGAGGTAGGTCCACAGCGTATTGAGCAGTTCGGCAGAGGTGGCCCGGAGCGGCCGGTAGATGCGGTGGATGAGCGTGGCCCGGGCGAGCGGATCGCCGGCGAGGGCGCGCTCGGGCAGCAGGTCATCGGCGGGCACCGGACGCGGCGCCTTGCGGTAGGCGCGGGCCACGGCGAATCCCGCGAGGGCGGCCTTCGCGCTCTTGCTGGCGTCCACCAGGTTGGGCACCTCATGGCCGAGCACGAGGTGCCCCTCGCCGAAGTTCGGTTCCAGGCCCTTCGCGATCTCCATGAACTCCAGCGGCGGCGGGCCGGCCGGTTCGTCGTTCTCGCGCGGCGCGGGCGCGGCGCGCCCGATCACGAGCACGAGCCGGTTGCCCTGGACTCCGATGAGCACGTCGGCGGCCATGTGCCGGGCGGCGCGGCGAAGCACGTCGACGTCGAGCATCCGGGGTGTCGTGCCGACCAGCACCGCGACCGCACCGTGCCCGTGCCACCCGAGTGCGGCGATGCGGCTGGGCAGCTCGTCGTCGTATTCGCCCGAGAGGATGGAGTCGACCACGAGCGCCTCGAGCCGCGCGTCCCAGAGGCCGCGGGCCTCGGCGGCGCGGGCGTAGACGTCGGCTGAGGCGAAGGCGATCTCGCGCGAGTAGAGCAGCACGGCCTCGCGGAGGTCTTCTGCGCCGCCCTTGACGCGGTCTTCGACCACCTCGACGACCACGCGGATGAGTTGCAGCGTCTGCTGCAGGCTCACGGAACGCAGCAGCTCGCGCGGCGCGGCGCCGAAGACGTCCGCGGCGATCCAGGGGGTCGATGACGGGTTCTCGTACCACGAGATGAAGGAGGTGATGCCGGCCTGGGCGACCAGGCCGACCGCGGACCGCCGCCCCGGCGGCATCTGGCCGTACCAGGGCAGCGTGTCCTCGAGCCGCTTCAGCGTCGCTGTGGAGAGCTCACCGGAGATGGTTCGCAGCCAGGCGAGGGTCTCCTGCTTCGTTCGCGGCTTCGCCACGGGGGCTTAGCTCTCGCCACCGGCCGCGCCGGTCGTGCCGGCGGTCACGTCGTGCAGGCGGTAGCGCTCGATGGCCTGAGCGGGCAGCGAACGATCGACCTCTCCGCGCGAGGCGAGCAGCTCCAGGGTGCGCACGACCATCGAGGGGCCGTCGATCTTGAAGAAGCGTCGCGCCGCTGCACGCGTGTCCGAGAAGCCGAAGTCATCGGCCCCGAGGGTGGCGTACTGGCCGGGCACGAACTGCCGGATCTGGTCGGGCACGGCGTGCGAGTAGTCCGTGACGGCGACGAACGGTCCCTGGGCCCCGGCGAGCTTCTGCCAGAGGTAGGGCGAGCGCGGCTCCGAATCGGGGTTCAGGAAGTTGTGCGACTCGGCGGCGATGCCGTCCCGGCGCAGTTCCGACCAGGAGGTCACCGACCACACGTCTGCCGAGACGCCCCAGTCCGAGGCGAGCAGCTGCTGTGCCTCCAGAGCCCACGGGATGGAGACGCCCGAGGCCAGCAGCTGGGCCTTGGGGCCCTGGGTCGTGCCGTCGGCGAGCTTGTAGATGCCGCGCACGATGCCCTCGACGTCCACGTTCTCGGGCTCGGCGGGCTGCACCATCGGCTCGTTGTACACCGTGAGGTAGTACATGACGTTGGGATCCTCGTGCGAGCCCCCGTACATCCGCTCGATTCCCGAGCGCACGATGTGGGCGATCTCGTACCCGTATGCGGGGTCGTAGGTCACGACAGCCGGGTTGGTCGAGGCGAGCAGGGGCGAGTGCCCGTCGGCGTGCTGCAGTCCCTCGCCGGTGAGCGTCGTGCGTCCGGCCGTCGCTCCGATCAGGAAGCCGCGCGCCATCTGGTCCCCGGCCGCCCACAGGGCGTCGCCCGTGCGCTGGAAGCCGAACATCGAGTAGAACACGTACACCGGGATGAGCGGCTCGCCCTGAGTGGAGTACGACGTGCCCACGTTGGTGAACGCCGCGAGCGCGCCCGCCTCGTTGATGCCGACGTGGAGGATCTGCCCCTGCGGGCTCTCCTTGTACGCGAGCAGCAGCTCGCGATCGACCGAGGTGTAGTGCTGCCCGTTCGGGTTGTAGATCTTCGCCGTCGGGAAGAACGCGTCGATTCCGAAGGTGCGGGCCTCGTCGGGGATGATCGGCACGATGCGGTGACCGAAGTCCTTGGCACGCACGAGGTCCTTCAGCAGGCGCACGAACGCCATCGTGGTGGCGACCTCCTGCGTGCCGGAACCCTTGCGGGCGATGGCATACGCCGAGTCGTCGGGGATGGAGATGGCCGTGTGCTGGGTGCGGCGTTCCGGCACGTAGCCACCGAGGGCACGGCGGCGCTCGTGCAGGTACTGCACGGCCTCGTCCTGCTCACCCGGGTGGTAGTACGGCGGAAGGTACGGGTTCTCCTCGAGCTGGGCGTCCGTGATCGGGATGCGCATCGCATCCCGGAACGTCTTGAGGTTCTCCAGCGTCATCTTCTTCATCTGGTGGGTCGCGTTGCGGCCCTCGAAGGCAGGACCCAGGCCGTAGCCCTTGATGGTCTTGGCGAGGATGACGGTGGGCTGGCCCTTGTGCTCTGCAGCCGCCTTGAACGCGGCGTAGACCTTGCGGTAGTCGTGTCCGCCGCGCTTCAGCCCCCAGATCTGGTCGTCGGTGAGGTCCTTGACCAGCTCGAGTGCCCGCGGGTCGCGCCCGAAGAAGTTCTCGCGCACGTAGGCGCCCGACTCGGTCTTGTAGGTCTGGTAGTCGCCGTCGGGCGTCGCATTCATGAGGGTGCGCAGGGCGCCCTCGGTGTCGCGGGCGAGCAGGTCGTCCCACTCGCGGCCCCAGACGACCTTGATGACGTTCCAGCCGGCTCCGCGGAAGAAGCTCTCGAGTTCCTGGATGATCTTGCCGTTGCCGCGGACGGGACCGTCCAGTCGCTGCAGGTTGCAGTTGATCACGAAGTTGAGGTTGTCGAGGCCGTCGTTGGCCGCCACCTGCAACTGTCCGCGGCTCTCGACCTCGTCCATCTCGCCGTCGCCGAGGAAGGCCCAGACCTGCTGGTCGCTCGCATCCTTGATGCCGCGGTTGGTGAGGTACTTGTTGACCTGGGCCTGGTAGATGGCGTTGATGGGGCCGAGTCCCATCGACACCGTGGGGAACTGCCAGAACTCCGGCATGAGGCGCGGGTGCGGGTAGCTCGAGAGCCCGTTGGGGGCGTGCGACTTCTCCTGTCGGAACCCGTCGAGCTGATCGGCCGAGAGCCGTCCCTCGAGGAAGGCGCGGGCGTACATGCCGGGTGAGGCATGGCCCTGGAAGAAGACCTGGTCGCCGCCGCCGGGGTGATCCTGGCCGCGGAAGAAGTGGTTGAAGCCGACCTCGTAGAGCGCCGCGGAGGACGCGTAGGTCGAGATGTGCCCGCCGACCGAGATGCCGGGCCGCTGCGAGCGGTGCACCGTGACGGCGGCGTTCCAGCGGATCCAGGCGCGGTAACGGCGCTCGATCTCCTCGTCGCCGGGGAACTCCGGCTCGTTCTCGGGCGCGATCGTGTTGATGTAGTCCGTGGTGGGAACCATGGGCACGCCGACGTGCAGTTCCTTGGAACGGCGCAACAGGCTCAGCATGATCTCACGCGCACGTCCGTGACCCTCAGCCGCGACGAGTTCGTCGAGGGACTGGGTCCACTCAGCCGTCTCTTCCGGGTCGGAGTCGACGTTGGTGACCGAGTACGGGTCCTGGTCGTTGACAGTCACACTCGACCTCTCTCTTGTGGGCGGGTCTCGCCGCGGGGAATGTCTGTCGGGAACGGCGCGCCGGATGTCGGCTCGCACAGTTCGCAATCCTATTGATCCTATTCCTCCTGCATGCGCTCATCCGCCGCAGCGGCATCCTCGCCGGGTAGGGTGATCGATGCCGCCCGGCCAAGGCGGAAGGGAGGTCGTCATGCCCATCGATATGCCCATCGCCCGTGGAGCGACTGCGCCCGATTTCACGTTGCCGAACCAGTTCGGCGAAGAGGTGAGACTGAGCGAACGATGTGCGCGGACGCCCGTCGCGCTCGTGTTCTTCCCCCTCGCCTTCTCGCACACGTGCGAGGGCGAACTGTGCGAGTTGCGCGACAACATCGAGATCTTCCGCGCGCAGGGGGTCGAGCTCATCGGGATCTCCGTCGATTCCAAGCACGCACTGCGTGCCTGGGCCGAGCACGAGAGGTTCGATTTCGACCTGCTCGCCGACTTCTGGCCGCACGGTGCGGTGGCACAGCGGTATGGCGTGTTCCGGCCGGAGCGCGGATTCGCGAACCGGGCCACCTTCCTTCTCGACGGCACGGGCGTCGTCCGCAGCCGCATCATCACCGATCCCGGCCGACCCCGCAGCCTGGGGGAGTATCGACGGGCCCTCGAAGAGCTCTCGGCGACGGCGTGAGCGGCGGCGGTCTGCACGTGCCGGTAACATGGACGTGCACCCAGCGCAGGGGCCTTTAGCTCAGTTGGTAGAGCGCCACGTTTACACCGTGGATGTCGTCGGTTCGAGCCCGGCAGGGCCCACCGGCGCATCCAGCGCGGGCAGAGACCCGAGCGGCGAGCGGGGACGAGTGGCCGACATACCGTTGGCTCCTTTGGACCGCCGCGGTACAGGCGCGGTACGCACTCGGCACGGATTGAGGCTCGAGCCCTGTTGCCGGTACCCCGAACGGGGGTAGCCTGCCACTCTAGAGGTCCTCGCAGAGTTCCTCCCGGGGGAAGAAGGTGCGCAAATGTATGACGAAACACTCGCGTTCACTGGGGTGGGTGCTGTCGTGGTCGGCTCCGTCGTCACCGACGTGTGGTGGATCGCACTTGCGGGAACGGTGCTCATCTTCGGCGGTGCGGCGCTGTCGAGATTCGTCCGCAAGCCGCGCGCAGTAGCTTCGGACCCCCCGGCAGAGGATCGCCGCCCGCGACGATGAAACCGCTCGCTTTCATCGCCTTCGCGATCGCGGCGGTCGCCGTGTCGTTCATGTGGTGGCGGGCCGGCGGGCCCTCATGGTTCGGGGTCGCAATCATGGCTGTTCTCGCAGCGAAGCTCGTACTCTCGTGGACCAAAGCGCGTGAAACCTCAATCAGCCCGGCGGAACTGTTCAGGCTCAACGGGCTGAAGGTCGGCGTCGCCGTGCCGATGTTCAACGAGGATCCGTTGATGCTGCGCGCCGCGCTCGCGTCCATTCATGCACAGAGCAGACGGCCCGCTTCCATCGTCGTCGTGGACGACGGATCGGCGGGCGACGAGGCCGCGCAGGAGGCGGACTCCTGGCTGGCCCGGTTCGAGAGGCACGGAGTACGAGCCACGGTCGTGCGCTTCCCGTCGAATCGGGGTAAGCGGCAGGCGCTCGTAACGGCCCTCGACTCCCAGCCGGACGTCGATCTCCTGCTCTGCGTCGATTCCGACACCGTGCTCGAGGAGCATGCGCTCGAGCGCGTGCTGCTTCCCTTCGTCGATCCGGCGACGACCGTCGTGACAGGGCTGGTGCTCGCGCTCAACCACGACCGGAACCTACTGACGAGGCTCATCGATCTGCGCTACGCGAATGCCTTCCTCTTCGAGCGTGCGGCCTACTCCCGGCTGGGCAGCGTCCTGTGCGCGTGCGGCTCGCTGGCGCTCTACCGAGCCGATGTACTTCACAAGTATCGGACCGACTTCCTGGAACAGAGCTTCCTCGGGCGACCGGCGGTGTTCGGGGATGACCGACGATTGACCAACTACGGCCTTCTCGAAGGACGGACGGCATTCCGAGCCGACGCAGTGGCCTACACCGCGGTTCCGGAGAAGATGGGCCACTACATCAGGCAGCAGATCCGTTGGAACAAGTCGTTCTTCCGCGAGTCCCTCTGGGTGCTGCGCAACATGCCGTTCGCCAAGCCGGCATTCTGGCTCACGTTCGTCGAACTGTCGACGTGGCTGCTCTTCACCGCGGTTCTCGTGAGCGCATTCGTGGTCTCGCCCCTTGTCACGGGCGGGCTGCTGGTCGGGCCTTATGTCGTCTTCATGGCACTGCTCGCCTATGCGCGCTCCGTGCGATACGTCGAACTGACCGAGTTGCATTCGAGTCGCGACATCTGGGTGGGGTTCCTGCTCGCTCCGCTCTACGGGTTCCTTCACGTCGGTGTGCTCATGTGGCTGCGCCTGTACTCGCTCGCCACTCTCCGCTCGGGGACATGGGGCACGAGGAGGAGCGTTGAAGTGCGCCTGGTGCCCGTCGGTCGCGGCGCACCGTCGACGCAACGCCACGAAGCGGAGCCGGATTCATGACGGCGAGCGCGTTTCCGCAGGGTGCTCGGCCGCGGTCCAGGGCCCTGCTTCCAGAGCGCGCGCGGCTTGGACCACGTGCGCTATCGGGGTTTTCTGTGCTGGTCGTGGCCGTCGTGGGCATCCTCGTCCCGACCGTTCCCGCCTTCGCTTTCACCGACGCCCCGAATCAGGGCCCCACGGCGGGCGGTACTCCCGTCACCCTCCTCGGCGCGGGACAGGTCTTTCCCGTCATCTCGGCGGGATCGCAGTCCGACCTCTTCCTCGACGGTGGGGGACAGGTCTGGGCGGCTGGCAACAATTCCAACGGCGAGCTCGGGAATGCAACCACCACTTCGTCTCGGGTTCTCGTGCGGCCGCTGCTGCCAGCCGCAGCGACGTTCACGTCGGTCGCCTCTCTGAGGGCCACGCCGGGTGCGTCTTTCGCGCTCGCATCCGACGGATCCGTCTACGGCTGGGGCAGCAACGCCGTGGGCCAGCTCGGCGTCACGACTCCGACGACACCGCGGACCACCCCCTCCGTCATCTCTGGGCTCCCGGCTCTGCGTTCACTCTCAGCCGGTACGAACCACGTCCTCGGGCTCACCGCGGACGGCACGGTGTGGGCGTGGGGAAGCAACAGCCAGGGCCAGCTCGGTCGAACGACGACCGACGTCATCCCGGAAGCCGTGGCGGGCCTTCCGCCGATCGCCGCCATCTCGGCGGGCGGTACCTTCTCGGTCGCCCTCGCGACGGATGGCACTGTCTGGGCCTGGGGGAACAACGGCAGCGGGCAACTGGGCCGTGGCACGCTCACTCCGACGACCTCACCTACACCTGTACAGGTCACCGGCCTCCCGACGATCACCCAGATCTCCTCGGGTTCGAACTTCGTGCTGGCTCGCACGGCTGAGGGGCAACTGTGGGGGTGGGGCGACAATTCGCTCGGCCAGCTGGCCCGAGGTGTAGCCGCAGGCAGTTTCCCGACCCCGGGCCAGATCACGATCGCGCCGGTCGTGTCCGTCTCGGCCGGTGGCATCGCGGCGTACGCGATCCTCACGGACGGCACGACCCGGGCCTGGGGCGGCGACCTCAGCGGCCAACTCGGCAACGACTCCACGTCAACGGTGACCACCCCGATCGTCCCTCAGCTGCCGGCACCAGGCACGGTCGCCGCTCTCGCACCCGGGGCGAACTCCATGATCTGGGTGATGACGGATGGTCGGATGTTCACCGCGGGTGACAACTCGCAGGGCCAGTTCGGCACCGGCACCACCCCGTCGTACATCTTCGTCCCCGCGCCCGCGGCGTCGACCCTCACCGGCGTCGCCTTCGGGGGTGTCGTGGCAAGCGCCGTCGGCCGCTCAGGGCTCGACGTCATCGCCACCACGCCGGCGCACTCCTCAGGACTCGTGGATACCACCGTCTCGTGGACGTACGGCGGAACGGCCATAGCCGTCACCGCTGCGAACTCCTTCGCATTCGGCGTCGCGCCCACCATAACCGGGGCTGCGGGGAACTTCGCGGCCGGAGCGACCGTGGACTACGCGTACCCGACCACGGGTGACGAGGTCCCCTCTGTCGCCGTGACCAGTGGGGCTCTCCCGCCAGGACTCGCACTCTCGACCACTGGCATCCTTGCCGGTTCTCCGACGGTCGCGGGCACGTACTCCTTCACGCTGACGGCGAGGAACGGCCTCGGCACTGCAGCGGTGAGCGACACGATCGTCGTGACCGCCCTCACCATCCTCGCGAATCCGATCGATCAGACCGTTTTCGAGAGCCAGCAGGCTTCATTCAGCGCATCGGCCCAGTCGTTGCTTCCGCTGACCTATCAATGGCAGCTGAGCACCGACGGTGGAGTGAGCTGGGGGGACATTGCCGGCGGGGGCGGCGCCGACTACGTGATCGACGCAGCGCTGGTCTCTCAAGACGGCGGACAGTACCGCGCTGTCATTTCGAACTCGGCGGGCAGCGCGACGACGACGACTGCCACCCTCCACGTCGGAGTCTCCCTGACCGCGGTCGGACCGAGCGACCAATCGGTGTTCGAGAGCCGGAGAGCCACGTTCACGGCGTCCGCGATTTCGCAGCTCGAACCCGCGACGGCTCAATGGCAGATCAGCACCGACGGCGGAGCGAGCTGGACCGACATCCCGGGTGCGACGAACACGACCAGCTACACGACTCCAGCGACGTCGATCGACGACGACGGGAACCAGTACAGGGTCGTGTACCGGAACTCGGCGCGCACCGTGACCACTGATCCGGCGACCTTGGCTGTGGCGATAGCCCTCGCCGTGGTCACCGACCCGCAGGATGCTGCAGTCATCGAGACCGAGAGCGCAACGTTCTCAGCCGCGGCCATATCTGAGCTCGAGCCCGCGTCGGTGCAGTGGCAGCGCAGCACCGACGGCGGCGCGACGTGGAGCGATATCGCCGGTGCGAACTCGACCACGTACACGATTCCTGTCGCGCTCATCACCCAGGATGGTGATCTCTATCGAGCCGAGTTCGCGAACGCCGCGCGCACTGTCACGACCGCGCCGGCGAAGCTGAGCGTCCGCCTTTCGCTCACCGCGGAGAACCCTACGGACCAGACGGTGCACGAGGGCGAGGTCGCCACGTTCACGGCGGCATCGCAATCGCTCCTCGCCCCGGCATCCGTGCAGTGGCAACTGAGCGTCGACGACGGTTCAACATGGGCCGAGATCGTCGGGGCGACAGGCGAAAGCTACCTGACGCCGGTCACGACCCTCATGGAGAACGGCCACCTCTACCGCGCTGTCTTCACGAACGCCGCCCGCAGTGTGACCACCGCATCTGCCATGCTGACGGTTCTCCCCGCTCTCGTCGTCGTCGATGGGCCCGACGACCAGACGGTCGAAGTGGGTCAACCAGCGAGTTTCACCGCTACGGCCGAGTCGGATCTCGGTCAGACCTCTGTGCAGTGGCAGCTGAGTACCGACGGCGGCGCGACCTGGACAAACATCACCGGCGCCACGACGACGACCTACACCCTCGCCTCGTCGACTCGCGATCGCGATGGCGACCTCTTTCGCGCCGTCTTCACCGCTGTCGACGGGGTCACTGCGACGTCGACGGATGCGCGGCTCACCGTGATCGATCCCATTCTTCCGCCGGGGCCGCCTCCTGCGCCGGCCGCTGGGGGCGGCGGCACCGACTCTCGAGGCGCCCTCTCGCAGACCGGTCTCGATGTCGGAGGCCGGGAAGGAGCCGCACTCGCTCTGCTGATCCTCGGTATCATCGCCGCTCTCCTGAGGAGACGTCGTCGGGCTGCGCCCCCGAAGACCTCGGACCGCGTTTGACGAGCTCCTTGCACCACCACCAGCACTAGCCCCGCCCTCATCGTGGGCGCCTGGCGGGCCGGGCGATCCCTTGGCTACCGACCGCGCGTCGGGATGCACGGCCCTGCACCGCAAGTGGAACGCCGGATCCGAGCAGCGCCGAGCGCGTGGATTGGGGGAGAGAGATGCGGGTCCGGACCGAGGAGCCCCAGAGGCGGATGCGCCAGACTGGCAGCATGGCATCGCGTTCCCAGGGCATCGTGCCGATCGCCGTCGCGGCGATGCTCTGGGGAACCACGGGCACGGCCGCGCATCTGCTCCCGGATGAGATCAGTCCGCTCGCGACGGGATCCGCCACGATGGCCATCGGCGGGATCGCGCTGTTCGCCGCGAGCGCGGCCGGGGCGATTCGCGTGCTGCGGGATCGCCGGAGCGTCGGCTGGTTGCTGACGGGCGCCGTGGGCGTCTTCGTCTACCCGCTCGCGTTCTACAGTTCCATGCATCTCGCGGGTGTCGCCATCGGTACCGTCGTCTCCCTCGGCGCGGCTCCCGTCTTCGCCGCAGTGCTCGAATTCGTGGTGGATGCCCAGCGCGTGACTCGGCGATGGGTGCTCTCAGCGGCCGTTGCCGTGTGCGGACTCGCGCTGCTCGCTCTGAGCGGTTCAAGCGGACCGGGCGGGAGGATGCAGATCGGCGGGGTGCTCCTGGGGCTTCTGGCCGCCTTCAGCTACGCCCTCTACACCTTCGCCTCGGCGCGCGTGATGGGAGAGAATCATTCCTCGCGCGCCGTGATGGGCGCTCTGTTCGGTGCGGGCGCGGTGCTGCTGGCCCCGGTACTGGTGCTCACGGGCGCCGCGCTCCTGGGCTCGACCGCGAGCCTCGCGATCACGGCCTACTTGGCGATCGGACCGATGTTCCTCGCCTATCTCCTGTTCGGCGCCGGCCTGCGGTACGTGCGGGGAAGCACGGCGACCGTGGTCACACTCCTGGAGCCGGTGGTGGCCACGGTGCTCGCCGTCACGGTCGTGGGGGAGCGCCTCACCCCGACCGGCTGGGCGGGTCTGGCATTCGTGACGGCGGGCATCCTCCTGCTCGTCCTGCCTGCCCGGGATGCCCCCGACGCGGGCGGCGAGCCGCTCGGCGAGGGCCCGCGGCTCTGACCTCAGCCGATGAGGCTGACCGCGCGGGCGATCACGAGCGCCAGGATGACGAACCCGCCGAAGGACTCGAGCGACATGAGCAGTTTCGCGCGTGCCGTCAGCGGCATGGTGTCCGTGGGGCTGAACGCCATCGAGTTCGAGAGCGAGAAGTAGAAGTAGTCCACGAAGCTCGCGGTCCAGTCGGCCTTGAGCGATGAGCCGGCCGCCACCTCGGTGATGGTGTCGTCGTCCTCGTCCTGCGGAAAGCGGAAGTCGGCACGCGGCAGGTCGCTGCGCTTGGCCGTCGTGCGCACGACCGGTCCGCCGCGGTCGATCTCCCAGAACAGCAGCGCGAAGCCGATCACGTTGGCCACCCAGACCTGCAAAGCCGACTGCAGCAGGGTGGGCCCGTCCGCCTTTCCGTCGATCAGCACGAACACGAGGGAGACGAGCGTGATCTGGTTGGAGAGCACCACGATGACGGCGAGCACAAGGGAGAGCGCGCGCGACAACCGCGTCTGGCGGGCGAAGCGATGCGGGTTGATGACGATCAGCGGAATGAGCAGCACGATGCCGATCGCCACCGTCACGTAGCGCTGAACGGTGATCAGGTCATTGGGCAGTGCCGCGTACAGCGCGAGCGCGACCACGAGCGCGAAGACAGCGGGCCAGCGGTGCTCGATGCGAGCACTGCGTGATTCATGTTGTTGCACATCCTGTTGAGCCACCGTCGCAGTCTAGGGAATCGCCCGGAGCGTCGCCGACCACGACGGTAGTGTTGAGACGTGCCGTACTCGCTGACCGACGTCCTCACCGTGGCGCACGAGCTCTGGCCGCTCGACGGCGCCGAGGGCTGGGATGCGCCCGGGCTCGTGGCCGGTGACCCGTCCGCACGGGTCGAGCGGGTGATGCTCGCCGTCGATGCCGTCGCGGCGACGGTCGACGAGGCGGTGGAGGCCGAGGCCGACCTGCTATTGACCCACCACCCGCTGCTGCTGCGCGGTGTGACCAGCATCGCCGAGGACCGGTACAAGGGCGCCCTGCTGGCGCGCCTCATCCGCGCGGATTGCGCGCTGCTCGCAGCGCACACCAACGCGGATGTCGTGGAGAGCGGAACATCGGCGGTGCTGGCCGATCGCCTCGGCCTTCTCGAGACGATGCCCATTGTTCCGGGGGTCGTCGAAGGGGCTGGCCTCGGGCGAATCGGGACGCTCGCCGAGCCGACCACACTCGGGCGCCTCGCGCGGGCCCTCGCGGACATCCTCCCCGCGACGGCGACCGGCGTGCGCGTCTCGGGCGACTACGAGCGCTCCGTGCAGAGCATCGCGGTGTGCGGGGGAGCCGGCGACTCATTGCTCGGCCACCCGGCCGTGCTCGCCGCGGATGTCTACATCACCGCCGACCTGCGCCACCATCCCGCATCCGAAGCCCGCGAACAGGCCGAGCTGCTCGGGAGGGGTCCGGCGCTCATCGACGTCTCGCACTGGGCGAGCGAATGGCTCTGGCTCGACACCGCCGCCGACCAGCTTCGTGCGGCGCTGCCCGAACTCGAGGTCACCGTGAGCGACCTGCGTACCGACCCGTGGGACTTCGTCGTCGTCCACTGACCAGATCCACCCGACTTTCAGGAGAACCACGTGAAGGCACGCCCCGACGAGCAGCAGCAGCTTCTTCGGCTGCAGGACGTCGACAGCCGGCTGAACCGGCTGAGCCACCAGCTCAGCCACCTGCCGCAGTCCGCAGAACTCGCTGCGCTCGGCGCGCGCTCGGACGAGGTGCGCCGCAGGCTCAACGCCGCAGCCGGGTCGCTGGATGACGCCCAGGTGGAGCTGTCGCGACTGGAATCGGATGTGGCTGTCGTCGAGGCTCGTATGAAGCGCGACACCGACCGCCTGCAGCACACCTCGTCGACCAAGGATGTGCAGGCGCTCGAAGCCGAACTCGCGAGCCTGGCCAAGCGGCAGGGCGATCTCGAGGAGATCGAACTCACCGTCATGGAACGCGTGGAGGAGCGCGAGCAGGCCGTGGCCGCAATCCAGGCCGAACAGGCCGAGCTCGCCGACGCCGCGAGCGTGCTGGAGCAGGAGCGCGATCGGGAGCGCGAGAAGCTGGGCACGCAGCAGCGAGAGGCGGAGCGCGATCGCGAGGCCGTCGCATCCGCCGTCTCCGAGGAGCTACGGGCACTCTATGAGAAGCGTCGCGCCGTCGGCGGTGGCGTGGGAGCCGCCCTGCTTCGGGCACGAACCTGCAGCGGCTGCACCATGACCCTCACCGGCGTCGACCTCGAGACCGTGCGGACCGCGCCGGCCGACGAGGTGCTGTTCTGCCCCGACTGCGGCCGCATCCTCATCCGCACCGAGGAATCGGGCATCTGAGGCCACTCCTGTAGGCTGGCTGACCGAGTGGGTCGGCAAGACGGTCGCGTCGCCCAGCTACGGCTGGGCGCCGAGGAACGTCCGGGCTCCGCAGAGCAGGGCGGTGGGTAACACCCACCCGGGGCAACCCGCGAGACAGTGCCACAGAAAGCAGACCGCCTCGGGCTTCGGCCCGCGGTAAGGGTGAAACGGTGGGGTAAGAGCCCACCAGCGGCCGTGGTGACACGGTCGGCTCGGCAAACCTCGCCCGGAGCAAGGTCAGACAGGGAACCATGGGGCTGCTCGTCCCGTTCCCGGGTAGACCGCTGGAGGAGTGCGGCAACGTACTCCCGAGAGAGATGGCCGTCCAGCCGGTGTCGCGCAAGCGCCCGGTGAACAGAACCCGGCGTATCAGCCGGCCCGCTCACCCTTCCGGTCAGCTCGCCTCGTCGGGTACGAACCGGTATCCCATGCCGGCTTCCGTCAGGAGGTAGCGCGGGGTCGACGGCTCGGGCTCGAGCTTCTTGCGCAGTTGCGACACGTAGAGGCGCAGGTAGCCGGTGTCGTTGGTG
This sequence comes from Rathayibacter sp. YIM 133350, assembly GCF_037404875.1. NCBI lineage: Bacteria > Bacillati > Actinomycetota > Actinomycetes > Micrococcales > Microbacteriaceae > Rathayibacter > Rathayibacter sp. YIM 133350. Next base: position 21,886 of record NZ_JBBELO010000005.1, read on the forward strand.
TACTGCGGCCCCCACACCTCGGTCAGCAGCAGTTGCCGTGTGACGAGCTTCCCGGGATTCCTCGCCAGTACCTCGAGCATCCGCCATTCCGTCGGCGTCAGTCGAACCGCGTGCTCGCCCGCCGCATCCGTACGCCGCACGACGTGAGCGGCGAGGTCGATCCGGGTGTCGCCGAGCCGCACCACCGCGCCCTCTCCCACCGGTGCGTTGCGCCGGGAGAGTGCCCGGATGCGTGCGAGCAACTCGTCGACGGCGAACGGCTTGGTGACGTAGTCGTCGGCCCCGGCGTCCAGTGCATCCACCTTGTCGGCCGATTCGGTGCGCCCGGAGACCACGAGGATCGGCAGGGCACTCCAGCCGCGCACCGCCTCGATCACCTCGATCCCCGTGAGCCCGGGCATCCCGAGGTCGAGCACGATGAGATCGGGATGCTGCGCCGCCGCCTGGCGCACGGCATCAGCGCCGTCGGCGGCGGTGAGAACGTCGTAGCCGTGCGCCGACAGCGTGATCCTGAGTGCGCGCAGGATCTGCGGGTCGTCGTCGGCGATCAGGATCCTCATGCGCGTTCCTCCGGGGGCTCTGGATGCTCCGCTGCGGGGAGGGTGATCACCATGGTGAGCCCGCCACCGGGCGTGTCCTCGGGTTCCAGCGTGCCTCCCATGCCCTCCACGAATCCCTTCGAGAGCGCCAACCCCAGTCCGACGCCGGTGAGGTTGTCGGTGTCGCCGAGTCTCTGGAAGGGCACGAAGACCTCGCGACGGCGATCCTGGGGGATGCCGGGCCCTCTGTCGACGATGCGGAGCTGCACGAGCGATCCGAACCCCGAGGTCGTGATGCGCGGCGGTGCGTCGGCGGGGGAGAACCGAACCGCGTTGGCCACCAGGTTGACCACGGCGCGTTGCAGCAGCGCGGCGTCGGCGAGTACCGGCGGCACGCTCTCGGCGAGCTGCAGTTCGATCTCACCGGGAGCCAGGTCGAGTTCGTCGATGACGAGCGGAACGATGTCATCCAGGTCGACCGGCCCCAGCGTGACGCCGAGCACGCCCGCCTGCAGGCGTGAGACGTCCAGCAGGTTGGAGACGAGGCGCGACAGGGCGCTGATGCTGTCCTCGGCCGTCAGGAGCAGGTCGGCGCGGTCCTGCTCGTCGAGGTGGATGTCGCTCGAGCGCAGGCTCGTGACCGCTGCGGTCGCCGCCGCCAGCGGGCGCCGCAGGTCGTGACCGACCGCCGCCAGCAGGGCGCTGCGCACCCGATCGGCCTCCGCGAGCGGGCCGATCTCCCGCGCGACCGCCGCAAGGTCCCTGTGCTCGAGGGCGACCTCGAACTGCCGCACGATCACGCCGAGCAGCCGGCGGTCTCCGGCGGCCAGGTCGCGGCCCTGAAGCTCCAGGCGGACACCGCCCGATACCGGCAGCACGACCGGGCGTGTGGAGGGGTCGAGCTCGCCGTTCTCGGCCACCACCTCCTCGCCGTCCACGAGACGCACGCCCGTGAGCCCGAAGGCCTCGCGGGTACGCGAGACGAGAGCCTGGATGGCGTCATCCCCGCGCAGAACGCTGCCGGCGACCGTGGCCAGCAGCTCGGACTCTGCGGCCGAACGCGAGGCCTGCCGGGTACGCCGTGCCGCCTGGTCGACGATGTAGCTGACGAGCGCCGCGACGATCATGAACAGCACCAGCGCGAGCAGGTGCCGTGGTTCGCTGATGGTGATCTGATAGAGCGGAGCCACGAGGAAGAAGTCGAGGCTGAGTCCCGACATCACGGCGGCGAACATCGCCGGCCAGAACCCGCCGATCAACGCCACGGCCACCACGAGCACCTGGTAGAACAGGACGTCACCGGCGATCGACTCGTCGGTGTGGCCTGCCGCGAGGGCCCAGGTGAGCAGTGGGCCGCCCACGAGGGCGACGACGAACCCCCAGATGCGCCGGCGGCGCGTGAGGCCTCCGCGCAGGGATGGCAGCGCGAAACGACCACCCGCCGCCTCGTGGGTGACGATGTGCACGTCGATGTCGCCCGATTCCCGAATCACGGTCTGGCCGATCCCGGGTCCGCTCAGCAGGGCGGCGAGCCGGCTGCGTCGACTCACGCCGATCACCAGCTGCGTCGCGTCGCTCGCGCGGGCGAACTCGACCAGAGCGCGCGGGATGTCGTCGCCGACCACCTGGTGGTAGCTGCCGCCGAGCTGGTCCACGAGGGCGCGCTGCGCGGCGAGCGCTCCCGGGTGGGGCGCGGCCAGCCCGTCCTGGCTGATCACGTGAACGGCGATCAGCTCGCCTCCCGAGGAGCGCGAGGCGATGCGCGCGCCTCGGCGCAGCAGGGTCTCGCCCTCTGGGCCGCCGGTGAGGGCGACGACCACCCGCTCCCGCGCCTCCCATTTCTCGGCGATGCCGTGTTCGGCGCGATAGCGCTTGAGCGAGCTGTCGACCTCATCGGCGAGCCAGAGCAGGGCGAGCTCGCGCAGTGCCGTGAGATTGCCGAGCCGGAAGTAGTTGGATAGGGCTGCGTCGACGCGCGCCGCCGGGTAGACCACGCCCTCGCTCAGCCGGTCTCGCAGGGCCTGCGGCGCGAGGTCGACGACCTCGATCTGGTCGGCGCTGCGCAGAACCGCATCGGGGATCGTCTCCCGCTGGGGCACCCCCGTGATCTGCCGAACGACGTCGTTGAGCGACTCGATGTGCTGGATGTTGACGGTGGAGTAGACGTCGATGCCGGCATCCAGCAGCTCGTCGACGTCCTGCCAGCGCTTGGGGTTGCGGGAACCGGGAGCGTTGGTGTGCGCCAGCTCGTCGACCAGTGCCAGGTCGGGTGCGCGCTCGAGGACGGCATCCACGTCGAGCTCGTCGAGCACGACGCCACGGTGCTCGCGACGGATGAGCGGCACCGCCTCGATGCCGTCCAGCACGGCGGCGGTGGCCGCGCGGCCGTGGGTCTCCACGACCGCGACGACCACGTCCCTGCCGGCGCCGGCCAGCCGGTGCCCTTCCTCGAGCATCGCGTAGGTCTTGCCGACCCCGGGCGCGGCGCCGAGGAAGACCCTGAGGCGTCCTCGTGACATTCGGCCGATCAGTCCATCCGTGCGAGGGCCAGGTTCAGTTCCAGGACGTTCACGGTCGGCTCTCCGAGGTAGCCGAGGTCCCTTCCCTGAATCCTAGACTCGACCAGGGCTCGCACTCGGCCCACGTCGAGGCCGCGCGCGTCGGCCACCCGATCCACCTGCAGCAGGGCGTAGGCCGGGCTGATGTGCGGGTCCAGGCCCGAACCGGACGCGGTGAGCGCATCCGCCGGGATCTCATCCGCCCTCGCGCCGTCGGAGGCCTCGATCGCCGAGCGGCGATCGGCGATGGCCGTCAGCAGGTCCTGGTTCTCGGGGCCGTAATTGCTGCCGCTGGATGCGCCGCCGTCGTAGCCGTCGCCGGCCGCAGAGGGCCGCGACTGGAACCACTCCGGCAGTGCGGCGCCGTCCGCATCGGCGAACGACTGGCCGATCAGTGATGATCCGACGATGCCATCGCTCGTGCGCAGCGGGGAGCCGTTGGCGCGGTCATTGAGTGCGATCTGGCCGATCGCGGTGACGAGGAGGGGGTAGGCCACCCCGAGCAGGAGGGTGAGCACGATCATGGCCCGGAGGGCCACCGCGTACTGGCGAAGGCCGCCGCGTGTTGTCGCCATGGTGGTTGATTCCTTTCCGCCGGCTCAGAAGCCGGGGATGAGGCTCACGACGAGGTCGATGAGCTTGATGCCGATGAAGGGTGCGATCACGCCGCCGAGGCCGTAGATCACGAGATTGCGCTGGAGGATGCGAGAGGCGGATGCCGCCCGGTACCGCACGCCGCGCAGTGCGAGGGGGATGAGGGCGATGATCACGAGCGCGTTGAAGATGATCGCCGAGAGGATCGCCGAACCGGGGGAGTGCAGTTGCATGAGGTTGAGCGCGGCCAGGCCGGGGAAGGCTCCGGCGAACATGGCGGGGATGATGGCGAAGTACTTCGCCACGTCGTTCGCGATGGAGAACGTGGTCAGCGATCCGCGCGTGATCAGCAGTTGCTTTCCGATGCGCACGATGTCGATGAGCTTCGTGGGGTCCGAGTCGAGGTCGACCATGTTGCCGGCCTCCTTCGCGGCGGAGGTTCCCGTGTTCATCGCCACCCCCACGTCGGCCTGGGCGAGCGCCGGCGCGTCGTTGGTGCCGTCACCGGTCATCGCGACGAGGTTGCCTCCCGCCTGTTCACGGCGGATCAGTGCGATCTTGTCTTCGGGGGTGGCCTCGGCGAGATAATCGTCGACGCCGGCCTCCGCCGCGATCGCCTTGGCCGTCAGCGGGTTGTCGCCCGTCACCATGATGGTGCGGATGCCCATGCTGCGCAGGTCGGCGAAGCGTTCGCTCAGGCCCGGCTTGACGACGTCCTTGAGGTGGATGACGCCCAGCACGCGGGCCCGGCCCTCTGCGGAGCGGACGGCGACGACGAGCGGGGTTCCTCCGGACTGCGAGACGCGGGTGACCAGGCCATCGAGCTCGGCCGCCGCGGCGGATGCGAGGGGGCCGGCAGCGGACACCCACTGGACGGCCATGGCCGCGGCCCCCTTTCGCACGGCGCTGCCGTCGGCGTAGTCCACACCGCTCATACGGGTCTGGGCGGAGAACGGCACGATCTCGCCCGAGGCGTCCACGCCCTCACCATGGCCCTGCCGATCGGCGAGCGCGACGACCGAGGTGCCTTCCGGCGTCGGGTCGCTGAGCGAGGAGGCGCGGGCGGCTCGGGCCAGCTCGGCCGAGCCGACGCCGGCCAGGGGGAGGAACTCGGAGGCCTGCCGGTTGCCGTAGGTGATGGTTCCGGTCTTGTCGAGCAGCAGGGTGGTGACGTCACCGGCCGCCTCGACCGCGCGACCCGACATGGCGAGCACGTTATGCTGCACGAGCCTGTCCATGCCGGCGATGCCGATCGCGGAGAGAAGCGCCCCGATGGTCGTCGGGATGAGGCAGACGAGCAGCGCGACGAGCACGGGAACGCTCGGCGCCGCATCCGAGTACCCCGCCATCGGGCCGATCGTGAGAACGACGATGAGGAAGACGATCGACAGCGAGGCGAGCAGGATGTTGAGCGCGATCTCGTTCGGGGTCTTCTGCCGCGCGGCGCCCTCGACGAGCCGGATCATCCGGTCGACGAAGGTCTCACCCGGCTTCGACGTGATGCGCACCACGATGCGGTCGGAGAGCACACGCGTTCCACCGGTGACCGCACTGCGGTCGCCGCCCGACTCGCGCACGACGGGGGCCGACTCGCCGGTGATCGCGGACTCGTCGACCGAGGCGATGCCGGAGATGATGTCGCCGTCGCCCGGGATGAGCTCACCCGCCGTCACGACCACGACGTCGCCGAGTCGCAGTTCGGCGGAGGGCACCGCCTCGGTGGCTGCCGAGAGGGCGTCCGGGTCGGAGACGACGGCATAGTCCAGCACGCGGGCGGCAACCGTTGAACTGCGGGTGGCGCGCAGGCTCTGGGCCTGCGCCTTCCCCCTGCCCTCTGCCACCGATTCGGCGAGGTTCGCGAAGATGACGGTGAGCCAGAGCCAGACGGCGATTCCGAGGGTGAAAGTCGGTGCCAGTTGCGAGCCGCCGGATTCCCGGGACGCGCCGAGCAGCGGCTCGAGCGCGGCGAGGATCGTGGTGAGAACCGCTCCGACCTCGACGATGAACATCACGGGGTTGTGCCACATCTGTCGCGGGTCGAGCTTGCGCAGCGCGCCCGGAACCGCGGCGAGGAGCTGCCGCGGCGAGAAGGCTCCCGCGGCGGTCGTGGTCGATTGGTGTGACGCCGCGGCGGGCGTACGGGTGATGGTGGACATGGATCAGGAGAGCCCTTCCGCCAGGGGACCCAGCGCGAGAACGGGGAAATAGGTGAGTGCCGAGACGATGAGGACCGTGCCGACGAGCAGCCCGACGAACAGTGGTCGGTGGGTGGGGAGCGTGCCCGCCGTGACGGGAACCTTCTCCTGGGCGGCGAGCGAACCGGCGAGGGCGAGCACGAACAGGATCGGCAGGAAGCGGCCCAGGAACATCACGACGCCGAGCGCGGTGTTCAGCCACGGGGTGTTCGCGGTCAGTCCGGCGAACGCGGAGCCGTTGTTGTTCGCGGCCGACGTGAAGGCGTAGAGCACCTCCGAGAACCCGTGCAGGCCGGAATTCCACAGGCTCGTACCCTCGATGTCGTCACGGATCGGCGGCACGGCGAAGCTCAGGGCGGTTCCCGCGAGCACCAAGGTGGGAGTGGTGAGGATGTACAGGCTTGCGAGCTTGATCTCGCGGGCACCGATCTTCTTGCCGAGGTACTCCGGAGTGCGCCCGATCATGAGTCCCGCGAGGAAGACGGCGATGATCGCGATGACGAGCAGGCCGTAGAGTCCGGCGCCGACGCCGCCGGGCGCGACCTCGCCGAGCATCATGTTGATCATGGCCATCCCGCCGCCGAGCGCCGTGTAGCTGTCGTGCATGCTGTTGACCGCTCCCGTCGACGTGATCGTGCTCGTCGTGCCGAAGATGGTCGATCCGATGATGCCGAACCGGGTCTCCTTGCCCTCGAGTGCCGCCCCCGCGGCCAGGGGAGCCGAGCCGGAGCCGCCGAGCTCGAAGACGGTCATCGCCGTGACCGAGACGAGGAAGAGCACCGCCATGGTGGCGAGCACCGCGTATCCCTGACGAGCCGAGCCGACCAGACGGCCGAAGGTGCGCGCGAGCGAGAACGGGATCACGAGCATGAGGAAGGTCTCGACCAGGTTCGTCCAGGGTGTCGGGTTCTCGAACGGATGAGCCGAGTTCACGTTGAAGAAGCCGCCTCCGTTCGTCCCGAGCTCCTTGATCGCCTCTTGAGAGGCGACGGGTCCGCCCGGAATCACCGCGGTCCCACCCGTGAGGGTGTTCACCTCCGCGAAGCCCCCGAAGTTCTGGATGACCCCGCCCGCGATCAGCACGATGGCGAAGAGCACCGACAGCGGCAACAGGATGCGCACGGTGCCGCGAACGAGGTCGACCCAGAAGTTGCCGATGGTGGGCGCGGCCCGCCGCGCCAGTCCGCGCACGAGGGCGATCGCGACGGCGATGCCGACCGCGGCCGACACGAAGTTCTGCACCGCGAGCCCTGCCAGCTGGACGGTGTAGCCCATCGTCAGCTCGGGAGAATAGGACTGCCAGTTCGTGTTGGTGACGAACGAGATCGCCGTGTTGAACGAGAGGCCCTCGGGCACGGCGGGAAGGCCGAGCGAGTACGGGAGCACCGCCTGCACGCGCTGGAGCAGGTACACGAACAGGATGCCGATGGCCGAGAACGCGAGCAGGCTGCGGAAGTACGTGGGCCAGGCCTGCTCGGAGTCTGAGCGCACTCCGATCAGCCGATACACGCCGCGCTCGACGGCGAGATCCCTGCTCGAGGTGTAGACCCTCGCCATGTAGTCCCCGAGCGGACGATAGGCCAGCGCGAGCAGCAGGGCGAGGGTGCCGAGCTGGAGGACGAAGAGGAGGAACGGTGACATCAGAACCTCTCGGGGCGCAGCAGGGCATACGCCAGGTAGGCGACGGCGGCCACGGCGAGGGCGGCAGCGATGACATCGACGACGATCACAGCTTCTCCACCCCCCGCGTGACGAGTGCGAGCAGCGCGACCAGCGCGAGCACTCCGGCGATGTAGATGATGTCGAGCACGGGATTCTCCAACTCGTTCCGAGTACCCGGGGTTCCGGGCATCTGGTGACCGCGTCTGCGGCACGACGACGAGTCCACTCCTGCGGAAGGACCGATCGGCGGATCCTTACGAGTTCCTCACGGCGGCGCCCGAGAGCCTCACGGATTTCTTGCGGACGGTGGCTGATCTCGGCGTGAGCAGCATGATCGGCGAGGACGGGCTGTTTACCGAGGGATCAGTCGACGGCAAAAAACCGAGGAAATCCCGAAAAGCGAGGCGATTCCACGCGACGCGCCGCCGAGCAAGCGCAAAAACGCGGCGTGTGGCAGAGAACGCCTCGCTTTTCGGGATTTCCTCGCTTTTCGGCGCACGGTGGGGGAACCGGAGCCGCGGGCGGGGACGCGGCCGGGCGACGGAGAAAGGTCAGCGACGGGAGTGCGGAGGCGCCTGGCTCAGGTCGATGCGCTTGACCGGCGGGGACTCAGTTCGCGGAGGCCAACGCCGCTGCGCCGATGATCCCCGCGTTGTTGCGGTGCACCGCCGCGACGATGGGTGTGCCGAGGTGCAGGAGCGGGCCGAAGTGCGAGAAGTGCTTGGAGACGCCACCGCCGACGATGAACAGGTCGGGGGAGAAGAGCATCTCGAGGTGGGAGTAGTAACGCTGCAGCCGCTTCGCCCAGTCCTCCCACGAGAGGTCCTCGCGCTCCATTGCGGAATAGGCCGCGCGTGACTCGGCGTCGTGGCCGTCGACCTCGAGGTGACCGAGTTCGGTGTTCGGCACCAGCACTCCGTTGTAGATGAGTGCGCTGCCGATTCCGGTGCCGAGCGTCGTCAGCAGCACGACCCCGGGAACATCCTTGGCCGCCCCGGCGGTGGTCTCCGCGACGCCCGCGGCATCCGCGTCGTTGACGAAGAGGATGTCGCGCTTCAGGCGCTGCTCGAAGAGGCGCTCGGCCGGCAGGCCGATCCACTCCTTCGAGACGTTCGCCGCCGAGAGGGTGCGGCCGCCCTTCACGACGGCGGGGAAGCAGACGCCGACGGGGAGGTCGCCGCCGATCTTGACCAGTCCATCGAGGATGCCGCGGGTCGTCTCGACGATGTCGTCGGGGCGGCCGCCTTCCGGGGTGGCGACCTTCACGCGGTCGGTGACCAGTTCGCCGGTGTCGAGATCGACCACGGCTCCCTTGATGCCGGTTCCGCCGATGTCGATTCCGATCGCGTGCGCTGCGCTCATACCGTCAGACTAGCGCGCCGTCACTGACCCGCAGGTACGATCGGAGCATGGCCTCCGACGCTGAACACAAGTACTGGTACAACATGCGCACCGGCAAGGTGGAGCTCGGCTTCCTGTCGCCCTCCGCCGATCGCGTCGGCCCCTTCGACACGCAGGCCGAGGCGGAGCACGCCTTGGAGAAGTTGCGCGAGAACAGCGCGAAGTGGTCCGAGGAAGACGCGGCCGAGAACCGTTGACCGCTTCCGGGAACCGGCCGGGCTACTCGTACGAGTGCTCGGCAGCGGGATAGGCGCCCGAGGTCACGTCTTCGCGGTACTGCGTGACCGCATCCAGCAGCACCTGGCGCACGTTGGCGTACTGCCGAACGAACTTCGGCACCCGACCATCGCTCATGCCGGCGAAGTCGGTCCAGACGAGCAGTTGCCCGTCGACGTCGGGGCCTGCGCCCACGCCGATGGTCGGGATGCTCAGCTGCTCCGTCACCTTCGCCGCGATGGTGGCCGGCACCATCTCGAGCACGACGGCGAACGCGCCGGCATCCTGCACAGCGTGCGCGTCTTCGAGCAGCTGCTTGGCGCCGGATCCTCGGCCCTGGATGATGTGGCCGCCGAGTCCGTGTTCGCTCTGAGGGGTGAAGCCGATGTGCGCCATCACGGGGATGCCCGACTGGGTGATGCGCCGGATCTGCTTGTGACTGCGCACCCCGCCCTCGAGCTTGACCGCGTGGGCGCCGGTCTCCTTCATGAAGCGCACCGCGGTGTGCAGGGCCTCGTCGGGGCCGCTCTCGTATGAACCGAACGGCATATCGGCCACAACGAACGCGCGCTTCACGGCATGCGCCACAGCCCGGGTGAGCGGGATGAGGTCGTCCACCGTGACGGGAAGGGTGGTGTCGTACCCCAGCACGTTGTTGCCGGCGGAGTCGCCGACGAGCAGGAAGTCGATGCCGGCCTGGTCGAAGATGCGCGCGGTGAGCTGGTCGTAGCTGGTCAGCCCCGTGATGGCGATGCCCTGCTGTTTCGCGTTCTGGAAATGCCGGGTGCGCACCCGGCGAGGACCGCTGCCCGGTGCCCCTCCGCCGTAGGGATTGGTTTCCTCCGAAGGCTGCTCTGGCATGTCTGCGAGTCTACTCAGCCGCAACACTCAGTAGTGTTGGACCGGCACGAGAAAGGTCCCGGATGGATAAGCAGCGCGACTTCGTTCTCCGCACCATCGAGGAGCGGGGAGTCAAGTTCATTCGCCTCTGGTTCACAGACGTCGTTGGGACGCTGAAATCAGTCGCGATCGCCCCCGCAGAGGTCGAGGGCGCGTTCGCGGAGGGACTCGGTTTCGACGGCTCCGCCATCGAGGGCCTGACGCGCACCTTCGAGTCGGACCTGCTCGCGCACCCCGATCCCACGACCTTCCAGATCCTGCCGTGGCGCGGTGACGTCGATCCGACCGCTCGCATGTTCTGCGACATCACCACGCCCGATGGCGAGCCGGCCGTCGCCGACCCGCGCAACGTGCTGAAGCGCACCCTCGAGAAGGCCGCGGATCGCGGATTCACCTTCTACACGCATCCGGAGATCGAGTTCTACCTGCTGAAGTCCTCGAAGTTCGGTGAGCACGGACCCGAGCCGGTGGATTCCGCGGGCTACTTCGACAACGTGCCAGGCGGCACGGCGCACGACTTCCGCCGGCGTTCGGTGCGGATGCTGGAAGACCTCGGCATCTCGGTGGAGTTCAGCCACCACGAGGCAGGGCCGGGCCAGAACGAGATCGACCTGCGCTACGCCGACGCCCTCACGACCGCCGACAACGTCATGACGTTCCGCACGGTCATCAAGGAGGTCGCCATCGAGCAGGGCGTGTACGCCACGTTCATGCCCAAGCCCTTCTCCGATCACCCCGGCTCGGCCATGCACACGCACATGTCGCTCTTCGAGGGCGACAGCAATGCGTTCTACGAGGCCGGAGCCCAGTACCAGCTCTCCACGATCGGCCGCCAGTTCATCGCGGGCCTGCTGCGCCACGCGCCCGAGATCACGGCCGTGACCAACCAGTTCGTCAACTCGTACAAGCGCCTCTGGGGCGGGGGAGAGGCGCCCAGCTTCGTCTGCTGGGGCCACAACAACCGCTCCGCGCTCATCCGCGTTCCGCTCTACAAGCCCAACAAGGGCCAGAGCGCTCGGGTCGAGTACCGGGCCATCGACTCCGCCTCCAACCCCTACCTGGCCTACTCGCTCATCCTGGCGGCCGGCCTGAAGGGCATCGAGGAGGGTTACGAACTGCCGCCGGAGGCCGAGGACAACGTCTGGGCGCTCTCGGACACCGAGCGGCGCGCCCTCGGCTACAACGCCCTTCCCGCAAGCCTGGATCACGCGGTCTCGCTCATGGAGAACTCGGAACTCGTGGCCGAGACGCTCGGGGAGCAGGTCTTCAACTACGTGCTCGCGAACAAGCGCGAGGAGTGGCGCAAGTACCGCGCCGAGGTCACCCCGTACGAACTGCGCACCAACCTCGAGATCCTCTGAGCGGTGCCGGCCTCGCAGTTCACCCTCACTGAGCTGGCCCGCACCGGCTTCACCGACCTCGCGGCGGCGGATGCCGACCTGACCGAGTTCGGCGAGGCGACCGGATTCGATCCGCGCGCGCTGCTGCCCGTGTTCGCACGAACGGCGTCGCCGGACGACGCGCTCGGCGCCGCCATCGCGCTGGCCCGTCGTGCGCCGGAGGCCACGCGTGCGCTGCTCGGCGACGCGAATGCGGCGACGCGGTTGCTCGGCCTCGTCGGGGCCTCGCTCGGGCTGCGAGAGTTCTTCCTGCGGCGGCCCGATGAGCTGCGCGCGCTCGCGCACCCGATCACCTCGCTGCCCGACCTCGAGACGCTGCGCAGCGACATCCGCACGGCCGCGTTGAGCGTGCCGGGCGACCTCGACGGCGCCTGGACGGCCCTGCGGGTGCGCTACCGCCGCTGGCTGGCGCGCGTGGCGAGCTTCGACCTCGAGCAGCCCGACCCCGTCAGCGGCCTCGACGCCGTGGCGGCGTGCCTGTCGGACCTGGCCGCGGCGGCGCTCGATGCCGCTCTCGCGGTCGCGCGCGGGGCCTCGTCTCGTTCGCCGGGCGCTCCTGCCGCCCCGGGCGCTTTCCCCGCCGACCAGGTCGACGCGACCCGGCTGGCGATCATCGGCATGGGCAAGGCCGGCGCGTCCGAGTTGAACTACGTCAGCGACGTCGACGTCATCTTCGTCGCCAGCGCCGCAGAGGACTCCGAGCTCGATACGGCGCGCGCGGTCGAGATCGCCACTCGCCTGGCCATGCTCACGATGCGCGGCATCAGCGAGCCCGCCATCGAGCCGCCGCTCTGGGAGGTGGATGCCAACCTGCGTCCGGAGGGCAAGGACGGCGCCCTCGTCCGTTCGCTCGAGTCGCACGTGGCCTATTACGACCGCTGGGCGAAGAGCTGGGAGTTCCAGGCGCTGCTGAAGGCCCGTCCGCTCGCCGGCGATCTCGCCCTCGGTGAGCGCTACGTCGCCGCTCTGGCCCCGCTGGTCTGGGTCAGCGCCGCCCGCGAGGGTTTCGTGGAATCGGTGCAGCGGATGCGCGAGCGGGTGAGGGCCAATATCCCCGCCGACGAGGTCGACGTGCAGCTGAAGCTCGGCCCCGGCGGGCTGCGCGACATCGAATTCACCGTTCAGCTGCTCGAGCTCGTGCACGGGGCGACCGATGAGACCGTGCGCGAGCGGGGCACGCTGCCTGCACTCGCGGCCCTCGCCGCCGGTGGATACATCGGGCGTGCCGAAGCGGCGGAGTTCTCGCGCGACTACCGCATCCTGCGACTGATGGAGCACCGCCTGCAGTTGCGGGGCCTCGCACGTACGCACCTCGTTCCGCGTGACGAGGCCGGCCTGCGGGTGCTGGCACGTTCGAGCGGCCTCGCGCCGACCGGCGAGGCGCTGCGCGTGCTGTGGGAGGACGTGAAGCACCGCGTGCGCGGCCTGCACGAGCGCCTGTTCTACCGCCCCCTCCTGTCCGCGGTCGCCGCCATGCCGGCGGAGGGCATGTCGCTGACGAGCGCCCAGGCGCGGGCACGGCTCTCGGCCATCGGCTTCCGCGACGCGGCCGGGGCGCTCAGCCACATCGCCGCACTCACGAGCGGCGTCTCTCGCCGCGCGACCATCCAGCGCCACCTGCTTCCGGTCATGCTGCAGTGGTTCTCAGACGGCGCGGACCCCGACCACGGCCTGCTCGTGTTCCGGCGGCTGAGCGAGAGCCTCGGCTCGACCCACTGGTACCTGCGGATGCTGCGGGACTCGTCGGGGGCGGCGCAGCGCCTGACACGCGTGCTGGCGGGCTCGCGGTTCGCCGGAGAGCTGCTCGAGCGCATCCCCGCCTCGGTCGCCTGGCTCGAGAGTGACGACGACCTGCGGCCGCGTTCACTGGAGGCGCTGCGCGACGAGGTCGACGCGGTGCTCGGCCGCCACGAGAGCGCGGACGCCGCCGCCGCGGTGCTGCGATCGATGCGCCGGCGGGAGGTGCTGCGCCTGGCGCTCGGCGCCATCCTCGACCTCTGCACGGTCGAGGAGCTCGGGCAGGGCCTCAGCGACGTCACCGAGACGCACATCGCCGGCATGCTCGGCGCGATCCGCGCCGACGACGACGGCATCGAGTTCGCGGTCGTCGCGATGGGGCGCTTCGGCGGCCGCGAGCTCGGCGTGGGCTCGGATGCCGACGTGCTCTACCTCTATCGCCCGGCCGGCCTGGCTCCCGAGCAGGCGCAGTATCGCTCGCAGCACGTCGTGGCCGAGCTCGTGCGCCTCACGGAGGATCCCGTCCTTCCGCTCGACCTCGACGCCGGATTGCGGCCGGAGGGCAAGAACGGGCCGATCACGCGATCCCTCGACTCCTATCGGGCCTACTACGCGCGCTGGTCCCTCACGTGGGAGGCCCAGGCGCTGCTGCGCGCCCGGGTGATCCTCGCCGACGGCACGCTCGGTGAGGACTTCGCCTCGCTCGCCGACGGGATCCGGTATCCCGAGTCGTTCAGCGAGACGGATGCGCGCGAGGTGCGCCGCATCAAGGCCCGTGTCGAGAACGAGCGGCTGCCGCACGGCGCAGACCCCACACGCCACGTGAAGCTCGGTCGCGGCTCCCTCAGCGACGTCGAGTGGCTCGTGCAACTGCTGCAGCTGCAGCATGCCGCCGCCGTGCCCGGGTTGCGCCTCACCTCGACCCTGAGCGCGCTGGATCGGGAACGCGCAGCGGGCCTGGTCTCCGATGCGGATGCGGAGACGCTGCGCGCCGCCTGGATACTGGCCTCGCGCGCGCGGTCGGCGATGACCCTGTGGCTCAACAAGACGACCGACGTGCTGCCGATGGACCGGGTGCAGCTCGACGGCATCGCCCGGCTGCTGGCGTACCCGCCGGGCTCCTCCAGCCGCTTCGAGCAGGACTACCTCGCCGCGACCCGAAGGGCCCGAGCGGTCTTCGAGCGGCTCTTCTACGGCGAGCCCGACCTCCTCGCGCCGCGCTGACTCCCTGACGCGAAACGGGCCGCCTCCCGAAGGAGACGGCCCGCCGCGCGGATGCCCGAGTGCTACACGCCGTAGTAGAGCTCGAACTCGAACGGGTGCGGACGCTGCGCGAGCGGCTTGATCTCCTTCTCGCGCTTGTAGTCGATCCAGGTCTCGATGAGCTCCGGGGTGAACACGCCGCCTGCCAGCAGGAAGTCGTGGTCGGCCTCGAGGGCGTCGAGCACGGCGTCGAGGGTGCCGGGAACCTGGGGGATGCCCTTGGCCTCCTCGGGCGGCAGCTCGTAGAGGTCCTTGTCGACCGGCTCGTGCGGCTCGATGCGGTTCTTGATTCCGTCCAGGCCCGCCATGAGCTGGGCGGCGAAGGCGAGGTACGGGTTGCCCGAGGCATCCGGTGCGCGGAACTCGATGCGCTTGGCCTTGGGGTTCGTGCCCGTGATCGGGATGCGGATCGCGGCGGAGCGGTTGCCGGCCGAGTAGACCAGGTTGACCGGTGCCTCGAAGCCGGGAACCAGGCGGTGGAACGAGTTCACCGTGGGGTTGGTGAACGCGAGCACGGCGGGCGCGTGCTTCAGCAGGCCGCCGATGTACCAGCGGGCCAGGTCGGAGAGTCCGCCGTAGCCGGCCTCGTCGTAGAACAGCGGCTTGCCCTCGTTCCACAGCGACTGGTGGGTGTGCATGCCCGAGCCGTTGTCACCGAAGAGCGGCTTGGGCATGAACGTGGCGGTCTTGCCCCACTGCTCGGCCGTGTTCTTCACGATGTACTTGAACTTCAGGATGTCGTCGGCCGCGTGCACCATGGTGTCGAAGCGGTAGTTGATCTCGGCCTGGCCCGCGGTTCCCACCTCGTGGTGGGCGCGCTCGAGGATGAGGCCGGCGTCGATGAGCTTGAGCGAGATGTCGTCGCGCAGGTCGGCCTGCTTGTCGACGGGGCTCACGGGGAAGTAGCCGCCCTTGTAGGGGGTCTTGTTGGCGAGGTTGCCGCCCTCTTCCACCCGTCCGGAGTTCCACGCCGCCTCGTTGGAGTCGATGAAGTGGAACGCGCTGTTCTGCTTCACCTCGTAGCGCACGTCGTCGAAGATGTAGAACTCGGCCTCAGGGGCGAAGAACGCGGTGTCGGCGATGCCGGTCGAGGCGAGGTACTTCTCGGCCTTCTTGGCCACCTGGCGGGGGTCCTTGGCGTAGATCTCGCCGTTGCGCGGGTTGTAGATGTCGAAGACCATGATGAGCGTGCGCTCGTCGCGGAACGGGTCGACATAGGCGGTCGACACGTCGGGGATGAGCTGCATGTCCGACTCGTGGATCGACGCGAACCCGCGGATCGACGATCCGTCGAAGAGCTGTCCGACCGTGAAGAAGTCCTCGTCGACAGTGGCGGCCGGGATGTTGAAGTGCTGCTGCACGCCCGGAAGATCGGTGAAACGGATGTCGAGGAACTTGACATCCGTCTCCTTGATGAATGCAAGGACCTCTGACGAGTCTTTGAACATGTAGGACTTCTCCTAGGGGGGCCTGGAACCGAGAGCTGCACAGCGCAACGTGCTACCGAGGGTAGGGCCGGGCCGTTTCTCTTCAGTATCGCGATTGTTTCCAGCATGTTACACAGTGCGCGCTGGCTAGACTCGACGGGTGCCCGCTCCAGACAGTGCTCCGAGAACCTTCGGCGACCTGCCGCCCAGCCGGTTCCCCGGTGAACGGCTCGGACTGCCCCAGAGCGGACCGCGCTCGGTCGCCCGCGCCGGCCGGCGCATCGTCGCTCTGCTCCTGGACTGGGGATGCGCGATGCTCATCGCCGTGCTGTTCACGCCGTTCGAGTCGGCCGCCTACACCTGGGTTCCCAGCCTCGTCTTCCTGCTGCTCCAGGTGGTCTTCATCCCGACGATCGGGGGGAGTGTCGGCCATCGCCTGCTGGGCATGCGCGTGCTGCCGCTCACCGGCGGCTGGGTGGGGCCGTGGCGCCCTGTCGTGCGCTCGGTGCTGCTCGTTCTCGTCATCCCGGCGCTGGTCTGGGATTCCGACCAGCGCGGGTTCCACGACAAGGTCGCCGGAACGGTGCTCGTCCGAGCGTGACCGGGTGGGCTAGGCCCGGCGCTGCATCCGCACCTTGTTGGGGTCCATGCCCTTGGGAATGGGCAGGCCGCCCTTCGACATCGAGCTCAGGCGGTTGTTGACCGCCATGACCTCGGCCTTGGTCAGGGTGGGCTTGATGCGCAGCAGCCGCCGGGCGAGCTTGTGCAGCGGCACGGCGCTCGCATCGGGTCCGACGGAGATGAGCGTGATCGCGACGTTCGGCACGACGCGGGCGACCTTGCGCTTCTCGTCGTCGAGCATGCGCTGGGTGCGCGTGAGCGGACCCTCGCTGATCAGCACGACTCCACCGCGACCGACGGCGCGGTAGACGGCGTCGTGCGTCTTGCCGTTGACCGAGACGGGCATCTCGCTGCCGACCCAGCCGCGGCGAAGGGAGCTGCGCAGCACGGCTCCGACGGCTCCGGGCTGGCCCTCGATCTGCGAGTAGGCGGCCCGTTCCGCCCGGCGGCCCAGGATGATCAGCGCGATCAGCAGGCCGGCGAGGGTTCCGGCGATGATCCACAGCGCGATCGTGAAGCCGTTGCCGTCACCGAGCAGCACTCCCACGAGGATGCCCGCCAGCACCGGCACCAGGAAGCCCAGCAGCATCAGCCACTGCGAGTTCGGGTCGTTGCGGCGGGTCATCTGGAACACCTGCCACATCTGCTTCAGACGGCCTGGTTCCTTCGGCGTTGACGACGTTCCGGTGCTGCGTGCCATGGTCTCAAGGATACCGAGTCGACGGGCATCGACGTGACGAGTCGGACGGGGTCATGAAACGGCCTGCGCGAAGGCGGCGGCACCCTCCTCGAGGTGCGCCAGCTCCGCCGGGATGGGGCGGCCGAACGCCGTCATCGACTGCGCCCACAGCCGCCCGGCTCGGTACGAGGACCGCACGAGCGGACCCGCCAGCACGCCGGCGAACCCGATCTCGCGCGCCTCCTGGGCGAGCTCGACGAACTCCTCGGGATGCACCCAGCGGGCGACCGGCAGGTGACGCGGGCTCGGTCGCAGGTACTGCGTGAGCGTGATGATGTCGGTGCCGGCGGCGTGCAGGTCCCGCAGCGCCTGGCTGATCTCGGAACGCTCCTCGCCCATGCCCAGGATGAGGTTGGACTTCGTGATGAGGCCCGCCTGCCTGCCCGCAGCGAGCACCCCCAGGGAACGCTCGTAACGGAAGGCGGGCCGGATGCGCTTGAAGATGCGCGGAACGGTCTCGACGTTGTGGGCGAAGACCTCCGGCTGCGCGGAGAAGACCTGCGCGAGCAGCTCCGGCACCCCTGAGAAGTCGGGAACGAGGATCTCCACGCCGGTTCCGGGAGCCGCGGAATGGATCTGCCGGATGGTCTCGGCGTACAGCCACGCGCCCTGGTCGGGCAGGTCGTCCCGGGCAACTCCGGTGACGGTGGCGTAGCGCAGGCGCATCCGCACGACCGATTCCGCGACGCGACGCGGCTCGTCGGTGTCGTAGTCGGCCGGCTTGCCCGTGTCGATCTGGCAGAAGTCGCAGCGCCGGGTGCACTGGGCACCGCCGATCAGGAAGGTCGCCTCGCGATCCTCCCAGCACTCGAAGATGTTGGGGCAGCCCGCCTCCTGGCAGACGGTGTGCAGGTCCTCGCTCTTCACGAGCTCCTGCAACTGGCGGTACTCCGGTCCCATGCGCGCACGCGTCTTGATCCACTCGGGCTTGCGTTCGATCGGCGTCTCGGCGTTGCGCACCTCGAGGCGCAGCATCCGGCGCCCCTCGGGAGCCGCGCTCATGCCGTGACCGTCGCTGTCGCCACGAGGGCGTCCTGCACGAGCGGCAGCACGTCGCTCGGCGTCACGGTGCGCCCGAGCTCGCGCGAGATGGTCGTGATGCCGGCGTCACGGATGCCGCACGCGACGATGCGATCGTAGGGTGCGAGGTCGTTGCTGCAGTTCAGTGCGAAGCCGTGCATCGTGACGCCCTCGGCGACGCGGATGCCGATGGCGGCGATCTTCTCGTCGCGGCCCGAGTGCCGCATCCAGACGCCCGACCGGCCGTCGACCTGGGTGGAATCCAGGCCGAGCTCGCCGAGCACCCCGATGAGCATCCGCTCGAGCCTGCGCACGTGGCCGACGACGTCCACAGGTTCGGGAAGGCGCACGATCGGATAGCCGATCAGCTGCCCCGGCCCGTGCCAGGTGATCTTGCCCCCACGGTCGACGTCGACGACGGCGGTTCCGTCGGTCGGGCGTTCGTCGGGGGAGGTGCGACGGCCCGCCGTGTAGACGGGGTCGTGCTCCAGGAGGATGACGGTGTCGGGGCGGTTTCCCGCGACGACATCACGATGGACGGCGCGCTGAAGGTCGAGACCCTCGCTGTACGGCACGGAGTTGGCGCTTAGCCCCGCGACGACGAAGTCGAGCATGGCCACAGTCTAGGCGGCGCCGCGGCCGCATCCTCTCCTCCCCAGCGCCGGCGCGGGCCATGGCCGCTGCCCCTGCGAGCCGTTGCCGCCCCGGCCGGCCGCTCCGCGGGCACGCTGGAGTGGTGTCAGATGAGACGATCGCCGGCTACCGCGTCTTGCGGCGGATGGGCAGCGGCACCCGGTGCGACGTCTACCTCGGCGCGGGCCACGACGGCCGCACCGTCGCCCTGAAGGTCTTCCGCCGGGGAGCGGTGACTTCCGCGGTCGACGCGGAGGTCGAGATCGCCGGCACGGTCGCCGGCGTGGCCCTTCCCCGGCTGCTCGATGTCGCGAGCGTTCCCGATGGCCGCATCTGCCTGGTGCTCGACCCTCTCACCGGGCCGACCCTCGCGCAACGGCTCGCCTCGGGTCTCTCCCTCGGCGAGCTGGTCACGGTGCTCGGGCCGCTCGTGGCGGCCGTCGCGGCCCTGCACGACGCCGGCTGGTGCCTGGGCGCGCTCTCGCCGGCTTCGGTGCGCTTCAGCGCCGCTGGACGGCCCGTCATCACCTCGCTCGCCCACGCCGAGTCGCTCTCGAGGCAAGCGGGAACGACGACCGCGACCGCACAGCGCCGCAGGGATTACGAGGTCATCGCGGGTTTCATGCGACAGGTCGGAGGCGACGACGAGGCGCTCGATCGGCTCGCGTCGTGGCTGCGCGAGAGGGCGGCGCAGCGTCCGCTCCCGGCGGTGCTGCCCGAGCTCGAGCACCGCATCTTCGGGCTCGCCCCGGCCGAGCCGGTGCGCGTGGAGGTACCCGCGGCCGTCGTGCCCCTCCGGCTCGATGATCCGGCGCCTCTCCGGGGGCGAGCACTGGCGGAGGTCGGGGCGCAGGCCACTGAACCGGCTGCAGCGCCAGACCGGTTCCGCCGGCTGCTCGCACGCCCCGGCTCGGCTGTACGAGCATTCGCATCGGGGGAGCGCCGACGACGATTCGCCCCCATCATCATCGGCGGAGCCGTCGCCGCGGTGCTGGTCGCAGCGGCACTGACGCTCCTGCCCGCCGCTGAGCGGGCCTCCTCGAGAACGCCTCGCCCCGCATCCGGCGCTCCGACTGCCGACCCGGTCGCTTCTTCCGCGCCCTCCCGCAGTCAGGAGGCTACTGGACCGTCACCCGAGAGCCGCGCGCTCATCGCCGGCGAGGACCCCGTCGCGGCGGCCCAGGCGCTGCTGCAGGCGCGAGCCGCGTGCGTCCGGACCGGCGAGCCTGCGTGCCTGCTGCAGGTCGACGAGCTCGGGTCGCCGCTTGCGGATGCCGATGCCTCCGCGGTGGAGGCCGCTGCGGTTCCCGTGGAACTGGATCCCGGGGCGACGCTCGCCCTGGCCAGCCGGAGCGGCGATGCGGCCGTGATCGCGATGACCGTGGGGGACATGCAACCGGCCTCGCTCCTCGTGGTGAGGGGCGAGGCCGGTTGGCGTCTGCGCGATGTGTTCCCGGCCGAGGGCTAGATGCCGAGGTCGCCCTCGAAGTCGCCGCTCTCAAGGCGCTTCTTGACCGCGGTGAGGTAGCGTGCGGCATCCGCGCCGTCGATGATGCGGTGATCATACGAGAGCGCGAGGTAGACGATCGAGCGGAGGGCGATGGCGTCCACGCCGTCGGAGCTGATCACGGCGGGCTCCTTGACCACGATGCCCGTTCCGAGGATCGCCGACTGCGGAAGGAACACGACGGGGGTGTCGAAGAGCGCCCCACGCGAACCGGTGTTGGTCAGCGTGAACGTTCCGGCCGCGAGCTCGTCGGGCTTCAGCTTGTTGTCGCGCGTGCGAGCCGCGAGGTCCGCGATCTGGGCGGCGAAGCCGGCGATGTCGAGGGTGGCCGCATCGCGGATGACCGGGGTCAGCAGTCCGCGCTCCGTGTCCACCGCGATCGCCAGGTTCTCGGTGTCGGGGTAGACGATCGAGTCGCCGTCGACGGTCGAGTTGATCACGGGGTACGCCTGAAGCGCCTCGACCGCGGCGAGGGCGAAGAACGGCAGGAACGAGAGCTTCTGTCCGGTCTTCTCCTGGAACGAGCCCTTCACGCGATCGCGCAGCTGGGCGATGCGTGTCACGTCGACCTTCACCACCGTGGTGAGCTGGGCGGTCTGCTGCATGGATGCGACGGCGCGCTCGGCGACGACCTTGCGCAGGCGCGTCATCGGCTGGGTCGTTCCGCGCAGCGGCGAGACCTCGAGCGCCGGAGCGGCCGGGGCCGCAGCGCTGCCACTGGCTGCGGCGAGCACATCCTGCTTGCGGATGCGGCCGCCGACGCCGGTGCCCGTGACCGTGGAGAGGTCGATGCCCTGCTCGTTGGCGAGCTTGCGCACGATCGGGGTGACGTAACCGCCGGCGGAGTGCGAGCCTCCGGCAGCGGGAGCGGCGGGCGCGGCCGTCTCGGCCGGAGCGGGGGCAGCCTGCGCCGGAGCGGGAGCAGCAGGAGCGGTCTGCTCCGGAGCGGGTGCGGCGGGCGCCGCCTGGGCGGGTGCGGCGGGAGCGGGAGCAGCAGGAGCGGCTGCCGGGGCCGGTGCGGCGGGAGCCTGCGGTGCGGCGGGAGCCGGGGTGGCGGGAGCGCTCTCCTCGGCCGGAGCGCTCTCCTGGGCGGGGGCGGGCTCGGGCTGGGCCGGAGCCGGGGGAGTGGCGGCAGCCTCATCGTCGGCCGGAGCGTCGACGCTCGGGACCTCGGCGGGTGCCTCATCGGGCGCGGGTGCCGACTCGGCCTCGGCTGCGGCCTCGGCCGGAGCCTCAGCGGGAGCGTCGCCGCCACCGGATCCGTCGCCGATGGTGACGAGGGCGGTGCCGACCTCGACGGTCTCGTCCTCCTGCACCAGGATCGCCTCGATGACTCCGGCGATCGGCGAGGGGATCTCGGTGTCGACCTTGTCGGTCGATACCTCGAGCAGGGGCTCGTCCACCTCGACGCGGTCGCCCACGTTCTTGAGCCAGCGGGTGACCGTTCCCTCTGTCACACTCTCACCGAGTGCGGGGAGGCTGACGGATTCGCTCATGCGATTGTCTCCTTCAAAAGCGTTCTACGCGTTATGTAGCTTATTGCGTTCTCTGCGGCCGGGGCCGGATTGCGGTTTGCGGTCTCAGATGGCATGCAGCGGCTTGCCCGCGAGCATGAGGAAGGCCTCGCCGAGGGCCTCGTTCTGCGTCGGGTGCGCGTGCACGAGCGGAGCGATGTCCTCCGGGTACGCCTCCCAGTTCACGGCGAGTTGGGCCTCGCCGATCAGCTCGCCCACGCGCGCGCCGATCATGTGCACGCCGACGATGGGTCCCTCGTTGACGCGCACGACCTTGACCGATCCGCTCGTTCCGATGATGTGGCTCTTTCCGTTGCCGCCGAGGTTGTAGTCGTAGCTCGAGACCTGGTCGGCTCCGAACTTCTCCTTCGCCTTCGCCTCGCTGTAGCCGATGGACGCGACCTCGGGGTCGCAGTACGTGACCTTGGGGATGTTCAGGTCTTCGACGATGATCGGGGCGAGGCCGGCGATCTCCTCGGCGACGAAGATGCCCTGCTGGAAGCCGCGGTGCGCCAGCTGCAGTCCGGGAACGATGTCGCCGACCGCGTACACGCCCGGCACGCTCGTCGCGAGGCGCTCATCGGTGATCACGAAGCCGCGGTCGATCTTCACGCCGACCTCCTCGTAGCCGAGACCGGCGGTGACGGGACCGCGGCCGACGGCCACCAGAAGCAGGTCGGCGTCGAACTGCGTGCCGTTCTCGAGCGTGATGATCACGCCATCCTCGTTCTGGCTCACCGACTGGAAGCGGATGCCGAGCGAGAAGTTGATGCCGCGCTTGCGGAAGGCCCGCTCGAGCTGCTTGGAGACCGACTCGTCCTCGTTGGGGACCAGGTGCGGGAGCGCCTCGATGACGGTGACGTCGGCGCCGTAGGACTTCCACACGCTCGCGAACTCGACACCGATGACGCCGCCGCCGAGGATCGCGACCTTCTTCGGCACGAAGTCGAGCTCGAGCGCCTGCTCGCTCGTGATCACGCGGCCGCCGATCTCCAGGCCCGGCAGGGTGCGCGAGTAGGAGCCGGTCGCCAGCACGATGTTCTTGCCCGTGACGACCTCATCGCCGACCTGGACGGTCGTGGGCGACGTGAGCCGGCCCTCGCCGATGATCGTGGTGATGCCGCGCGCCTTGATCAGGCCCTGCAGTCCCTTGTACTTGCTGTCGACGATGCCCTGGCGGTAGGCCGTGACGGCCGCCATGTCGATGCCCTCGAGCACGGCCTTCACGCCGTACTTGGCCGATTCCCGGGTGTAGTCGGCGACCTCCGCGGAGTGCAGCAGCGCCTTCGTGGGAATGCAGCCGCGGTGCAGGCAGGTGCCGCCGACCTTGTCCTTCTCGATCAGTGCGACGGAGAACCCGAGCTGGACTGCTCGCAGCGCGACTGCGTAGCCTCCGCTTCCTCCGCCGAGAACGACAATGTCAAACGTCTGCTCCGACACCCAGCAACTCCCTTGGTTTCGAGACCTGTGTCCAGGACATAGATGCGCACGGCCTCGAACCTCAGGATGTGAGGGCGAGGCGGGCGGAAGGCAAGCGATTCTTGCCCATACGACCCTACTACTGCGCTCCGGCCGACTCGGCCAGCCGCAGCACGGTGCGCACGGCGACCCCCGTCGCGCCGGCGCCGAGGTGGCCGTACGGCTTGCCGTCGAGCAGCGCGGAGCCCGCGATGTCCAGGTGCGCCCAGGGGATGGCGGTACCGTCGGCCCGGGTGCCGACGAACTCGCGCAGGAACACGCCGGCCAGCAGCATGCCGGCTGCGGTGTCTCCCGGGGTGGCGTTCTTCAGGTCGGCGACGTCGGAGTCCAGTCGGGGGAGCAGCTCATCGGGAAGAGGCATCGGCCAGAAGGGCTCCGCCACCTCGGAGGCGGCGCCGAGCACACGCTGCACGAGCGCGTCATCACCCATCACGGCGGAATAGCGGTGGCCGAGCGCGACCACCTGCGCGCCGGTGAGCGTCGCGACGTCGATGATGGCATCGGGCTGCTCCTCGGATGCCGCCGCCAGTCCGTCGCCGAGCACGAGCCGCCCCTCCGCATCCGTGTTGACGACCTCGACCGTGCGCCCGCCGCGCATCCGCAGCACGTCGTTGGGGCGCATCGCCGATCCGGACGGCATGTTCTCGGCGAGGCAGAGCCAGGCGGTGATGCGCACCGGCAGCGACAGGCGTGCGGCCGCGAGGGTGACGGCCAGGCAGACTGCTGCACCGGCCATGTCGGACTTCATCCCGATCATTCCGACCATCGGCTTCAGTGACAGGCCGCCCGTGTCGAACGTGATGCCCTTACCGACGAGGGCGAGGTGCTGCGCCGCCTGCGCCGGAGCGTACTCGAGCTTGACCAGGCGGGGCTGGCGTTCCGAGCCCTTTCCGACGCCGAGGATGCCGCCGAAGCCCTCGTCGGCGAGGGCGTTCTCGTCCCATTCCGTCACGGAGACCCCGAGTTCGCCGGCGAGTGCACGGGCCTGCTCCGCGAAGCTCTGCGGGTAGAGCTCTGCAGCCGGCGTGTTGACGAGGTCCCGCACCAGCCGAACCGCAGCCGCGGTCGCCCGCACGCGCTCGAGGTCCTCAGACGCGGGCTCGGACGAAGCGTGAACGGTGAGCGCACCCGCCCGGCGCGATGCGGGTCGTTGCGAGACGCCGCGGAACTCGGTGAAGCTGTAGGCGCCGAGCAGCGCGCCCTCGGCGATGGCGAGCACTTCCTCTGACTCGTCGCGACCGAAGGCGAACGCGATGCTGTCGAGGCCGGTGAGCTGCCGCGCCGCGGAACCGGCGGCCGCGCGCAGGGATGCGGCGTCGACGCTCTCTCCGAGGCCGATGATCGCGATCGCCGTCGCGCTGCCCACGGTGTCGACGACCCGCACGAGCTGGTCCCGAGCTCCGGTGACCGCGACGGGGGAGAGCGCCGCCACGAGGTCGGCGTACGCCTCGTGCGCCACGAGGACCGGTCCGTCCGGGCTCTTGCGCGCCCCGACGACGACGATGTCGACGGGCTGCGTGAGAGGGGAGTCTGTGGTGAGGGTCAGTTCGGGAGAGGCCATGCATCGATGTTAGGTGTTCGCTGTGGGCATCCTCCGCGGGCCCTGCGGCAACCCGGCAGCGCATGCCCGCGGTCGTAGCATTGGTTGCATGCTCGATCCCCGCGGCCTCTACGAGTTGAGCCTCGACGCCGGTTCCGTCCCTGAGGGACTGCACCTCGTCGCCGGCCTGACCGGGTTCGCGGATGCGGGCAACGCGGTCTCGCAGTTCACGAACTACCTGCTCGACACGCTGCACTCCACGCCCGTCGCCGAGTTCGACCCCGACATCCTGCTGGACTACCGCGCTCGTCGTCCGCTGATCACCTTCGACGAGGACCACCTCAGCGACTACCAGCCTGCCCGGCTGCGGCTGTCGCTGGCCTCCGACGAGCTCGGCCAGCCCTTCCTGCTGCTGACGGGATTCGAACCCGACTTCCAGTGGAATCGGTTCAGTGCGGCCGTGCTCGACATCATCCGGGAGTTCCGGGTGCAGGCCGTGACGTGGGTGCACGCCATTCCCATGCCCGTTCCCCACACCCGTGCGATCGGCGTCACGGTCAGCGGAAACCGCGACGACCTCGTCGAGGCGATGTCGGTGTGGAAGCCGCGCACGCAGGTGCCCTCTACGGCGATGCACCTCGTCGAGTTCCGCCTTCAGGAACGCGGTCATCCCGTTTCCGGATTCGTGCTGCTCATTCCGCACTACCTCGCCGATACGGAGTATCCCGCCGCGGCGATCGCCGCACTGGAGAGCATCAGCGCGGCCACCGGGCTCATCTTCCCGACGGACAGCCTGCGTGAGCAGGGCCGCGACTTCCTCGGCCGCATCGACGAGCAGGTCGCCGAGAACGGCGAGCTCGCCAAGCTCGTCGACGCGCTCGAGGAGCGCCACGACAGCTATATGGAGGGAACGTCGCTGCGCTCCCCGTTGACCGACGTCGACGGCGAGGTGCCGAGCGCCGATGAGATCGCGGCTGAGCTGGAGAAGTTCCTCGCCTTCCGACGGCACCGCGACGACGAGCCACCCCTCGGCCGCTGAGCCTCGGGCCTTCGCGGGCCGGCCCGTAGACTCGGAGAGGTGAACTCCCGACGATCGTGGTTCGTCTTCGGAGTCGGAGCGTTCCTCTACCTCACGGCGGTACTGCAGCGCTCCAGCCTCGGGGTAGCCGGCGTAGCCGCCGCCGACCGTTTCGACGTGGCCGCGGCAACCCTCTCGACGCTCGCGGTCGTGCAGATCGCCGTCTATGCCGCGATGCAGATTCCCGTCGGCGTGCTCATCGACCGCTTCGGGCCGCGGGTGCTCATGCTCACGGGCACCGCCATCATGATCGCCGGCCAGGTGGCCGTCGGATTCGCCGACACCATCGGACTGGCCGTGCTCGGCCGCATCCTCGTCGGGCTCGGGGATGCGACGGTGTTCGTCTCCCTCATCCGGCTGGTCAGCTCGTGGTTCAGCGGACGGCTCGTGCCGCAGCTCTCCCAGTGGTCGGGCAACGTCGGCGCGCTCGGGCAGGTGCTCTCCGCGTTGCCGTTCGCGTTCATCCTGCGCAGCGCCGGCTGGACCCCGGCCTTCCTCTCGGCCGCCTCGCTCGGCCTGCTCGCCCTGCTGTTGGGTGCGGCCGTCATCCGTGACCGTCCGGCGGGGGATCCGGACACGCACCGCGTCTCGCACCTCGGCGAAGCGGTGCACCAACTGCGCGAGGCCTTCCGTCGGCCGGGAACGCAACTGGGATTCTGGTCGCACTTCGTCTCGCAGTCCCCGGGAACGGTCTTCAGCCTGTTCTGGGGATACCCGTTCCTCGTCTTCGGCCTGGGCTATGAACAGCAGCTCGCCGCCGACCTGCTCCTGCTGCTTGTCGGAGCCGGTCTCGTCGCGGGACCCGTGCTCGGGCTGCTGTCGGCGCGATTCCCGTTCCGTCGGTCGAGCCTCGTGCTCGCGATCGTGGTCGCGATGGGGCTCATGTGGGTGCTCGTGCTGGCGTGGCCGGGCGCGCCGCCGCTGTGGCTGGTGGCCCTCCTCATCGTCGTGATGGGGGTCGGCGGGCCGGGCTCCCTGATCGGATTCGACTTCGCCCGCACCTTCAACCCCCAGCGCAGCCTCGGAGCGGCAAACGGCGTCGTGAACGTGGGCGGGTTCCTCGCGAGCTTCATCATGATCTTCCTCATCGGAGTGCTCCTCGACCTCCAGGACCAGGTGCGCATCGCCGCCGGTGTGGCGAGTGCGCTCTACTCGCTCGCCTCGTTCCGGATCGCCTTCCTCGTGGAGTTCGTGGTGGTCGGCGCCGGCGTGCTGTTCCTGCTGCACGCCCGTCGCCGCACTCGACGCAAGCTCTACGCCGACGAGGGAATACAGGTGGCCCCCATCTGGGTTGCATTGGTCAGGGCATGGCGCAGGCGCGCGACGAGGGCGCGCTAGTGATCCATGCAATAATTTGTCAAGAGGACCCGTTCACGTCCGTTTGCCACCCACCGATTCGCTCCGGCGCATCGCGGCTGGAGAAACATCGGACTTGACATGGGTCTTAGTAATGTCCATTGACGACTCGGCCAGAGGGTGACGCCCGGCGCCGTATCGTCCGGGGGATCGGCTTCTCGGTCCTCCTCTGTGAGAGGTGCTCGAATGCCCACCACGAAGTCCGCAACGGCGAGCCTCGCCGAAGAGACCGAGGCCGCGTCGACCCGCACGACCACCGCGGGCGAGACCGCCGCGCCGGCCGCCAAGAAGGCGCCCGCTGCCAAGAAGCCTGCCGCGAAGAAGGCCGGGGTCGCTGCCGCCCCCGCTGCCAAGAAGCCTGCCAAGGCTCGGACCAAGGCGGCCGGCGATGACGCCGACGCCGAGGACCAGATCGACGAGGAAGAGCTCGACGCCGTCGAGGTCGACGTCGTCGCCGAGGTCGAGGAGAGCGAAGAGGAGACCCCCGAGGCCGCACCGAAGGCCCCGGCGGATGACTTCGACGACGAGGAGGAGACCAAGGCTCCCGCCGTAGCCGAGCCGCTTCCGACCGGAGCCCTTCGGCTCTCGCTCGTCGATGACGAAGACGACGTGCCCGTCTACTCCGCGCAGATCACGGGTGCGACGGCCGACCCGGTCAAGGACTACCTGAAGCAGATCGGAAAGGTCGCGCTTCTGAACGCGGCCGAAGAGGTCGAGCTCGCGATGCGCATCGAGGCGGGACTGTTCGCCGAAGAGAAGCTCAGCCACATGAGCGACGTCGAGAAGAAGTCGCAGCTCGGCCGCGAGCTTCAGTGGGTCGCGAAGGACGGCGCGCGCGCCAAGAGCCACCTGCTGGGCGCCAACCTGCGCCTGGTCGTCTCGCTCGCCAAGCGCTACACCGGTCGCGGCATGCAGTTCCTCGACCTCATCCAGGAGGGCAACCTGGGCCTCATCCGTGCGGTCGAGAAGTTCGACTACACCAAGGGCTTCAAGTTCTCCACCTACGCCACCTGGTGGATCCGCCAGGCCATCACGCGCGCCATGGCCGACCAGGCCCGCACCATCCGCATCCCGGTGCACATGGTCGAGGTCATCAACAAGCTCGCGCGCGTGCAGCGCCAGATGCTGCAGGACCTCGGTCGTGAGCCCACGCCCGAAGAGCTCAGCCGCGAACTGGACATGACCCCCGAGAAGGTCGTCGAGGTCCAGAAGTACGGTCGCGAGCCCATCTCGCTGCACACTCCTCTCGGTGAGGACGGCGACAGCGAGTTCGGCGACCTCATCGAAGACACCGAGGCCGTGGTCCCCGCGGATGCCGTGGGCTTCACGATGCTGCAGAAGCAGCTCGAGAGCCTGCTCGACTCGCTCTCCGAGCGCGAGGCGGGCGTCATCCGCATGCGCTTCGGACTCGGTGACGGCATGCCCAAGACCCTCGACCAGATCGGCGACACGTTCGGGGTCACCCGCGAGCGCATCCGCCAGATCGAGTCGAAGACGATGGCCAAGCTGCGCCACCCGTCGCGGTCGCAGTCGCTGCGCGACTACCTCGAGTAAAGAGCGCCGGATGCGGTATGCCCCGGCGATCCTCGTCGGTCGATCCGTCCGGGTGCTCGCACGGCTGCGCAAGCCGGGCGGGGGCTCGGCCGTTCCCGGTCTCGTCGTCAACCGCCTCGCCCCCGGCTACCTGGCTCAGGCACTGAACTCCTTCCCCCAGGGCCTCGTGATCGTGTCGGGATCCAGCGGCAAGTCCACGACCACGAAGATGCTCGTCGCCGTGCTGCGGGCGCACGGGCGCTCGGTGTTCACCAATCCGTCGACGGCCAACATCGCCCAGGGCCTCACCTCCGCCCTGCTCGAGCAGGCATCACTCACCGGCCGCATCCCCGGTGACATCGGCGTGCTCGAGATGGACGAGGGTCACGGTGCGCGCATCGCGCCGGCCCTGCGCCCGCGAGTCGTTGCCATCACGAACGTGATGGTCGATCAGATCGACCGCTTCCACGACTCCGAAATGGTGGCCGGGATGCTCGGCCGCATCGCCGCGCGCGCGAGCGAGACCGTCGTCGTCAACGGCGACGACGCCTACGCGCTCCGTGCGGTCGAGGAGGCCGGCGCATCCGCGCACGTGCGCCTGTTCGGCGTCTCCGAGGCCGTCCTGGAGTCCGCACCCCACGGGCTGGGGAACGCGGCGCTGACGCCGAGCCGCATCGAGGAGGGCGTGATCGTCGTCGGCGTGCACGGCCGGCGCGCGGAGCTGAGCATCGACGGCACGGCCCACGTGCTCGGACTGCCTGCCCGCGGCGTGCACTACGCGACGGATGCCGCGGCGGCACTCGCCACGGCGAGTGCCGTTCTCGGCACGGCCTTCGACATCGACAAGGCCTGTGAGGCCATCGGAGCGCTCCCGCCCGTCTTCGGACGTGGAGAGGTCGTCGAGGTGCGCGGCCAGAGCGTGGAATTCGTGCTCGTGCAGAATCCCGCGAGCTTCCAGCTGAACGTCGACACCATCGATCCCGACGGCGGGGCGATCATGGTCGCCGTGGGCTCCGACGTGCGCGATCCGTCCTACCTCTGGCCGGTCGACACGTCGCGACTGCGCCGCGTGGCGATGGTGAGCGGGTCCAAGGCCTACGCCATCGCCCTGCAGCTCGCGTACGACGGCGTGCAGGTCGAGCGCATCGAACCCAACCTCGCCCGGGCGATCGATGACTTCCTCGCCCTGCCGACCGATGGCGCCAAGACCATCGTCTTCTCCGCCGACTCCATGCGCCGCACTCGCACGCACCTCGGCCTCGATGCCGAAGGAGACGAGGCATGAGCGCCGTCCCCGCCACGACCGACTTCACGATCGCCGTCATCGCCCCGAGCCTGCTGGACACCAATGGCGATGCGCAGAACGCCGACGTGCTGGCCGCCCGCATCCGCTGGTCGGGGCAGACGGCCAGGGTCGCCGTCGTCGAGACGGCGGCAGACATGCCGCAGCGCGTGGACGCCGTGGTGATCGGATCGGGCTCGGACTCGGCCATCCCCACCGTGCGCACGCTGCTGCTGGACCTGGCGAACCTGCTGCGCACCTGGGCGACGGAGGGTGTTCCCATCCTCGCCGTCGGGCTCGGCTGGGAGTTGCTCAGCTGGGGAATCGAGCACGGCGACGGCACGGTCAGCGAGGGCATCGGCCTGCTGCCGGGGCGTGTGATCGCGCGTGAGGGCAGGGTGACCGACGACATCGTGCTCTCCTCGCGCTACGGTCGCCTCGTCGGCTTCGAGAACCACGCCCGCGACTACGTCGCCGCCGAGGGCTCGCCGCTGGGACGCATCGTGCACGGCTCCGGAAACGGCAAGGACTCCGGCCAGGAGGGCGTGACGATGGGCGACGCCATCGGCACTCACCTGCACGGTCCGGTGCTCGCCCTGAATCCCCACCTCGCCGACCACCTGCTGACTGCGATGTACGCCCGCGCAGGTCAGGCGTACGTGCGGGGCGAGCACGCCGTCATCGTCGACGACTACGCCCGCGCCGCCCGCAATCACGTGCTGCGCAAGCTCGACCTGCCCCTGGACTGACCGCGCACCGCGAACGGCTGCCGCAACGCGAACAGGCCCCGCGCATGCGGGGCCTGTTCTGGTTAGACGAGGGGAGTCGCTCAGCTCTCGAGCAGGCGAGCGGACTCGTCGTGCCAGCTGTGGGCGATCTGGGAGAGCTTCTCCTGGTGCTTGCGGCCGTGGTGCGCGCAGAACAGCAGTTCTCCGCTGGAGACGACGACGCGGATGTAGGCCTGCGCACCGCAGGCATCGCAGCGGTCGAGAGCGGTCAGCGGCTGGGTCGTCACGGCCTCGTCGACGGCACCGTTCGGGGTGGTGATCTGTGACATCTGGACTGACCCTCCTTCGTATCGACCTGACATCCTGTGTGCATCCATTTGAACACGCCCGCAGCCCGTTTCCCGCAGCGGTGCCTGGTATTTCGCTGTGCGCGTACCAATCGTGACCTGGCGAGGGGTGTCCCGTCGGGCAGGGGGAGGAGCCCGAACTAGGCTTGACCGACGTGAGCAGCGACTACTCGGCCAGGCACCTCTCGGTTCTCGAAGGCCTCGAAGCGGTGCGCAAGCGGCCCGGAATGTACATCGGCTCGACCGATTCGCGGGGACTCATGCACTGCCTCTGGGAGATCATCGACAACGCCGTCGACGAGGCGCTCGGCGGTGACGGCGACTCCATCGACGTCGTGCTGCACCGCGACGGCAGTGTCGAGGTGCGCGACGTGGCCCGCGGCATCCCCGTCGACATCGAACCGAAGACGGGGCTCAGCGGGGTCGAGGTGGTCTTCACGAAACTGCACGCCGGCGGCAAGTTCGGTTCGGGATCGTACGCAGCGTCCGGCGGACTGCATGGCGTCGGCGCCTCCGTCGTCAACGCGCTCTCCGAGCGGCTCGACGTCGAGGTCGACCGCGACGGCAAGACCTGGGCGATGTCGTTCCGCCGCGGAGAGCCCGGCATCTTCGCCGACGGCGCCGACCCGAGCCCCGACGCGCCGTTCTCGCCGTTCGAGCAGGGCAGCCAGCTGCGCGTGGTGGGCAAGGTTCCCAAGACCCGCACGGGAACCCGTGTGCGGTACTGGGCCGACCGTCAGATCTTCACCAAGGGCGCCGACTTCCAGACCGAGGAGCTGCTGAGCCGTGCGCGGCAGACCGCGTTCCTCGTGCCTGGCCTCGGCATCACGGTGACGGATGAGCGCGGCTTCGAGCCGCACAGCGATGAGTTCCGCTTCGACGGCGGCATCTCGGAGTTCGTCGAGCACCTGGCCCCCGACTCGCCGTTGACGGAGACGTGGCGCTTGAGCGGCACCGGCACCTTCACCGAGACCGTTCCCGTGCTCAACGAGAACGGCGCCATGGTGCCCACCGAACTCGCCCGCGAATGCACGGTCGACATCGCCCTGCGCTGGGGCACCGGCTATGACACCGTCATGCGCAGCTTCGTGAACATCATCGCGACGCCCAAGGGCGGCTCGCACCAGGCCGGCTTCGACGCGGGAATGCTCAAGTTCCTGCGCCAGCAGGTCGAGCTGAACGCGCGCCGGCTCAAGGTCGGCACCGACAAGCTCGAGAAGGACGACGTGATGGCCGGCCTCACCGCCGTGCTGACGGTGCGCCTGCCCGAGCCGCAGTTCGAGGGCCAGACCAAGGAGGTGCTCGGCACCCCCGCGGTGCGCGCCATCGTCGCCAACGTGGTGGGTACCGCCCTCGCAGAGCGGTTCTCCTCGACGAAGCGCGACGACAAGGCCTCCGCGTCCCTGCTGCTCGACAAGGTCGTGGCCGAGATGAAGTCGCGGATCTCGGCGCGCGCCCACAAGGAGACCCAGCGGCGCAAGAACGCGCTGGAGAACTCCTCCCTGCCGGCGAAGCTCGTGGACTGCCGCTCGAGCGACGTGAGCCAGAGCGAGCTCTTCATCGTCGAGGGCGACTCCGCGCTCGGCACCGCGAAACTCGCCCGCGACAGCGAGCACCAGGCGCTGCTTCCCATCCGCGGCAAGATCCTGAACGTGCAGAAGGCATCCGTCTCCGACATGCTCTCGAACACCGAGTGCGCGTCGATCATCCAGGTGATCGGCGCCGGCTCGGGCCGCAGCTTCGACCTCTCGGTCGCCCGCTACGGCAAGGTGATCATCATGAGCGACGCCGATGTCGATGGGGCACACATCCGCACCCTGCTGCTCACGCTGTTCTTCCGCTACATGCGGCCCATGATCGACGAGGGCCGGGTGTTCGCCGCGGTGCCGCCCCTGCACCGCGTGGTCGTCATGAACCCCGGCTCCAAGCCGAACGAGACGATCTACACGTACTCCGAGGCCGAGCTGCAGGGCGTGCTCGCGACCCTGAAGAAGCAGAACAAGCGCTACCAGGACCCGATCCAGCGTTACAAGGGCCTGGGGGAGATGGATGCCGACCAGCTCGCGACGACGACCATGGACCGCAGGCACCGCACCCTGCGCCGCGTGAACCTCGCCGACGCCGAGAACGCCGGGCGCGTGTTCGAGCTGCTCATGGGCAACGACGTGGCTCCCCGCAAGGAGTTCATCATCGACAGCTCCGACCGGCTCTCGCGGGACCGCATCGACGCCTGAGACAGGCTGGATCCGACCCTCGGGCCACGCTCAGGACAGACGCTCAGGACAGGCCGAACCCGACGGCTCCCACAACGGCGTCCAGCGGCGTGCCCGAGGCGTCCCGCTTGGCCAGTGCGTCGGGCAGCGTGCGGGCCGCGCCATCGGTGCCGACCGCGAGTGCCGGACCCGGGCCCACCCACGCCAGCGCGAGGGCGTCCTCTCCCTTGAGCAACCGCTGCGCGCGCACTCCGCCGGTCGCCCTGCCCTTCGCGGGGAACTCGGCGAAAGCGCTCACCTTGCCCGAACCGGGGTCGGTGCCGGGCAGGGTGGCGTTCCCCGTCGCGATGCTGACGACCACGGTGTCCTCGCTCTGCTGCGCGGGAACGACCGCGAAGGCGATCACGGAGGCGCCCGAGGCGAGATTGATGCCCGCCATGCCGCCGGCGGCCGCACCCTGCGGGCGCACGGATGCTGCCGCGAAACGCAACAGCTGCGCATCCGTCGTCACGAAGACGAGTTCTGCGGAGTCCTCTGCCTGGGCCGCCCCGACGACCTCGTCTCCGGGCTTCAGGCTGATGATCTCGAAGTCGGGCCGGTTGGGGTGGCTCGCGGCCGCCACGCGCTTCACGACGCCCTGGCGGGTGCCGACGACGATCGGGTCCTCGCTGGTGAGCGAGACGATCGCGAGCACGCGTTCCGAGCGATCGGTGAGCGCGAGGTAGTCGGCCACCCGCACTCCGGCTCCGAGCTGCACCGAGGTCTCGGGCAGGACGGGAAGGTCGACGGGGGAGAAGCGGATGAGGCGGCCGCGGTTGGTGACGGCACCGATCTGCGTGCGGCTCGTGGTCTCGAGCACCGAGAGCAGCGCATCGTGCTTGCTGCGCCGGCGCGCACGCACGGGGGGCGCCGCCGACTCGTCCCGTTCGGTCAGATCGACCCGGGCGATGCGTCCCGTCGCGCTCAGCACGACCCGGCAGGCGGCATCCGCGACTTCGAGCACGGCGGCCGCGCGACGCGACGTCGTTCCGGCGATGCTCGGCTTGGCCTCGGTCAGCAGGGTGCGCCGCGGCGTTCCGAAGCGCTCCGCGATCTCGGCGAGCTCGTCGCTCACGAGGGCGCGGATGCGGCGCTCGCTCTGCAGGAGCGCCTCGAGCTCGGCGATCTCGGTGCGCAGCTTGTCGCGCTCGGCCTCCAGCTCGATACGGGAGAACTTGGTCAGGCGGCGCAGCCGCAGTTCGAGAATGTACTCGGCCTGCAGCTGGCTGAGGTCGAACACCGTCATGAGGCGGGCCCGCGCCTGCTCGGCCTCGTCGCTCGTGCGGATGACCTGGATGACCTCGTCGATGTCGAGGATGGCCACGAGAAGGCCCTCGACGAGGTGCAGCCGTTCCTGGCGCCGGGCCAGGCGGAAACGCGATCGGCGGGTGACGACCGCGACGCGGTGCTCCACGTACACGAGCAGCAGGTCGCGGAGCCCCAGGGTGCGGGGGCCGCCGTCGACGAGGGCGACGTTGTTGATGTTGAACGAGTCCTCCAGCGGCGTCAGCCGGTAGAGCTGCTCGAGCACGGCCTCGGGGCTGAAACCCGTCTTGATGCCGATGACGAGTCGCAGGCCGTTGGTGCGGTCCGTGAGGTCGGTGACATCGGAGATGCCGCTGATCTTCTTGGCGTTGACGCCGTCCTTGATCTTCTCGATGACCTTCTCGGGGCCGACGAGATACGGCAGCTCCGTCACGACGAGTCCGCTCTTGCGGGCGGTGATCTGCTCGACCCGCACCTTGGCCCGGGTCTTGAAGCTGCCGCGCCCGCTCGCGTAGGCGTCGCGGATGCCGGACAGGCCCATGATGGTGCCGCCACTGGGAAGGTCGGGCCCGGGCACGAACTCCATCAGGTCGTCGAGTCCGGCATCCGGGTTCTCGAGCAGGTGCCGGGCGGCGCCGATGACCTCGATGAGGTTGTGCGGCGCCATGTTCGTCGCCATGCCCACCGCGATGCCGCTGGCCCCGTTGACGAGCAGGTTCGGGTACGCGGCCGGCAGCACGTCGGGCTGGTCGGCCGAGTTGTCGTAGTTGGGCACGAAGTCCACGACGTCCTCGTCCAGGCCCTCGGTCATCGTCATCGCAGCGGCGGCCAGGCGCGCCTCGGTGTACCGCGGTGCGGCGGGGCCGTCATCGAGGGAGCCGAAGTTGCCGTGGCCGTCGACGAGCGGCAGGCGCAGGGTGAAGGCCTGGGCCATGCGCACGAGGGCGTCGTAGATGGCCGTGTCGCCGTGCGGGTGGTACTTGCCCATGACCTCGCCGACGACGCGGGAGCTCTTCACGTGCCCGCGATCAGGGCGCAGGCCCATCTCACTCATGCCGTAGAGGATGCGGCGCTGCACCGGCTTGAGGCCGTCGCGGGCGTCGGGCAGCGCGCGCGAATAGATCACGGAGTAGGCGTACTCCAGAAACGACCCCTGCATCTCGGCTGCGACATCGACGTCTTCGATGCGTTCGGCGATCTCGTGCTCGGGCGTGGAGTTCTGGGGCGTCATCCGTTGTTTCTCGTTCAGGGCCGCACGCGCCGGGCGCTGAGGGGATGCCGGGCTGTGGCGCTCTGGCTGTGCGAGACTGAGCGCGATGCCCATGGTACCTGTCGCCCCAGCCGGCACCGGCCGCCTTGCCGACGTGTTGGCCAGTTGCCTCGCGAGCGTGCGGGGCGAGTCGAATCCCCTCGGGCTGCCGCCGCTCTCGCACGCCGTCGCCGTGCTCGTCGACGGGCTCGGCGTGGCCAACCTGCGCTCCGCCTCCGGTCACGCGCGGCACCTCTCCTCCCGGCTCACCAAGCGCTCCGTCGTGCACGGCGTCTTCCCGGCCACGACCGCCGTCGGGCTCGGCTCCTTCTGCACGGGCGCGGATGCCGGCAGCCACGGCCTCGTGGGCTACCGGGTGCTCGACGCCGAGCACGATCGCCTCGTCAACCAGCTCAGCGGCTGGGACGAGCAGATGCAGCCGGAGACCTGGCAGCCCCTCCCGACCGTCTTCGAACGCGCCAGGAATGCGGGAGTGCCTGCCTTCGCCGTCGGCCCGAACCGGTACGCGGACTCCGGCCTCACGCACGCCCTGCTGCGGGGAGCGGAGTACCGCGGGGCCGACTCGGTCTCCGCGCGCTTCGACACGGC
Organism: Rathayibacter sp. YIM 133350; assembly: GCF_037404875.1. Classification (NCBI taxonomy): domain Bacteria; kingdom Bacillati; phylum Actinomycetota; class Actinomycetes; order Micrococcales; family Microbacteriaceae; genus Rathayibacter; species Rathayibacter sp. YIM 133350. The sequence goes on from NZ_JBBELO010000005.1 coordinate 58,531, forward strand.
GCGGGCGCTCCTGGACGAGACGCCCCGAGCACTCATCTACCTCTACGTTCCCGAACTCGACATGGCCGCCCACGCGCGGGGCTGGCAGGGTGCGAAGTGGACGAGCGAACTGGAGGCTCTCGATGCGGAGATCGCGCGCTTCGACGCCGGCCTTCCTCCCTCGACCGGGGTCGTGCTGACGGCGGACCACGGCGTCATCGACGTGCCGGAGGCCAAACAGGTGCTCTTCGACACGGTGCCGGAACTCGTGGACGGCGTGCGGCATGTCGGGGGAGACCCGCGCTGCCTCTACCTCTACCTCGAGCCGGGCGCATCCGCCGACCGGCTCGCCGAGGCCTGGCGTGGGGTCGAGGGGCACCGCAGCTGGGTCATGACGCGTGCGGAGGCGGTGCGCGAGGGCCTGTTCGGCACGGTGGCGCCCGATGTGCTGCCGCGCATCGGCGACGTCATCATCGCGGCGCGTGCCGGCATCGCCTACTACGACTCCCGCGAGAAGAACCAGTCCTCCCGCTCGATGATCGGCCAGCACGGATCGCTGACCGACGAGGAGACGCGGGTGCCGTGCATCCGCCTCGGCGGCTACGCCGGGTACTGACCGCGCTTGACCTGCGGCTTCGGCAACCGGATCGGGCGCAGCTGCAGAGCCCGCATGGCCGCGTACCAGCGCACCTTCTCGACGCGGTCCGCGCCGAACTTCGCCGCGAGCTTGCGTCGCAGCGTGAGTCCGAGAACGAAGGAGTCGACGACGGCGACGAGGAAGAAGCCCCACAGCGCGAGGATGCCGACGGACTGAACGGTGTAGTTCGGAATGAACGTCAGCACGATCACGAGGAACATCACCGGCAGCAGCGCCTCGCCGACACTCCAGCGCGCATCGACGTAGTCGCGCACGAAGCGCTTCTGCGGACCGCGGTCGCGCGCGGGGAGGTAGCGCTCGTCGCCGGCCGCCATTCCCAGCCGGGCCTTCTCGCGGGCGGTCGCCGCCTGCGCACGGGCGGCACGGGCGGCCTCCTTGCGGTCACCCGGAACGAGGGGGCGCTTGCGGGCTGCCTCCTGCTGCTTGCGCGACGGAGTCGGCGCGCCCTTCCCGGCCTTGAGTCGAGCCACGGTCTCCTCGGCGGTCTCGATCACGGGGTTGGCGCCGTCGGGCGCGGTCTGCTTGGCCACATCAAATCCTTGGGATCGGTTCAGCCTTAAGATTACCCGCATGACGGATGCGAATTCCCCTGATCTCGAACGTACGGACCACGACCGGGAGGAGGCCGTGAGGCAGGCCATCGCCGACGGTTTCCCGGCCACCATCGCCGACCTCACCCATCTCGTGCGCATCCCGTCCGTGTCCTGGCCGGCCTTCGACCAGGCGCATGTGCATGATTCGGCCGCTGCAGTGGCCGAACTGTTCCGCGAGACCGGGGTGTTCGAATCCGTCGAGCTGCGCCAGGCTCCCGTTGAAGACGGCTCGCGCCTCGGCAACCCGGCGGTGCTCGCCACCCGCGCGGCGCGCAACGGCCGGCCGACCGTGCTGCTGTATGCCCACCACGACGTGCAGCCGCCCGGGGAGGACGCCGGCTGGGAGAGCGCCCCCTACGAGCCGACCGTGCGGGGTGAGCGGCTCTACGGTCGTGGCGCCGCCGACGACAAGGCCGGCATCATGGCGCACGTCGCCTCCGTCCGGGCGTTGAGCGAGGCGTTCGGGCCCGACTTCGATCTCGGCCTCGCCGTCTTCATCGAGGGGGAGGAGGAGGCCGGCTCGCTCTCGTTCGCCAACTTCCTCGAGCAGAACCGCGACGCGCTGGCCGCCGACGTCATCATCGTGGCGGACTCGAGCAACTGGGACGTGCAGACGCCGGCTCTCACCGTGACTCTGCGCGGGGCTGTCGCCTTCCGGCTCACCGTGCGCACTCTGGACCATGCCGTGCACTCGGGAATGTACGGAGGCGCCGTGCCCGACGCGATGCTCGCCCTCACGCGCCTGCTCGCGAGTTTCCACGGCGCTGACGGCTCCGTCGCGGTCGCCGGCCTCACGGGCGCCGAGTCCGACACGCCGCCCTACGACGAGACCCAGCTGCGGGCGGAGACCGGGCTGCTGGACCAGGTCGCACCGATCGGTCACGGCAGCATCCTCAGCCGTCTGTGGTCGCAGCCCGCGATCACCGTCACCGGCATCGACGCCCCGAGTGTCGGCAACGCCTCCAACACCCTGCTGCCCTCGGTCTCGGCACGCGTGAGCGTTCGCGTCGCGCCGGGCCAGACCGATGAGGAGGCACGTGCCGTGCTCGAGGCGCACATCGCCGAGCACATCCCCTTCGGTGCGCAGTACGAACTGAGCGAGTTCGAGATGGGCAACCCGTTCCGCGTCGACACCGGGGGGTGGGCGGTGCCCGCCGCCAAGCAGGCGATGGCGGATGCGTGGGGCGTCCCAGCCGTGGAGGCCGGAATCGGCGGATCCATTCCGTTCATCGCCGACCTCGTGCGGGTCTTCCCGCAGGCGCAGATCCTCGTGACGGGAGTCGAGGACCCCGATTCGCGCGCGCACAGCCCCAACGAGTCGCTGCACCTGGAGGTCTTCCGCAAGTCGGTGCTGGCCGAGGCCCTGCTGCTGGCTCGCGTCAACGAGCGCGATACGACCGCCTCACCGACGAGCGAACCCGGCGATCTCGCGGCGGGGGAGCGCTAAGATCGTGGTTGACTTCCCTTCCATTCACCGCTCGCAGCATGAAGGAGCATCATGACCGACACCACGACGACCGGCACCGCCCACGGCGTGCTGCTCTCTGATGCAGCCGCCTCCAAGGTCAAGAGCCTGCTGAACCAGGAGGGTCGAGACGACCTCCGGCTGCGCGTCGCCGTGCAGCCCGGCGGCTGCTCCGGCCTCATCTACCAGCTCTACTTCGATGAGCGATTCCTCGACGGTGACGCCGCCGTCGACTTCGACGGCGTCGAGGTCATCGTCGACAAGATGAGCGTTCCCTACCTCGACGGCGCGACCATCGACTTCGAGGACACCATCCAGAAGCAGGGCTTCACGATCGACAACCCCAACGCGCAGGGCAGCTGCGCCTGCGGCGACTCCTTCCACTGATCCGCGCCACGGCCTCCCGGCCGCGGCCTCACACGGGATCCCATCCATTCGGATGGGGTCCCGTGCTGGTTTAAGCCCGGAAATCCGCCTTTGGGATGGCGGAACGGCCCCGACAGGCGCCCGCGATGCATTCAGCGGCCGAGTCATCGGAGTAGGCTTAGAGGACGATCAAGGCACTTCCCTGTGAAGTGTCCCCGAGTCCCCCGAAAGGTTACCGGTGCGCCATAATCGCCGTCTCCGATGGGCTGCAATTCCGCTCGCAGCGACGTTGGCCGTAGTTCTCGCCGGGTGCACCCAGGCGCAGTTGCACGGCTTCCTCCCCGGTTTCCAGGAGGACAAGGACCCCGTCACCACGAACACCCCGCTCGTCTCCGGACTGTGGGTCACCTCGTGGATCGTGCTCCTCGTCGTCGGCGTGATCACCTGGGGCCTGGCCATCTGGGCGGTCGTCGTGTACCGCCGCCGCAAGGGCCAGACCGGTCTGCCCGTGCAGCTTCGCTACAACATGCCGATCGAGATCTTCTACACGATCGTGCCGCTCATCCTCGTGCTCGGGTTCTTCGCCTTCACGGCGCGCGACCAGGCCGAGATCGAGCAGCCCTACAAGAGCCCCGACGTGAAGATCAACGTCGTCGCCAAGCAGTGGGCGTGGGACTTCAACTACGTCAACGAAGACGTCTACTCGCCCGGCATCCAGGCGCAGTACCCCACGGAGAACGGCCCGGAGGGCGGCGAGGCCGACACCGACGCCAACGGCTCCCTGGTCGAGTCCGAGCTGCCGACCCTCTACCTGCCGGTCGACAAGAAGATCCAGATCGCGCTGAACTCGCGCGACGTCATCCACTCCTTCTGGGTGATCGACTTCCTGTACAAGAAGGACATGTTCCCGGGCAAGACGAACTACATGTACGTCACGCCCACCCGTGAGGGTACGTACAAGGGCAAGTGTGCCGAGCTCTGCGGCGAATACCACTCCGCGATGCTCTTCACGGTCAAGGTCGTCTCGCAGGAGAAGTACGAGGCGTACATCCAGTCGCTCAAGGATGCCGGCCAGACCGGTCAGCTGGGCAGCGACTACGACCGCAACCAGAACCTGCCGGGCACGAAGGCGCCGGCGACCGAGGAGGGCGAGTAGCCTTGAGCACCACCACAGCACCGGCGCCCAGCCGGACCTTCGGCTCGGCGAAGGTCGAGCGCAAGGGCAACGTCTTCGTCCGCTGGATCACCTCGACCGACCACAAGGTCATCGGGTACATGTACCTGATCACGTCGTTCGTGTTCTTCTGCGTCGGCGGCGTGATGGCCCTCATCATCCGCGCCCAGCTCTTCGAGCCGGGCCTGGAGATCGTGGCGACGAAGGAGCAGTACAACCAGCTGTTCACGATGCACGGCACGATCATGCTCCTCATGTTCGCGACGCCGCTGTTCGCGGGCTTCGCCAACGTGATCATGCCCCTGCAGATCGGCGCGGCCGACGTCGCGTTCCCGCGGCTGAACGCCTTCGCGTTCTGGCTGTTCGCCTTCGGCTCGCTCATCGCGGTCGGCGGCTTCCTCACCCCGCAGGGCGCCGCATCCTTCGGTTGGTTCGCCTACCAACCGCTGGCCTCGACGACCTTCACACCAGGGCTCGGTGGCAATCTCTGGATGCTCGGCCTCGGCATGAGCGGTTTCGGCACGATCCTCGGTGGTGTCAACTTCATCACGACGATCATCACGATGCGCGCTCCCGGCATGACGATGTGGCGCATGCCCATCTTCAGCTGGAACACGCTCGTCACCTCGATCCTCGTGCTGATGGCGTTCCCGGTTCTGGCAGCCGCCATCCTCGCGGCCGCAGCCGACCGCGTCTTCGACGCCCACATCTACGACGCGGCCAACGGCGGCGTCATGCTCTGGCAGCACCTGTTCTGGTTCTTCGGCCACCCCGAGGTGTACATCATCGCGCTGCCGTTCTTCGGCATCGTCTCCGAGATCTTCCCGGTGTTCAGCCGCAAGCCGATCTTCGGCTACAAGACCCTCATCTACGCCACTATCGCCATCGCGGCACTCTCGGTCACGGTCTGGGCGCACCACATGTACGTCACCGGATCGGTGCTGTTGCCGTGGTTCGCGCTGATGACGATGCTCATCGCCGTGCCGACGGGCGTGAAGATCTTCAACTGGATCGGAACGATGTGGCGGGGCTCCGTCACGTTCGAGACGCCGATGCTGTGGTCGATCGGCTTCCTGATCACCTTCGTCTTCGGCGGCCTGACCGGCGTCATCCTCGCGAGCCCGCCGCTGGACTTCCACGTCTCCGACACCTACTTCGTTGTGGCGCACTTCCACTACGTCGTGTTCGGCACGGTCGTGTTCGCCATGTTCGCCGGCTTCTACTTCTGGTGGCCCAAGTGGACCGGCAAGATGCTCAACGAGCGTCTCGGCAAGATCCACTTCTGGCTGCTGTTCATCGGCTTCCACACCACCTTCCTGGTGCAGCACTGGCTCGGAGTCGTCGGCATGCCCCGCCGGTACGCGTCGTACCTGCCCGATGACGGCTTCACCTGGATGAACCAGATCTCCTCGATCGGCGCGGGAATCCTCGCGATCTCGATGATCCCGTTCTTCCTCAATGTGTACGTCACGGCACGGCGCGCCCCCAAGGTGACCGTCAACGACCCGTGGGGCTACGGCGGATCGCTCGAGTGGGCCACGAGCTGCCCGCCGCCGCGGCACAACTTCACCTCCATCCCGCGCATCCGGTCAGAGCGCCCCGCCTTCGACCTGAACCACCCCGAGGCCGGCCTGCCCGTCGGCATCGGTCCGGCGAAGGATGCGCCCGCGGCCCCCACCTATGACGCTGAGACGAGAGAGGTCAAGTAAATGAGGTCCAACGCCATCCTCTTCTGGATCCTCTCGGCCTTCTTCATACTCTCCGCGGCGATCTACGCCCTCTGGACGTGGGCCGACAGCGGCAAGAGTGCCGAGTGGGTGGGCTCGGTCGGAATGACGCTGGGCGCGCTGCTCGCCGCGTTCATCGCCTTCTACCTCGGCCGGGTGCACGCCTCGCAGGGCGGCGAGCTGCCTGAGGACCGCCTGGACGCCAACATCGACGACGGTGACGCCGAGATGGGCTTCTTCAGCCCGTGGAGCTGGTGGCCGCTGCTGCTCGCGTTCTCGGCCGGACTCGGCATCCTCGGACTCGCCGTGGGCATCTGGGTCACGTTGTGCGCCGTCGGGCTCGTGCTGATCAGCCTGGTCGGCTGGTGCTTCGAGTACTACCGCGGACGCTTCGCCCGCTGACCCCACGACCGCGAAAGGCCCGTCCCGATATCTCGGGGCGGGCCTTCGGCGTTTCTGACCGACGCACGTCGGGCCGGGATGCGGGGGGGGGGGGGGGGGGGGG
>NZ_JBBELO010000006.1:0-30020 GCF_037404875.1 Rathayibacter sp. YIM 133350
CCCTCCCCTTCGGAACCCCGCCTTGCGGTCGGGTCCTGGTCCTGAACTGTCCTGTCGAAGGCCGCTCTCGCCGGATCCGCGAGCGGCTCAGCGGCGCGAGCGGGCGGCGAAGGCCGCGATGCGGGCCTGCGCGTCGGCGCCGGTGAAGGCTGCCGCGATGGTGGCGGCCTCGTCGTCGAGCGAGGCCTGGAACGGGCGTGCCTGAGCGGCGTGCAGGAGTCGCTTGGCCTGGCCGAATGCATCCGAGGCACCGGCCAGCCACGCCTGCGCGATCTCCCGCGCCCGCCGTGCCGTCGCATCCGGAGCGGCGATCTCGGTCACGAGGCCCCAGTCCAGCGCCTCGGCGGCCGTGAGCGTGCGCGGCGTCAGGGTGAGTTCGAGCGCCCGGCGCATCCCTACCGCCTCGGGCAGCAGGGTGCTCACGCCGCAGTCGGGCGTGAGGCCGATGTCGGCGTACTTGCTCGCGAAGGTGGCGCGCTCCGATGCGACGATCACGTCGGCAACGAGCATGAACCCGAGCCCTCCGCCGGCGACCGCTCCCTGCACGGCTGCCACGATCGGCTTCGTGCTCTCGCGCAGGATGCGATGGCCGTCGTGGATGCTGTCGGCGAGCTGCTCGATGACGGCCGCGTCACGCAGCGCTCCCATCTCGAGCACGTCGCCGCCGGCGCAGAAGGCCCGGCCTTCAGCATCGAGCAGCACCGCTGCGACGTCGTCGCTCTCGGCGACGGTGACCGCGATCTCCCGCCACCGCCGGGCGGCATCCGGGTTGACGGCGTTCAGTCGTTCCGGCCGGTTGAACGTGATGCGGGCGAGCCCGTCGGTGACGTCGAGGAGGATGCTGTCGCTCACGCACGCAGTCTACGTGCGAGGTGCCACCGGCCTTCTCGCGATCGGCCGCGAACATCCGCCCCGGCGTGGTCGGGCATGGGACGCCGCGACTGCCCGTGCTCAGCATCCTCTCGGCAGACTCTGCGAGAATGAAAGGTCGGGTTGAAGCAACGGGGCTCCGCTTGCTCGGCATCGGCCCGTATCGAAAGGCAGCACCATAATGGTCGCGCTCATGACCACCCTCGCCGTCATCGCGGTCGGCTCCATCGCCGGCACCCTGGCACTCGTCGTACGCGACGGCTACGGCCGTCAGCCGGTGCGCAAGTACGTTCGCATCTTCTGAGGCCGATCGCCTCAGGCGACGCTCGGTTCACGACTGACGGCAGCCGCCGCCGCCCGGTAGGGCAGCATCAGGGCCGCTGAGACGACCCATGCGAGCCCGACGAGGCCGAGCAGCACGAAGCCGTCGAGTCCGACCAGCGGCGCGATGAGGGCGGCTCCCGCAGCGGCGGCGGCCGAGCGCAGTCCGGCACCCACGGTGAAGACCTGCGCGCGCACCGCCGGAATGCTGTTGCTCGTGCGCAGTTCGAACAGTGCGGCGATGCTCGGAGCGGAGAAGACACCCGACGCGGCGACGACCACCAGAGTCCAGGCGAGCGAGATGTCGAGCGCGCTCAGCACGGTCAGGATGCCGGTGAGTGCGAACCCGCCGGCCATCACCACCGAAGCGGGGATGCGGCGAACAGGGCGAACGGCCACGATCACGGCGCTCACGAGCGTTCCCACCGAGAATGCGGTGACGATCCACGCGCCCGCGTCGGGGTGATGCCAGCGCTGCACCGAGAGCGCGACGGCCGCGATCGGGAATGCACCGGCGCCGATCTGCGTCAGGGTGCTGGAAGCCGTCACGAGCAGCAGCGGGCGGCGGCGCACCAGATAGGCCAGGCCGTCGGTCATGCGTCGCAGCACCTTCGCATCCTGAGCGCCATGAGCGTGCGGAGGCAGGCGCAAGCCCAGCATCACGATGGCGCCCGCCAGCGAGCAGCAGGCGAGCGTGAGCGCCGCCCACCGCGGTGAGGCGATGGCGATGACGAGAGCGGTGAGGGCAGGGCCGCCGACTCCGGCGATGCTGTACGCGAGGGTGTCGCTCGCGTACGCCGTGCGCTCGTTCGGAATCAGGCCGGTCACGAAGCTCGAGAGGCCGCCCATGACGAAGGGGGTCGCGCAGCCGGCCGCGACGAGCGCGAGCACGACCAGGGCCAGGGGCGCCGACCCGAGCAGCGCGCCGGCCGCGTATCCGGCGGCAGAGACGAGGCCCGCGAGCACCATCAGGGTGCGGGGGTGTCGTGTCGAGTCGAGCACGGCGCCCACGAGCGGTGAGATCACCACGCTCGGTGCGAGGGCGGCGGCCACGAGGATGGCGCCGACGGACACGTCGTGAACCTGCCGGAAAGCGAGGATGGGGAAGACGACCGCGCCACCCGAACTCGCCAGCCGGGCCAGCACCGCCGCGACGATGAACGAGACGACCTTCACCACGACTCCCCTTCTCGTCGACACCTCTACCCGCTATCATCCCAAGCCACTCCTAATAGAGTTGTGCCGTGACCGACTCCCAGGCCAGCGCAGACATGCGAGCCCAGCTCATCGACTACATCTCGGCCGAAGCCGTCTTCCACGGCGACTTCACGCTCACGAGCGGCAAGAAGGCCACCTACTACGTCGACCTGCGCAAGGTGAGTCTCGACCACCGCGTGGCACCCCTCATCGGAAAGGTCATGATCGAGACCATCGCCGGCATCCCGGATGTCGCGGCGGTGGGCGGCATGACGATGGGCGCCGACCCCGTGGCCGCAGCGATCCTGCACCAGGGCGCAGCCCAGGGCCTGCGCTACGACGCCTTCGTCGTGCGCAAGGAGCCCAAGGACCACGGTCGCGGCAAGCAGGTCGAGGGACCGGACCTGGCCGGAAAGCGCGTCATCGTGCTCGAAGACACCTCGACCACGGGCGGTTCACCGCTGAAGGCGATCGCCGCGCTGCGGGCGATCGGCGCCGAGGTCGTCGCGGTCGCCGTCGTCGTCGACCGCGACACCGGAGCACGTGAGGTCATCGAGGCCGAGGGCGTTCCGTACCTGTACGCCATCGGGTTGGACGACCTGGGATTGCGCGATGCCTGAGAACCGCGACGGGGAGCAACCCGAGGTCGGCGGGGCGGACTGGCTGCTCTCCCAACTCTCGGGCGGCCGACGCGCAGCGCGCGCCGACACACCCGCCGAACAGGACGCCCATCGGCCGAAGGAGGCAGATCCGGAGGCAGAGGCGGCAGAGGCCGACGACGTGCCCCTCGTCATTCCCGGATGGGCGGCTCCTGCGCCGGCTGGCCCGGTGTCGCCGCCCGCCCCTGGCGCGCCGGCGACGTTCACGCCTCCGAGCTTCGAGGCAGGCGAGCCTCCGCAGGCGCCCCTGCCTGCGGTTCCGCCATCCGCGGCGCCGACAGCGCCCACCCCCGCCGCCTCGGAGCCGGCGCGAGCTGAACCCCTGCCCGCGGAGGCCGCCCAGGCTCCTGAGACCCTTCCAGCGCCGGCATCCGAGGCCGGTCGAGACCCCGAGCAACCGGATTCGTGGTCTCTGTTCGCGGACCTCGACGACTCCGGCGAAGCCGATGACGCGCAGGTGGACTCCCGGGAGGCGGGTACGGCGGAATCGGGCAGGGCGGAATCAGGCACGGCGGAACCCGTTCTGGGAGCGCCCGTCCCGCCGTCCGCAGTCGCCGAGGACTCCGACGCCGGTGCCGCATCCGGTGGTTTCGTGTGGGGCCTGCGCCCCGGTGATGATCCGGCCAAGTTCACGGATGCGGCAGCCGGTGAGACCAGTGCCCGCGGCGACGTGGGCGGTGACGCTGACTCGGATGCCTCCGGTGGCTCAGCTGCGGCCGACTCGCACGAGGCTCGGCCGGTGTCCGATCCGATCGCCTCGGACACGTTCGACGCGACTGCTCCCGACGATGAGGCGGAGGCGCCTGCCGCATCCGAAGCGCCTTCGGCCGGTGACGCTGCCGCGAGCATCCCGCCCGCTGCCCCCGCTGCCCCCGCGTACGGCGCACCATTCACGCCCCCGCCGGCGTTCTTCCCACCGGCGGCGCCCCTCGAGGAGCAGCTGACCGGCCCCGGCCCGACGATCTTCGACCCGTTGCCCGCGCCGCTGATCGCCCCGACGCTGCCGATGGCCGACCTGCCCGCTCCGGACGCCGAACCGCAGGCCGAAGGTGATGATGTCGATGCGTTCGGCTCGCTGTTCGGTGAGCTGCACGACGACGCTGGGGCCACTCTGTCAGGCCCCGATACGGAGAACGCCGAGGCGGAGACCACACAACCGGCCGCTGCGGCCTCCGCGCACGATCGCGATCCGTTTCCCAGCGGGGCGCCGGAGCCGTGGGTCGACACCGTGGCTGCCCGACCCGCGATGCCGGGCTTCGACGACACTCCAGCGCCCTTCATCCCGCCCGCGGCGGCCCTCCCCAGCCCTCCGGCCACGTTCACCCCTGCGCCGGCCGGCCCGCTCACGCCCCCAGCGCCGCTCGCCCCGGGCGCTCAGCCCCCGGCATCCGTTGCCGCGCCCCTCGCGGCTGCGGGCGGCGGCGGCCCCACCGGCCCCACAGGAAGCGGGCCCGGCGGCGGTGGCGACCGCCCGCGCACCAACCGCGTGCTCATCTGGTCGGCCGCCGCCGTCGCCCTCGTCCTCGTGCTCGTCGGACTGTTCGTGCTCGGTACCCGCCTGCCCGGGCTGTTCGGCGGTCCGGCGGCGAAGGCCACGCCGACGCCGACGGCATCTGCCAGCCCCACCCCGGCACCCGAGGTGACCGGGCCCGCCGCCGCGGGTGAGCACCCCTGGGACCAACTTGGCGGCGGCGAGTGCATCGACCCGTTCACGACCCCGTGGGTCGAGACCTTCACGGTCGTGGACTGCGCCCAGCCGCACGCGGCCCAGCTGGCGTACCGGGGCAGCTACGGGGGTGACGCGACCACGCCCTTCCCCGGAGAGGATGCGCTCACCGCGCAGATCAACCAGCTCTGCAGCGCCCCCGGCGTCGTCGACCTCGCCGCTGCGGCTCCGTTCACCGACCTGCAGCTGCAGGGCAGCTTCCCGGTCACCGAGGAACAGTGGAAGACGACGAAGCGCTACTACTACTGCTTCGCCAACCGGGCAGGCGGCGAACCGCTCACGGCGAGCGTCGCCGGGCCCGGTCCCGCACCCGCACCCGCGGGATGAGCATCCCCCTCATCCTGGACTGCGATCCCGGGCACGACGACGTCTTCGCCATCTGGCTGGCCGCCGCGTCTCCGGCGGTCGACCTGCGCGCCGTCACCGCGGTCGCGGGCAACGGCCTGCTCGAGCACACCCAGCGCAACGCGCGCATCGCGCTCACCGTCGCCGGGGTGCACGATGTTCCTGTGGCAGCGGGTGCCGACCGTCCGCTCGTGAAGCCGCTCGCGACGGCCGACTGGATCCACGGCGAGAACGGGCTCGGTGGACCGCGGCTGCCCGAACCAACGGTGCCGCTCGAGACCCGCGACGCGCTCACGCTCATGAGCGACGTGCTGCGTGCTTCGGCTGAGCCGGTAGCCATCGTCGCGACGGGTCCGCTGACGAATGTGGCCGCCCTTCTGCGGGAGCGCCCTGAACTGGCCGATCGCATCCGCGAGGTCGTCTGGATGGGCGGGTCGACCGAGCGCGGCAACGTGACCCCGGCAGCCGAGTTCAATGCCTGGGTCGACCCCGAAGCAGCCGACCTCGTGGTGCGCAGCGGCGTGCCCTTCACGATGGTCGGCCTGAACGTGACACACACGGCCCTGGTGAGCGCTGACGTGCGTCGGCGGCTCGCTGCCGTCGGCAACAGAACCTCCGCGTTCGGCACGGAGCTGCTCGACTACTTCTGCGCCACGAACGACGCGGTGTTCGGCATGCCCGACGGCCCCCTGCACGATCCCGTCGCGGTCGCCGTGCTCACCGACCCGGATGCGGTCACTCTCGTGCACACCCGGCTCGACATCGAGGTCGCCGGCACCGAGACCTCCGGAGCAACCAGCGTCGACCTCGACGGCATGCTCGGCCGCGAGCCCAACGCACGCGTCGCCCTCGCGCTGGAGGTTCCGCGCTTCTGGGACGCGGTCCTCGCCGCCGTCGCGGCGCTCGACTGAGAGAAAGCCCTCGGTTCTCCTTACGCCCCTGAAGTGACCGCTTTCGAAACGGACTGCCGCTTTAGGCTGGGAGCATGACCCCTCCTCGCCGCGCGCTTCCGGTGCTCTCATGAGCGCCGTCGTCTCGATCGGCCTCGCGGGGACTCTTGAGCACTCCCTCGTGCGGGAGCTGGCCTCGGCCGCCGAGGCCGCCGGACTGCACGCGCTGTGGCTCAACGACACACCCGGCGGTGAGGCTCTCGCGGGCCTCGCGGCGGCCGCGGGGGTCACCAGCACCCTGCAGCTGGCCACCGGCGTCATCGCCCTCGATCGCACCCCGGCCGAGCGCATCATCGCCCGTGTGGACGAACTCGCACTCCCTGTTGACCGCATCCTTCTCGGTGTGGGCTCTGGGGCCGCGCGTCGCGCGTTGCACCTCGTGAAGGCCGGGCTCCACGAGCTGAACGCGCACGGGCCCTCGCCCGTCATCCTCGGCGCGCTCGGCCCCAAGATGCGGGCGCTCGCCGCCACTGAGGCTTCCGGCGCGCTGCTCAGCTGGCTCACGCCCCACGCGGCGGCCGAGGCGGCCGCGCAATTGCGAGCCACCGCTGCACAGGCGGGTCGGCCGAGACCGCGCACCGTGCTGTATGCCCGCGGCATCGTGGACGCGGATGCCGCGCCGGTGCTCGCTGAAGAGGCGGCGCGCTACGGTTCCTATCCCAATTACCGGGCGAACCTCGAGCGCCTCGGCATCCGTGCCGAGATGACGACGATCACCGGCACGACGCCAGAAGCGCTCGCCGAGCGGCTCGGTGACTATCGGTCGGCGGTCGACGAGGTCGTCTTCCGTGCGATAACACCGGATGGGTCGGTTGCGGCCTACCACCGCATCATCGACGCGCTGGGCGGCGCCATCCGCTGAGTCGCGGCGCCAGAGCCGACGGGCGCAGGCGGACTACGCGCCGAGGGCGTCGTCCAGCGCCGGATGCAGATGCCGGGTCGTGAGCGCGGTACGCGCCTGGCGGGCTCCCGCGGCAAGGCATTCGGTGAGCGGCGCCGCCCGCAGGTGCGCATCGAGGAACCCGGACAGGAAGGCATCACCCGCCCCGTTGGTGTCGCGCACCTCGACCGGCAGGGCGGCTGCGCTATGGAACGTGCCGTCCGCATCGCAGGCGATCGCGCCCGCGGCACCCAAGGTGCACACGACGAGGGACGCACCGCCCTCGATGAGGCGCAGCATGAGCGGCCGGGGGTCTTCGAGGCCGCCGTCACTCATGAAGACGGCGTCGGCCACGCCGATGAAGGGGTCGTGATAGGCCGAGACGCCGTCGTAGTCGTGCAGGTCGACCCATACGGGCGTGCCCGAGGCCGCTGCGGTGTCGAGCAGCCCGGCCGAGACGGCGCCCAAATCGAGCACGACCGCATCCGCCGTCGCGAAGTCCGGCGCCGCAGTGCTTGTCACCGGATGCGGTGTCTCGAGGTAGAGCGAGACGCGCTCGCCGGCGCGGGTCATGAGGTTGAGGTGCCGTTCGGTGATGTCGGCGGGGATGGCGTGCAGGTCGATGCCCGCATCCGCGAGCAGCGACCCCACCCTGCGTCCGTCGTCATCGTCGCCGAGCATCGTGTGCAGGTGCACGTCGTGGCCGAGGCTCGCGAGGTGCAGCGCCTTGCCGGCCGAGGTGCCGCCCACCGTGTCGTAGTACTCCTCGGCGAACTGCATGTGCGGGCGCGGCTCGGGCAGCGCATCCAGGTAGACGATACGGTTCCAGGATGCGGGGCCGGCGATGACGACCCGGCTCACAACTCGCTCTCGACGGGCTCGGCGGCCAGCAGCTCGTGCACTCCTGAGAGGATCTCGTCGGGCCGGAACGGGTAGCGCTCGATCTCGGTCTGGTCGCTGATGCCGGTGAGCACGAGGATGGTGTGCAGCCCCGCCTCGATGCCGGCAACGATGTCGGTGTCCATGCGGTCGCCGATCATGGCCGTGTTCTCGCTGTGGGCGCCGATCCGGTTCATGGCCGAACGGAACATCATGGGGTTCGGCTTGCCGACCACGTACGGGTCCTTGCCCGTCGCCTTGGTGATGAGGGCGGCGATGGCGCCCGTGGCGGGAAGGGGGCCGTCGGCGCTCGGGCCTGTGGCATCCGGATTCGTCACGATGAAGCGCGCACCCTTGTCGATGAGCCGGATGGCCTTCGTGATCGCCTCGAAGGAGTAGTTGCGGGTCTCGCCGACGACGACGTAGTCGGGGTCGGTCTCGGTCATGATGAAGCCGGCCTCGTGCAGGGCGGTGGTGATGCCGGCCTCGCCGATGACGAATGCCGATCCGCCCGGGATCTGCGACGCGCAGAAGTCGGCGGTCGCCAGGGCGCTCGTCCAGATGCGGTCCTCGGGAACGTGCAGGCCCGAGGCGCGCAGTCGGGCGCTCAGGTCGCGGGGCGTGAAGATCGAGTTGTTGGTGAGCACGAGGTAGGGAGCGCCGGCATCCTGCCACTGCTGCAGCAGCTCGGCGGCCCCCGGCAGCGGGTGGTTCTCGTGCACGAGCACGCCGTCCATGTCGGTCAGCCAGCACTGGATCTCGTCGCGACCCGTCATCGCACTCCCTCCGGTCTCCTCCAGCCTAGAGCGCGTCTCGTTCCGCGTGTCGCCCGGGCGGATGCTGCCCGGAGATCGAGCAGCACAGTTCGGTCACGGGCGCCACCAGTGTGACGTCACGTGAACAATCCGCAACCGTGCGTCACAGTCGCTCGCGCATCACCCGCGTGGCTCCTTAACGTGTCCGAAACCTCAACTTTCGCCCGCCCTGATGAAGGACCCTCCCGCATGATCGCCAGAAAGACCACACTGATCGGCCTGACCGCCACAGCGCTCGCCGCGACGCTCGCCCTCACAGCCTGCGGCGCAGACACGGCGAAGAACGCCTCGGCCGACGTCTCAGCCCAGCGCGTCAAGGGCGGCACAATCGTCTACGGCCACCAGCAGGAGCCTGCGTGCGTGTTCGGCGGTTGGATCGAGCAGGCCTACCTCAGCTACAACGTGCTCGATAGCCTTGTCTCGCTCGATGAGAACCACCAGGTGGTGCCGTGGCTGGCCGACAAATGGTCGGTCTCCGACGACGGCTTGCACTGGACATTCGCGCTGAAGCCCGGCGTGAAGTTCACCGACGGGTCCGACGTCGACGCCGAGGCGGTCGCCTACAACTTCGACTACTGGGTGAACCAGGGCGGGAACGGAACCGCGAAAGCCTGGCTCAACGGCTACTACGCGGGCGCCAAAGCCGTCGACGCCTCGACGGTGCAGGTGGATCTCTCGAAGCCCTACCCGCGCCTGGCCGACAACCTGACGCAGGGTTACTTCGGCATCCAGTCGGAGAAGGCGTTGAAGGAGCGCACCAAGGAGCAGAACTGCGAGGCTCCCATCGGCTCCGGTGCGTTCACGGTCGATCACTGGAACCGCGGCCAGGAGATCGTGCTCAAGCGCAACGAGAACTACACGAGCCCTCCGGCCAACGCCAAGCACAAGGGCAAGGCCTACGTCGATGAGGTGGACTGGAAGTTCATCGCCGACCCGACCACCCGCGTCGCCGCCCTCAAGAGCGGCGAACTGAACGCGATCTACGACGTGCCGGCAGTGCAGTTCGACAGCACCAAGCAGGCGGGCTTCCAGGTCGAGAAGTATGTGACCCCCGGCCGCCCGCAGGTGCTCACCTTCAACACCGCACAGGGCATCTTCACCGATGAGAAGGTGCGGCAGGCGTTCGCGTACGCACTCGATCGCAAGCAGATCGTCGAGTCCATCGGTCATGGTGTCATCCCCTACGAGGGAAATGGCGGCGTGAGCCAGACGACTCCCGGCTACAGCAAGAAGGCCGCGGACTGGTACAAGCAAGACCTCGGCAAGGCCGCGAAGCTGCTCGATGCGGCCGGCTGGACGCAGAAGGATGCCGACGGCTACCGCTCGAAGGATGGCACGACCCTCGAGGTGAAGCTGCCCTACAACACCGGCTCCATCATCAACGCCGACGGGGCATCCATCCTGCAGGGAGTGCAGGAGCAGGCCAAGAAGTCCGGCTTCAAGGTCGACCTCATCCCGGTTCCCCAGGCCGAGGCCTTCGCTGGCGCCTACAGCAAGCCCGACCAGCGCGACATCTACCCCGGCTACTGGACCGCCGTCACGAGCGGCATCCTTCAGATCAACTGGGGTGCGGGATCGGGTGGCAACCCGAACGGATCGAACGCGTCGTTCACCGACTACCCCGAGCTGCAGGCCATCATCCTGCAGGCCAACTCCGAGCCCGACGTCGACAAGCAGAACGCCCTCTACGAGAAGGCGCAGGACTACATCGCGGAGCACGCCCTGGCGATCGGCGTCTACGACCGGCTCTCCACGCTGGCCGTCTCGCCGAAGCTCAAGGGCGTCTGGCAGGAGCACGCACAGGGAGGGCCGACGTTCTATGACGCTTACTTCGTTCACTGAGACGGAAGCCGCCGGCGCCCCGAACGACTCGGGGCCCGGCCGCTCCGGGGCCGAGGCATTCGCGGCCGGTGCGCCCCAGCGGGGCTGGTCCACGCTGAAGCTGGTCGCCGGAAAGGTCGTGGCCGCCGTGTTCGTTCTGCTCGGCGCGGCGACGACCGCCTTCTTCGCGCAGACGTCCATCCCCGGCGACCGGGCGACCGTGATCTACAACATCCGCGTCGGCAACGCCGAACCGCGCACCCCGGCCGAACTCGCGCCGATCAACGCCGAGTACCACCTGCACGATCCGCTGTTCGTGCAGTACCTGAACTATCTCAAGGGGCTCCTGGTCGGCGACCTCGGCACCTCCTATCAGCAGCATCGACCGGTGATCGCCATCATCGCCGATCAGCTCGGTTCCACGATCGTGCTCGCCCTCACGGCCATCGTCTTCGCCTGGCTCATCATGGTGGTCTGGGTGCTGCTCACGGCCGGGCGCGGGCCCGTGGCCACGGCCGTAGGCGGCTTCTTCGACACGGTGGCTGCAGGCCTTCCGCACTACTGGCTCGCCATCATCCTGCTGCTGGTGTTCGCCCTGTCGCTCGGCTGGTTCCCCGTGATCGGCGGTAGCGGGCCGGTGGGAATCGTGCTTCCCGCTTTGACCTTGGCGATCCCTCTCGCGGGCTTCCTCGGGCAGGCCACACGGACGGAGTTCGAGCGTGCACTCGACTCGCCCTTCGTGCTGACCGCGCGCATGCGGGGCATGAGCGACCTCGGCATCCGTCTGCGCCACGTGCTACGGCACGCAGTGCTTCCCGCCGTGACGCTGTCGGGCTGGGCGCTGGGCGCAACCCTCTCCGGTGCGGTCGTCGTGGAGTCCGTCTTCGCTCGTCCGGGCATCGGTCAGGTGCTCGTGTCTGCGGTGAGCAGCCAGGACATGCCGGTCGTCATCGGGATCGTCATGTTGATCGCCGCCTTCTACGTGCTGGCGAACCTTCTCGTCGACGTCGCCTACGCGATCATCGACCCCCGATTGAGGAGAACCTCATGACCGCCACTGTCGCGCCTGCCGTAACCCGGCTGAGGGCGTCGGCTCGCCTACGCAGGCAGCCGTGGGATCTCTACGCGGCGTCGGCCTTGACCGCGTTGTTCCTGCTCGCGGCCGCGTGGCCCGCACTATTGGCCACCCATGGTCCGTACGCGATGGATCTGGCCCACACCCTGCAGCCGCCTTCGTCGGTGCACTGGTTCGGAACCGACGAGTCGGGCCGCGACCTCTACTCGCGCGTCATCTACGGCACGGCCACATCACTGGGGATCGGCGTCGGCGCTGCGGCCGTCAGCCTCACCTTCGCCGTACTGCTGGGCTCGCTCGCCGCGCTCGGCAACCGGGTGACATCGGCCACTGTGGGCTGGCTGCTCGAGGTGTCCTTCGCCTTCCCCGCCCTGTTGCTTTCGTTGCTGCTGATCGCCGTACTCGGGCCCTCGGCCATCACGGAGGTGCTCGCCGTCGGAATCGGCACCGCTCCCGGCTATGCGCGCATGGTGCGCGGCCAGATCCTCTCGGCCAAGGATTCGCCCTACGTCGAGGCGGCCGTCGCCCTGGGGCACTCGCGCGGTCGCATCCTGCGCCAGCACATCCTGCCGAACTCCCTGCGCCCGCTCGTGGCGGTGTTCGCCCTCTCGATCGGACAGTCCATCGTGTGGGCCTCGAGCCTCTCGTTCCTGGGCCTCGGTATCGCACCGCCCGCACCCGAGTGGGGTGCCCTCCTCGACGCCGGCCGCGGCTACATCACGGTCGCCGGCTGGCTCACGGTGATTCCGGGCCTCGTGATCGTTCTGCTCGCGTTGACGACGACGACCCTCGGCCGAAATCTGCAGTCGTTCCTGGAGAAGGGGGAGAAGTCATGACCGTTCTCGAAACGGATGCCACCGATCTGGCGGCCGGCATCGACGACCTGCCGGGCTTCCGGCCGCGCCTGTCGGTGCGGGGTCTCTCGGTCGGCTTCGAGACCGGGTCAGGGGTGCGCTCCATCGTCGAGGGTGTCTCGTTCGACCTCGAACCCGGCCAGTGCGTCGCGATCGTCGGCGAATCGGGATCGGGCAAGTCCGTCACGGCACGCACGATCGTCGGCCTGGCCGGCCGAGGCTCGCAGGTCACGGCGGACGAGCTCACGCTTCACGGCCGAGACGTGCGCCGGCTCTCCGATCGGCAGTGGCGGGGCGTGCGCGGCAAGCAGGTCGGTTTCATCCTTCAGGATGCGCTCGTCTCCCTCGACCCTCTGCGTCCTGTCGGCGTCGAGATCGCCGAGAGCCTGAAGCTGCACGGCTGGGGGGATCGCGTCTCCCGGCAGAAGAAGGTTCTGGAGCTGTTGGAATCGGTCGGCGTTCCGGAGCCGGAGCAGCGCGCCCGGCGCAGACCCGACCAGCTCTCGGGCGGCCTGCGTCAGCGTGCCCTGATCGCCTCGGCCCTCGCGCTCGACCCCGACGTGATCATCGCCGACGAGCCCACCACCGCGCTCGACGTGACCGTGCAGGCGCAGGTTCTCGCGCTGCTGGAGCAGTCCAAGCGGCGCGGCGCCTCCATCATCCTGATCAGCCACGACCTGTCGGTCGTCGCGCAGCTCGCCGACCACATCCTCGTGATGCAGGGCGGTCGCGTCGTCGAGCAGGGCCCCGCCAGCGAGCTGCTGCGTGAGCCGGAAGAGGACTACACGCGGGCGCTGATCGCGGCGGTACCGAGCGGCGACACCCGTGGACGGGCGCTCAGCCCGGCGGGCGCGGCACTGCTGGCGGCCGCTCCGGCGCAACCGGCGGTGCTCGACCAGGTCGTGCTCGAGGGGAGGGGATTGGCCAAGCGCTTCCGCACTCCCGACGGTGCCGTGACCACTGCGGTCGACGACGTCTCGTTCCGGCTGCACCGCGGCGAGACCCTCGGAATCGTCGGCGAGTCGGGGTCGGGGAAGAGCACCACCGGTCGCATCGCACTGGCGCTCGAGACGGCGGATGCCGGCACGGTCGAGTTGCTCGGCAGCCCCTGGTCGACCCTGTCAGAAGCCGGTCGACGACCCCTGCGCTCACGGATCTCCGTCGTCTCCCAAGACCCGCTCTCGAGCTTCGATCCGCGCTGGAACGTCGAGCGCATCCTGACAGATGCGCTGTCGCGAGCGACCTTCGGCACGGCGTCCGCTCGTCGCGTCCGCGTCTCCGAGCTGCTCGGACAGGTGGGTCTGACGGATGCCGTTCTGCAGCGGTTCCCGCTTCGGCTGTCGGGCGGCCAGCGCCAGCGGGTCGCGATCGCACGGGCACTCGCCGAGGCTCCCGACATCATCGTGCTCGACGAGGCGGTCTCGGCGCTGGATGTGACGATCCAGGCGCAGATCCTCGACCTGTTGGTCGCGCTGCAGCGTCGGCACGGCCTCAGTTACCTCTTCATCTCCCATGATCTCGGTGTGATCGCGCACCTCAGCCACCGGGTGCAGGTGATGAAAGACGGTCGGGTTGTCGAGGTCGGTACGCCCGATCAGATCTTCAATCACCCGAAGCACGAGTACACGAGATCGCTGATCGCATCCATCCCCGAATTCGCACCGCGGAGTTGAACCATGACCACGCCCCTGCATTTCAACGCGTTCGTGATGAACACGAACTCCCACATCCACCATGGCCAATGGCGGCGCCCTGATGCCGGCCAGGTCGACTTCAACGACGTGCGGCTCTGGATCGACCTTGCCAAGAAGCTCGAGGCGGCGAAGTTCGACGCGCTGTTCTTCGCCGACGTCACCGGTGTCTACGGCGACGCCGATGCCGACTTCGAGGTCTACATCCGCGAGGGGCTGCAGATTCCCTCGAACGACCCCATCCCGTTGGTCGCGGCGCTCGCCGTGCACACCGAGAAGATCGGCCTGGCGCTCACGTCGAACGTGGCCCAGTCCCACCCGTACCAGTTCGCTCGCCAGGTCTCCACGCTCGACCACATCTCGCGCGGCCGGATCGCGTGGAACATCGTCACGGGCCTGCAGGACAATGGCGCCCGCAACTTCGGGTTTCCGAAGCTCACCGACCACACCGAGCGGTACGCGTGGGCCGAGGAGTACGTCGACGTCGCCTACGAGCTGTGGGAGGGCTCGTGGGATGAGGGCGCGCTGCTGAAGGATCGCGAGAAGGGGGTCTTCAGCGACGCGACGAAGATCCACAAGATCAACCACGAGTCGCAGCGCTACTCGGTGCAGGGTCCGCACCTGCCGTCGCCGTCGCCACAGCGCACGCCTGTGCTCTACCAGGCCGGCTCCTCCGCATCGGGTCGCGACTTCGCCGCACGCAATGCCGAGGCGGTGTTCCTCATCTCGCCGAACCCGGAGCTGGCCCGTCAGCAGATCGCGCAGACGCGCGCACGCGCGGCAGAGTTCGGGCGTCGACCGGACGACATCAAGTTCTTCCAGGGCCTCTCGTTCGTGATCGGCGACACCGAGGCGGAGGCGCAGGCCAAAGCCGCCGAGTACGAGCAGTACATCAGCATCGAGGGCTACCTCGCCCACTCTGCGCTCGTCGATCAGGACGGCCGGGTGTACGACCCGCAGACACCGCTTCGCGAGGTCGACACCAACACGGCCAAGGGATTCGGCGAGTGGGTCTCCAAGGCCATCACCGATCGGGAGCCGATCGTCGCCGACATCGCCTTGCTCATCTCGCGTTCGACCCGGGTCGTCGGGACGCCGGAGCAGATCGCCGACGCCCTCGAGGAGTGGCAGGCGGCCGGGGTCGACGGCATCAACGTGATCAACTGGGTCATTCCCGGCTCGTTCGAGGAATTCGCCGACAAGGTGCTTCCCGTTCTGCGGGAACGCGGGCTCGCCCAGAGCGACTACGGCCCCGGTTCGACCCTGCGGGAGCACCTGTTCGGCGAGCCGCGGCTGAACGGACGGCATCCCGCCGCCAAATACCGGGGCGCGTTCGGCACCCGGGCGGCGGATGCCGGAGCAACCGCACCCGCCGAGCCCGTTGCGATCGGCGCATGAGCGCTCCGTTCATCACTCACACCACTCCCTGCAAAGCGGCCGAGGAGGCCTCCGCATGACCGAGAAGAAGCAACTCATCCTCAACCTGTTCGAGATGGCGTGCATCAGCCACATCACCCACGGGTTGTGGCCCCTGCCCGGCAACAACCGGCACCGCTTCGACGAGTTGGAATACTGGACCGAGCTCGCAGAGATCCTCGAGCACGGCGGCTTCGACGCGGTCTTCCTGGCCGACGTGATCGGCGCGTACGACGTCTTCCGCGACGGACCTGAGACCGCGCTTCGCGAGGGCCTGCAGTCGCCCAACATCGATCCGTTGCTCGTGATCCCCGCCATGGCCGCCGTGACCAAGCGGCTCGGCTTCGGTGCGACCTTTTCGACGACCTATGAACCGCCGTTCGCGTTCGCGCGTCGGGCATCCACCCTCGACCACCTCACGAAAGGCCGCTTCGGCTGGAACATCGTGACGTCGTACCTGCCGAACGCGGCGCGCAACTTCGGCCTGGACGCTGAGATTCCGCACGACCGCAGGTACGAGCTGGCCGATGAGTACCTCGATGTCCTCTACAAGCTGTGGGAGGGATCGTGGGACGACGACGCGGTGATCTACGACCGCGAGCGACGCATTGCGACCGATCCATCGAAAGTGCGCTACATCAACCACGTCGGGCAGACGCACCGGGTCGCAGGGCCGCACATCGTGCATCCGTCGCCGCAGCGCACGCCCGTGCTGTTCCAAGCGACCGGATCACCGGCCGGCACCGAGTTCGCCGGGCGGCATGCGGAGCTCGTGTTCACGGGAGGCCGAACGGCTCAGGACTTCCGCGACAACGTGGCAGGAATGACCGCGGCGGCCGAGCGCAATGGCCGCGGCCGCGATGACATCAAGTTCATCGTGCAGGCCGGGGTGATCGTCGGTCGCACCGAGGAGGAGGCCGCCGACAAGTGGCGTCTCTACCGGGAGCACGCGAGCTTGGACGGCATCCTCGCCCACTCGAGCCTGCCGGTCGACATCACGGCCGCCCCTCGCGACATCACGGTCGCCGAGGCGATCCGCCGCTCGGGCAAGGAACTCGGGCGGGTGCCCTTCCTTCCCTTGCACAAGACGGTGGGCGAGGTGCTCGACGGCTTGCGCGCCGGCCGGCAGGAGCGGTACTTCGTTGCCGGAACTCCCGCGGTCGTCGCCGACGAGATCGAACGCTGGCTCGACGAGGACGGGGTCGACGGCATCAACCTGCGGCAGTATCACTCCTTCGATACGGCCCGCGACTTCGCTGAACTCGTCGTGCCCGAGTTGCGGCGTCGCGGTCGTCTGTCGGAAGGCGGGGAGCGGTCGACGCTGCGCGAGCGGTTGTTCGGCCGAGGGCCGCGGCTCCCCGAGAACCACATCGGTGCCCGCTATCGAGGCGGGGCCAACCTCGATGTTCCGGTGCCGCCCCTGCGCTTTCCCACGGATGAGGCGCTGTCGGCGTAGAGAACCTCTCGCCGCAACACGAATACACGCAGGAATTGCTCGCGGCCGTGCCGCGGGTGGAGGTGGGAGCATGACGACAGTCGCCGAGAAGCACGCGAAAGAGGCGCAGAGCACCGTGACGGACGGCGCATTCGAGCCGGCGTTCCGCGAGTTGCTCGCATCCGTGCGGGTGGGGGCATACGACCGCGAGAAGAACCGGACGCTGCTGCACGCGGAGGTCGCCCAGTTGCGGGAGCTCGGCTTCACACGGCTGCGACTTCCGCGCGGCCGCGGCGGCGCGGGACTCGGGTTTGAAGAGCTTTTCTCCCGGCTGATCGATCTCTCGGCGGCCGACTCGAGCCTCGGGCATCTGTACCGCGGGCACATCGCGTTCGTCGAAGGAGTGCTCATCGAAGGCATCGACGAGCCGGATGCGGCGGTCTGGGTAGAGCGGATCGCCCGCGGCGACCTCGTCGGCAACGCGCAGTCGGAGCGGCAGGAGACGGCGGCGATCACGACGAGGCTCGATCGCGAGGACGGCGTCATCCGTCTCACGGGCACGAAGTACTACACGACAGGGAGCATCTACGCCGACTGGATCCACCTGAGTGCGCTCGATGGCGACGAACGCGTCGCGGTGACGGTTCGGACGGCCGTCGCAGGAGTGCGCTCCGTCGATGATTGGGACGGCTTCGGCCAGCTGCTCACGGGAAGCGGCACGACGACCTTCGAGCAGGTGCTCGTGGATCCCGCCGACATCAGGCGATCGGGCGATGACCCCGGCCACTGGCAGTACATTGCGGCGGTGTTCCAATTGAGCCTGCTGGCGGTCGTCGCGGGCATCGCCCAGCGCGCACTTGAAGACACCGTCGACTTCGTGCGGCCGCGTCGGCGCATCTTCGGCTTTCCCGGCGAGACGCCGCCGCGTGACGACGAACTCACGCAATCCATCGTGGGGCGGCTCAGCAGTGTCGCCTACGGCGCCCGCGCGCTCGTGCTGGGCGCAGCACGAGAGCTCGAGGCCCTTCAGGGTCGGCTGCTCGACGGATCGGCCGCGCAGGGGGAGCAGCAGGCGGCCATGCTCGACGTGTTCCGGGTGCAGCAGCTCGTGCTGCCCTTGGTGCTCGATGGACTGACCGAACTGTTCGAGGTCGGCGGGGCGTCGGCCGTCAGTCGCACCATCGGTCTGGACCGCCATTGGCGCAATGCCCGTACGATCGCCTCGCACAACCCGGCGATCCAGCGCTGTCGAGCGCTCGGCCAGTTCGAACTCAACGGAACACTGCCCGACTGGAAGGCGCCATCCAAATGACCACCCTGAAGCCGGCCCGGCTCGGCGCCGATCTCGTCGTTCCCGAGCAGGGATTCGGCGGCATGGCGTTATCGGACGTCTACGGTGCGGCCGATCCCGACGAGTCGCTCGCGACTCTCAACCGGGCGCTCGATCTCGGCGTGCGCCTCATCGACACCGCGAACGTCTACGGCGGAGGGCGCAACGAGGAACTCATCGCGCGTCTCATCGCCGAGCGGCGCGATGAGGTCGTGCTCGCGACCAAGTTCGGCATCCTCTCCGAACCGGACGCCGACGGCTACCGTGCCCGCGGTGATGCGCCGTACGTGCGGGAGTCCGTCGAGGCGAGCCTCAGAAGACTCGGTACGGACCGCATCGACCTGTACTACTACCACCGCGTCGATGCGCGCGTTCCGATCGAGGAGACGGTCGGCGCCCTCGCCGAACTCGTGGCCGATGGCACCGTCGGGCACATCGGGCTCAGCGAGGTCACGGCGCTCGAACTCGAGCGCGCCGTGGCCGTGCATCCCATCGCCGCCGTGCAGAGCGAGTGGTCGCTGTGGAGTCGCGACGTGGAAAGGCATGTCGTGCCGACCGCGGTTCGCCTGGGGGTCGGGTTCGTCGCGTACTCCCCGCTCGGCCGCGGTTTCCTCACGGGGTCCGTGACGGAGCTGGGCCCCGATGACCTGCGCCGCCGCTTTCCTCGCTTCAGCGACGGACGGCTCGCGGCGAACCGATCGATCGCCGAGACGGTTCGACGACTCGCTGAACACGAAGGCGTGACGCCCGCCCAGCTTGCGCTCGCGTGGCTCTACGCCCGCGGTGCCGAGCTCGGAGTGGAGGTCGTGCCCATTCCGAGCACGCGTCGGGCCGAGCGGGTTGACGAGAACGTCGCCGCGGCGGCGGTCACGCTCTCCGCCGAGACCCTGCGGGAGCTCGGCGAGCTCTATGCGACCGTCGACGGCGAACGCGCCAGCGATCCCCTCGCCGTCTCCGTCGGCCGTGAACGCGTCGAGCGGGCGGACCGATGACGGCCGCGCTTACGGCGGATCCAGCCACGGCGGCCTCGACCGAGGAGCTCGTGGCGCGGTTCGCCGACGTCTTCGACGAGGTCGGCGCCGCAGCCGCCGAGCGCGAGCGCGAACGCCGGCTCCCCTACGCGGAAGTCGAGACACTGCGCTCCGCCGGCTTCACCCGCGTGAGCCTGCCGACGGGCTTCGGAGGCTCCGGTGCCTCCCACCAGACGCTGTTCGAGTTGCTCGCTGAGCTGGCCCGCCGCGATCCCAACCTGGCACAGCTGTTCCGGTCGCACTTCTCCTATATCGACCGATCCCTGCACCAAGCCGACCCGGCGGTCCGGGATGCGGCACTGCGCCGTGTCGCCGACGGCACCATCGTCGGCAACGCCTCGCATGAACGCAGCGCGGCGAAGGTCGGCTCGCTCGACACCCGCCTGACGCGGGATGCCGCGGGCGGCCTGAGCCTCTCCGGCACCAAGTACTACAGCACCGGCACTCTCTTCGCCGATGTGGTCTCCGTCGCCGCGCAGGACGACGCAGGCGACCACGTCGGGGTCCTCGTGGCGACGGATGCGCCGGGCGTGCGTCGGATCGATGACTGGAGCGGGTTCGGGCAGCGCCTGACGGGCAGCGGGACCACGGTCTTCGACGGCGTGCGCGTGGCGGAGGGCGACGTCGTGCGGCACGGCCGCAGTGACGAGCCGTCACACGGCGCCGCGTTCGTTCAACTCGTCCTGCTGGCGGCGGTCACCGGCATCGGGCGCGCCGTCGTGGACGACGCCGTGCGCTTCGTGCGCGCACGCACCCGGGTCTACAGCCACGGGAGCGGAGAGACGGCACGCACCGATCCGATCGTGCAGGAGGCGGTGGGCGAGCTCGCCGCCCGGTCGTTCACGGCCGATGCCGCGCTCGCCGCGGCCACGCGGGGGATTGATGCTTCGAGCGCTGCGATCCTCGCCTCCGCACCGCTCGACGAGCGACGTCGCCTCGTCGCCGCCGCGGAGACGGCCTCGGTGCAGGCGCAGCTGGTGATTCTGCCGGCGGTGCTCTCCGCCGCGACCGAGATGTTCGAGGTCGGCGGAGCGAGCGCTCTCGACACCGGCCTGGCGCTGGACCGCCACTGGCGCAATGCACGCACGATCGCCTCGCACAATCCCGTGCGCTACAAGGCGCGCGCCCTCGGCGACCAGTTGCTCAACGAGACCGCCATCGTGAACTGGTGGAGTACCGGCGAGGCGTGAGCCCGCCGACCGCTACGTCGAGACGCGGATGGCGCGCATGACCTCGTCGTCGAGTGCGAGTATGCGTCCGTCGACCTCGATGCCGGCCGGGCGAACAGTCATCGGGAGGTTCGGGTGCACGCCCTCCGCGGCGAGCATCCGCAGAACCTCGGGATCGCGATCGCTGATGCGCACGACGACGCCGCTGTGGCCGGCCGGCGCCTCGCTCAATCGGAGGGTCGGTTCGCTCGGCACCGTGCCGTCGCGCTGTGGAATGGGGTCGCCGTGCGGGTCGCGGGTCGGACGCCCCAGATGCACGTCGATGGCCTCGATGAGGCGATCGCTGATCGAGTGCTCGAGCACCTCGGCCTCTTCGTGAACCGCATCCCAGCTGTAGCCCATGTCGTTCACGAGCCAGGTCTCGATGAGGCGATGCCGTCGCACGACCGCGAGGGCACGCTGGCGGCCGGCATCCGTCAGTGCTATCGCGCCGTAGGGGCGATGCGAGACCAGCCCCTGCGCCGCGAGCTTCTTCACCATCTCCGTGACGGATGAGGGGGCGACCGCGAGGCGTCCGGCGAGCACCGACGGGGTGATCGGGTCGGCCTGCCACTCGGTATGCGCGTAGATGCTCTTGAGGTAGTCCTCGATCGCGAAAGAGGTGCCGGCCATCCCCGTCACCCTATCCGTGCGCGGCGGACGGCTCGCCGTCGCGGCTCTGCAGACGCTCCGCGAAGAAGGCGGCGGTGCGCGCGCTGATCCATCCGGTCTTCATCCCCGGGAAGACGTGCTCCCCACCGGGAACCACGACGAGCTCGGCATCGACGCCGACGGCCGAGAGGGCGGATGCGAGAACGTGGCTGTGCTCCAGCGGCACCGTCGTGTCGGCGTCGCCGTGCACGAGCAGCATCGGGGCCGCGGATGCGGTGACGTGATTGACGGGACTCGCCCAGCGGGCGATGTCGTATGCGGACGGTGCTCCGTCCGGGCGGATGGGGGCCGGCCACTGCTCGACGGGAGGGGCATCGGCGGGGAAGGGGTCGTCGTCGTACAGGGAGAAATCGGTCACGGGGTACCAGCCAACGGCGGCGCTCACCGTCGCATCCGTGCCCTGCGCGCCGATCGATCCGTTCAGAGCCGCGTCGGTGCTGTTCGTGCCCGCGAAGACCGCAAGGTGGCCGCCGGCCGACTCGCCCATGACGCCGACTCGCGTCGCGTCCAGGCCGAGGCTCGGCCCCTCGGTCTTCAGCCAGCGGATGGCCGCCGACACGTCGTGCTGTGCAGCCGGGTAGAGCGCCTCGCCGAGCAGGCGGTACTGCGCCGATGCCACGGCGATGCCACGCGCCAGCAGCGCCGATCCGATGCCGAAGAGCGGGTCGTTGTGAGCGCCCCAGAGAAAGGCGCCGCCGTGCAGGTAGAGCACGACCGGCACCGGCTCGGCAGCTGTGGCGGCAACCGGAACGGCGAGGCTCAGCAGCAGGGGACGGAATCCGGCGATGCGGGCATAGGCGACGTCGCTGAAGTGGCGCGCTCCTTCGAGTCCGACGGCGCCGGTGAGGTCGGCAGCCGTGTCATAGGGCTGCTGCTGCACGAGATCCGGTTGCGGCCGAGATCGGCGGGCTCGCCGCGGCCGGCGAGCAGTGGAGCGCGAGTCATCGTGGGGCACGGCGCAACGCTACCGCCGCGGGGCGGTGCTGTCAGCCACCCGTGATCACGAGCCACAGCAGGGTTGCGTTCAGCGCCACGAGGAACACGGATGCCGCGACGCCGGCCGCCGTGGTGAGCATCCGGTTGCGATAGGTGCCGAGCACCTCGCTTCTCGCCGTCACGACGACGAGGGGGATGAGCGCGAACGGGATGCCGAACGAGAGCACGACCTGGCTGAGAACGAGCGAGACGGTGGGATCGAATCCGAGGCTCAGGATGACGAGAGCGGGAATGAGCGTCACCAGTCGCCGCACGAGAAGCGGGATGCGGATGTGGAGCAGCCCGTCCATGATCTCGGCACCCGCATAGGCCCCGACGCTCGTGGACGCGAGGCCCGACGCGAGCAG
The DNA here is from genome assembly GCF_037404875.1 of Rathayibacter sp. YIM 133350. Taxonomy (NCBI): domain Bacteria; kingdom Bacillati; phylum Actinomycetota; class Actinomycetes; order Micrococcales; family Microbacteriaceae; genus Rathayibacter; species Rathayibacter sp. YIM 133350. The sequence continues at coordinate 22,519 of NZ_JBBELO010000006.1, forward strand.
GCCCACCGCGAACAGCGTGGCGATCAAGGGGCCGAGTCGCTCGCCGATGGCCGCATAGGCGCCCTCGAGGCTGTCGGTTCCCGGGATGCCGGCGAGGTTGGCCGCCGCGAGCAGCAGGATGCAGAGGTTTACGGCGCCCGCGATGACCATGGCGATGGTCACGTCCCAGCGCGTCGCCCGCAGCAGTCGGGGGATGCCGTACCGCTCGGCGCCGCTCACGGCGCCGTCCTCGCTCGCCTCTGAACCATTTCGTCGCCGTTGATCCTCCTGAAGCGGGTCAGCGGCGACCAAATGGTTCAACGGCGGGGTGGGAACCGCATCCGGGGCCGGAGTGGGCACGGCCGGCGCGCCCGCCCACCGGTCGCGCGCGAGCGCCGAGTGCGCGTAGATCGCGTGCGGCATGATCGTCGCGCCCAGGATGGATGCGGCGAGCAGCACCGAGCCGGCGTCGGTGAAGCGCGGCACGAGCCCCGCGAGCAGGCCTGCCGCATCCGGCGGCGCGACGAAGACGCCCACGCAGAATCCCACGACGATCACGGCGAGCAGCCCCATGATCACGAACTCGAAGGTGCGCGGTCCGCGCCGGTTCTGCACGACGAGCAGCACGATCGAGATCGCGCCCGTGATGATTCCGCCCATGAGAAGCGGAGTTCCGAACAGCAGGTTGAGCGCGACCGCACCGCCGATCACCTCGGCGAGGTCGGTCGCCATGGCCACCAACTCCGCCTGCAGCCAGTACAGCACGCGTCCCGAGCGGCGACGGATGCGGCCCCCGAGCACCTGCGGAAGGCTGCGGCCGGTCACCACGCCGAGCTTGGCCGAGAGGTACTGGATGAGCCAGGCCGTCACGTTGGCGAGCACGACCACCCAGACGAGCAGATAGCCGTAGCGGGCACCGCCGGTCATGTTGCTCGCGACGTTGCCCGGATCGAGGTACGCGACACCCGCAACGAAGGCGGGCCCCAGCAGCCAGGCAGCTCGCGGGCCGCGTGGGCGTCGGCTGCCCCGCGGTCTGCCGGAGAGCGCGCCGGTCGCCGGGCGCGTTGGGGAGCCGGCCGCTGGCGGCTGCGCCGGCGGCCGAGGGCGCTGCGCCGGCGCGGCTTTCGGCATACCGAAAACCTACTCGGATTTCGGTGCGCCGAAAAGAGGAGCAGGATCGGCATCCGTCATCGCCTCCGCCCGTCCCGTGCACCCAGCGGAAGCCGTAGCCCCCGCTCAGCGCCGCGCCTCCCGATGCCCTACCGTTGAACGGTGCAGCCCGCCGATTCCCCGACTCCCGAGCTCTCGACGCACGGCGTCGGACCCTGGCCGGGTGGTGTCGACGAGTGGCCGCACGACGAGCATTACGACCCCGAACTGCTGCGCCAGGGTGACACCCGCAACGTGATCGACCGCTACCGGTACTGGCGCATGGAGGCGATCGTCGCCGATCTCGACGCCCACCGGCATCCGTTCCACGTTGCCATCGAGAACTGGCAGCACGACATGAACATCGGCTCCATCGTGCGCAGCGCGAACGCGTTCGCGGCCGACACCGTTCACATCGTCGGCCGCCGACGGTGGAACAAGCGCGGAGCCATGGTCACCGACCGCTACCAGCACGTCGTGCACCATGACGACATCGCCGGACTGGTGGCCTGGGCCGCCGGCGAGAACCTGCCGATCATCGCGGTCGACAACGTGCCCGGGTCGGTGCCCATCGAGACGTTCGAATGGCCGCAGCGCTGCGTGCTGCTGTTCGGCCAGGAGGGCCCGGGAATGTCGGATGCGGCGCTCGCCGAGGCGGATGCCGTGGTCGAGATCACCCAGTACGGTTCGACCCGGTCGATCAACGCATCCGCGGCGGCGGCGATCGCCATGCACTCCTGGATACTGCAGCACGGCATCCGCTGACGATGCCGGGCGGACTGCCCGGATGCTGGTCGCCGAGGAGCGGAGGCGCACCGGCCCGGTCGTGGCGGCGGGTCAACCCCCTCGCCGGCCGGAGCGAGGAGTGGTTGCATTGCGAGCATGGTGAACCGTGCGCGCCGTTCTGGCTCGCGCGCCCGGGCCGACGATGCGCTGACTGTACGCGTGAGCGGTGGCAGGGTGCGCGGGGTTCGCGAGTCGACGACGCTCGCGTGGAAGGGCATCCCGTATGCCGCTCCCCCGGTCGGGCCGCTGCGATTCCGCGCGCCCCAGCCCGTCGTCGCGTGGCGCGGGGTTCGTGACTGCTCGCGCTTCGGCGACATCGCGCAGCAGAGCATTCGACGTCTGCTCCCACTCGCCGACCCCATTCCCATGAGCGAGGACTGCCTGTCGGTCAATGTGCGAACGCCGGCCGGACACGCCACCGCTTCCTCGCGTCTGCCCGTCATGGTGTTCATCCACGGCGGCGGCTACAGCACCGGATCGTCGCGGGACTTCTCGGGCCAGGGTGAGGGCTTCGCAGGCAGTGGTCGCGTGGTCTACGTGAGCTTCAACTACCGTCTCGGCCCGTTCGGGTACCTCGACTTCCGCCGCTACTCCACTCGTGCGCATCGCTTCGACGGCAATCTCGGCCTGCGTGACCAGGCAGCGGCGTTGCGGTGGGTGCGTGCGAACATCCGCGCTTTCGGCGGTGACCCCCGTCGGGTGACGGTGTTCGGCGAGTCGGCGGGTGGCAACGCGATCACCACGCTCATGGCAACGCCCTCGGCGCGCGGGCTCTTCGCGCGTGCGATCGCGCAGAGCCCGCCGCCGAACGCCGTCTACGAGGCGACCACGACGGGGGCGTGGGCCGCGGAGTTCGTCGAGAGCCTGCGCACGATCCGGCCGAGCGACGTCGACGATGCCACGTTGCTCGCGCACGCCCGTGCCGCAGACCTGCTCGAGGCCGCCGAGACCCTCCAGATCCGCACCCCGGATCGCTATCCGGGCGAGTTCTGTTTCGCCCCGGTGGTCGACGGCGGCTTTCTGCCCGTGCATCCGCTGGTCGCGTTCCGTTCCGGATACACGCGGAAGATCCCGGTCATCATCGGCACCAACGCACGCGAAGGATCGATCTTCCGCGGGCGCATCGACATCCTGCCGCGCAGTCCCCGGCGCATTGCGGCCCTGTTCGATCGCGCTCCGGCGCAGGCACGGGATCCCATGCGCGCGGCCTATCCGGGGTTGCCTGCGCCTCGAGCCGCGGCCGATTTCGGCGGGGACTACGGGTTCTGGTACCCGAGCATCCGGTTCGCAGACCTGCAGGCCCGTCGCGGCCCGGTCTTCGCATATCGGTTCGACGTCGCGCCGCGGCTGCTGAAGATCGTCGGGCTCGACGCCACGCACGGCGTGGAGATGTTCGCGCTGTTCGACCGGTTGGAGGAGCCGCTCGCACGGGCGATGACCTCACTCGGCGGCGCGGAGGCCTATGCCGCCGCGGGCGGACGGATGCGCGAGCGCTGGCTGCGCTTCGCCGAGAGCGGCGAGCCGGGCTCGGACTGGCCCGCCTACGACGAGGGCGAGCGCTTGACCCTGGTCATCGACGAGGCTGACCGCATCGAGTCGGATCCGCACCGTGAACGCCGCATGGCGTGGGAGGCATTCCTGCCGTCGCTGGGAGGGTGAACACGCCTCCGACCGGCACGCGGAAGCTCAGTCGGTGCCGAGGTCGAAAGCGGATGCCTCGTTGACGGCGTCGAGTTGAGCCCCCTCGCGCTCGGACCCCTCGCCCGCGGCGATCTCGGCCGCCTGACCCTCGGTGAGGTCGCCGACCAGGGCGGCCGTCGGGCCGCCCACGATGCCGAGGTGCGCGTACTGCTCGAGCCGGGCCCGGGAGTCGGCGATGTCGAGGTTGCGCATGGTGAGCTGGCCGATGCGGTCCTCGGGGCCGAAGGCCTGGTCGCCGACACGCTCCATCGAGAGCTTCTCGGGCTGGTAGCTGAGTGCCGGTCCCGAGGTGTTCATGATCGTGTAGTCGTCTCCGCGACGAAGCCGCAGGGTGACCTCGCCCGTGACGGCCGACGCGACCCACTTCACGATCGACTCGCGCAGCATGAGGGACTGCGGGTCGAGCCAGCGTCCCTCGTACATGAGGCGTCCGAGTCGACGGCCCTCGTTGTGGTAGTTCGCGATGGTGTCCTCGTTGTGGATGGCGTTGAGCAGGCGCTCGTAGGCGATGTGCAGGAGCGCCATCCCGGGAGCCTCGTAGATGCCGCGGCTCTTTGCCTCGATGATGCGGTTCTCGATCTGGTCGCTCATTCCGAGGCCGTGGCGGCCGCCGATGGCGTTGGCCTCGAGCACGAGGGCGACTGCGTCGTCGAACTCGACGCCGTTCAGCGCGACGGGGCGACCCTGTTCGAAGCGCACCGTCACATCCTCGGTGGCGATCTCGACCTCATCCCGCCAGAACGCGACGCCCATGATCGGATCGACGGTCGTGATGCCGGCGTCGAGTTCCTCGAGCAGCTTCGCCTCGTGCGTCGCGCCCCAGATGTTGGCGTCAGTCGAGTACGCCTTCTCGACGGAGGCACGGTAGGGCAGGTCGCGCGCCTGCAGCCACTGGCTCATCTCGGTGCGGCCGCCGAGCTCGGAGACGAAGTCGCGGTCGAGCCAGGGCTTGTAGATGCGCAGGCGCGGGTTGGCCATGAGGCCATAGCGGTAGAACCGCTCGATGTCGTTGCCCTTGTAGGTGGAACCATCGCCCCAGATGTCGACGCCGTCCTCCATCATGGCGCGCACGAGCAAGGTGCCCGTCACCGCACGGCCGAGGGGAGTGGTGTTGAAGTAGGTCTTCCCGCCCGAGCGGATGTGGAAAGCGCCGCACTGCAGGGCGACGAGCCCCTCCTCGACCAGTGCCGCGCGGCAATCGACCAGGCGTGCGAGCTCGGCGCCGTACTCGCCGGCGCGATCGGGGACCGCCTCGACGTCCGGCTCGTCGGGCTGGCCGAGGTCTGCGGTGTAGGTGCAGGGCACCGCGCCCTTCTCGCGCATCCACGCCACGGCGACGGAGGTGTCAAGGCCCCCCGAGAAGGCGATGCCGACGCGTTCGCCGACGGGCAGGGACGTAAGGACCTTCGACATGACCTCCAGTCTATTCGGCCCGGCTGGGGGCGACCCGCGCTCGCCTCCTGAGGCGTGCTGCGGCCACTCAGCGCGGCGCCGACGAAACTGAGTGACCCTCAAAATGGGGGCGGCACCGCTCCCCCTAAGTGGGCACAATCTGAGGCAGGCCGTTCCGCGCGAGACCACGATTACCCGAGTCGCGGTGTCGCACGGGGCGGCCTTCTTCTGTGGGGCTTCAACTCCCCCGGCCGCGCAGAGCGGCAGCCGCCGCCCACAGGCGGCGGCTGCGTGCGAGCCGGCCGGTTCTCGGTGCTTCAGACGCGGTCAGGTGATGGCGTGTCTGCGTCGCCGACGGTTCCGTTCTGCGCCGCCTGGATGTCGGCATCCGCCGAGTCGACGGTGTCGGCGTTCTGGTCGGTGTCGACCGCCGCATCCTCGTCGCCGTCGGGAACGAGGTCGAACGGGCCGTCGTTGCTGGTGTCGGTCATTGCGGTTTCCTCTCTCGCGGATGTGAGGGCACGCTACGCCGCCGCGAGGGCGCCGGCCTCGGGGTTGCCGGGCGGGCGCAGGCGATGGAGGATTGTCGGTTGTGCGCGTGGGCGGCACACGCCTGCTCTCGGGTGGACGCCGGACGAGGTCAGGCGCCGGCCTGCGTCGGGCCCCGCGATAAGGTGGGGTGTGACCGGCGACGAGGTATCCGCCGCGGCCCCCGCTCCCGAGGATGCCGTGAACGCGCCTGCGACCTCTGCCTTCGTCATCTGAGGAGAGGACTAGCAGCCGATGCCAGCCATCGTACTGATCGGTGCCCAGTGGGGCGATGAGGGCAAGGGCAAGGCCACCGACCTGCTCGGCTCCCGTGTCGACTACGTCGTCAAGTTCAACGGCGGCAACAACGCGGGCCACACCGTCGTCATCGGAGGCGAGAAGTACGCCCTGCACCTGCTGCCGTCCGGCATCCTGAGCCCGAACGTCATCCCGGTCATCGCCAACGGCGTCGTCGTCGACCTCGAGGTGCTCTTCGAAGAGCTGGATGCGCTCACCGCGCGCGGCCTCGACGTCTCGAAACTGCGCATCAGCGCCAACGCGCATCTCATCACGGGGTATCACCGCACGATCGACAAGGTCACCGAGCGTTTTCTCGGCAAGCGCCAGATCGGCACCACGGGCCGCGGCATCGGGCCGACATACGCCGACAAGATCAACCGGGTCGGCATCCGCGTGCAGGACCTCTTCGACGAGAACATCCTGCGACAGAAGGTCGAGGGCGCCCTCGACCAGAAGAACCACTTGCTGGTCAAGGTGTACAACCGGCGCGCGATCGGCGTCGACGAGATCGTCGAGGAGCTGCTCGGTTACGTCGAGCGCCTGCGCCCGATGGTCGCCGACACCGCGCTCGAGCTGCACAGCGCCCTCGAGGTCGGCAAGACCGTGCTGTTCGAGGGCGGCCAGGCGACCATGCTCGATGTCGACCACGGCACCTACCCCTTCGTGACGTCGTCGAACGCCACCTCGGGCGGCGCGGTCACCGGCTCGGGCATCGCGCCGAACCGCATCGAGCGCGTCATCGCCGTCGTGAAGGCGTACACCACCCGCGTCGGCGCCGGCCCCTTCCCCACCGAGCTCTTCGACGAGTGGGGCGACTTCCTCACCGAGAAGGGCCACGAGTTCGGCACCACCACCGGCCGCAAGCGCCGCACCGGCTGGTACGACGCACCCATCGCCCGCTACGCCGCGCGCATCAACGGGGTGACCGACTTCGTGCTCACGAAGCTCGACGTGCTCACCGGCATCGAACGGATCCCGGTGTGCGTCGCCTACGAGGTCGACGGTGTGCGCCACGACGAGGTGCCGGTCTCGCAGAGCGACTTCCACCACGCCGTGCCGGTCTACGAGGAGTTCCCGGGCTGGACCGAAGACATCACCGGCGCGCGCACCTTCGACGACCTGCCCAAGAACGCCCAGGACTACGTGCTGGCGCTGGAGGCCATGAGCGGAGCGCGCATCTCGGCGATCGGCGTCGGCCCCGGCCGCGACGCCATCGTCGTGCGCCACGACCTGCTCGACTGACACGCGCCGAGCCCGCAGTTCTCGTGGGTGCTGGTTCGTGAGTCCGCAGTTCTTGTGGGTGCTGCGGGCCTGGAACCCACGCTTTCTGCGGGTTGGGTTTTCTTCGACAGGCTCAGGGAACAGTTTCTGCGGATTGGGTTCCCTTGGACAGGCTCAGGGAGCAGTTTCTGCGGGTTGGGATCCCTTCGACAGGCTCAGGGAACGGTTTCTGCGGACTCGGTTCCCTTCGACAGGCTCAGGGAACAGTTTCTGCGGGGCCGCGCCCCTGTTCGCTGAGCTTGTCGAAGCGTCGTGAGGTGCGGATGTCGCCGAGTCCGCAGTTCTTGTGGGTGCTGGTTCGTGAGTCCGCAGTTCTTGTTGGTGCTGTGAGTCTGGAACCCACGGTTTCTGCGGACTCGGTTCCCTTCGACAGGCTCAGGGAACAG
>NZ_JBBELO010000007.1:0-144623 GCF_037404875.1 Rathayibacter sp. YIM 133350
GCACATCATCCCGCGCACGGTGTTCTCGGCCATCGAGAGCCGCAACGCCAGATCCTTCGCCACGCACCGTTCCAACAGTTCGGAGAACATCCGGGTGGACACCTGCACGGAACCCACGTAAATCTCCGGTGAGCGCCGGGCCGCATCCAGGACGGCGGCGATCATCGCATACACCCCCGCAGAAGCCCGCGCCGCGGCGACCTCGGCATCCCGCACCATCTCCAGGCAGTCCTCGAGATGGCCGCGCTCGGTCGGCGACCAGTCCTCATCATCGAAGTCCCCAAGGTACTTGAGGTCTTCCAGGAGCGCCGCCATACCCCCAGTTTAGAACACGTGTTCGATAACCGCAAGGCTTAGGACACATTCTTTTTCCCGTTTCACCAGCATTTTCCGGGCACCGCCGTGATCACCAGACGAGTCCTCTCTGCGGCCGACTGCTGAGCCACGAGGACTCACTCAACTATGGTGAGCAGGTGCGCAGAGTCATCATCCTCGGCTCCACCGGCTCCATCGGAACCCAGGCCCTCGACGTGATCGCCGCCCACCGCGATCGATTCGAGGTGGTGGGCCTCGGCGCCGGCAGCAATCGCGCCGTGCTCGAGGAGCAGGCACGCGCCTTCGACGTCGAGCACACCGCACTCGGTGCGCAGGAGGCGGAGCAGCTCGTGCGCGACATCGAGGCCGACGTCGTCGTCAACGGCATCACGGGCTCCATCGGGCTGGGGCCGACCCTCGCTGCTCTGGAGGTCGGTCGCACCCTCGCGCTGGCCAACAAGGAGTCGCTCATCGTCGGCGGCGAACTCGTTACCGCACTCGCGGCACCCGGGCAGATCGTGCCCGTGGACTCCGAGCACTCGGCGATCGCGCAGGCGCTGTCGGCCGGCACCCACGCCGAGGTGCGCCGGTTGGTGCTCACGGCATCCGGCGGCCCTTTCCGCGGCCGCTCGCGCGCCGAGTTGCAGCACGTCACGCCCGCGGAGGCGCTCGCCCACCCGACGTGGGACATGGGACTCGTCGTCACGACCAACTCCGCGACGCTCGTCAACAAGGGGCTCGAGGTCATCGAGGCGCACCTCCTGTTCGACATCGGCTACGACGACATCGACGTCACGGTGCATCCGCAGTCGGTCGTGCACTCGATGGTGGAGTTCGTCGATGGGTCGAGCATTCTGCAGGCCTCCCCTCCCGACATGCGACTGCCGATCTCCCTCGGGCTGGACTGGCCGCACCGGGTCGCCGGGGTGGGGGTGCCCCTTGACTGGGCCCGTTCGCACACCTGGAGCTTCGAGCCGCTCGACGAGGACGCATTCCCGGCCGTCGCGCTCGCCAAGCACGTCGGCAGAGCCGGCTCGAGCTACCCGGCGGTGTTCAACGCCGCCAACGAACAGGCCGTGCATGCCTTCCACGAGGGGCGCATCGGCTTCCTCGACATCGTCGACACGGTGCGGCGGGTGGTGGATGCGCACACGCCGGCCTCGGGCGGACTCACCCGCGAGTCGCTTGCGGAGGCGGAGCGCTGGGCACGCGAGCAGGCCGACGGCATCATCGCCGCGTGAGAGCCTGCTGACAGGCGGTCACCAGTACATTCCAAGCTGGTCGCACTAACCTGAGGCCGTGGAATCCGTCCTGCCCTTCATCATCGGCGTGCTCGCCCTCGCGTTGGGGCTCGCGATCTCGATCGCCCTGCACGAGATGGGCCACCTGCTGCCGGCCAAGCTGTTCGGCGTCAAGGTGACGCAGTACATGATCGGCTTCGGACCCACACTGTTCTCCCGCCGCAAGGGCGAGACGGAATACGGGTTCAAGGCCATTCCGCTCGGCGGCTACATCTCGATGGTCGGCATGTTCCCGCCCAAGAAGGGCGAGGCCGTCACGACCGGGGGCACCGGCTTCTTCAGCACGATGGTGCAGGAGGGTCGCACCGACAGTGGTCCGCTGACGGAACGACTCGACGACGGCATCGACGCGCGCGAGGCGGGCAAGCCCGGCTACTTCGGCCGCATGGCGGAGGATGCGCGCGCGGCGAGCGCGGAGACGATCACCGCCGGTGACGAGCATCGGGCGTTCTACCTGCTGCCCGTGTGGAAGCGCATCATCGTGATGTTCGGCGGCCCCTTCATGAACCTCGTCATCGCGGTCGTGCTCTTCGGAGTGCTGCTGATGGGCTTCGGCACCGCCCAGGCATCGACCACCGTCGGCAGCGTCTCGGCGTGCGTGCTGCCCGCCACGAGCACCCGCACGGCGTGCGACGATGCGGACCCCGCCGCTCCCGGCGCGGAAGCGGGCCTGCGACCGGGCGACCGGCTCGTCTCGATCGACGGCAAGCCGGTCACCAGCTGGGATTCCTCCACGCGCGAGATCCGCTCCTCAGCGGGCCAGACGCTCGACGTGGTCGTCGAGCGCGACGGCGAGAAGGTGAGCCTGCAGATCACCCCGCTGCTCACCGAGCGCCCGGTCTACGACGCCGCGGGCAAGGCCGTCACGAACGCCGACGGCTCGGCGAAGACCGAGAAGGTGGGCTTCGTCGGCATCGGGCCGGCGAGCGAGCTGGTGCCGCAGCCCGCAACGGCCGTCCTGCCCGCCGTCGGCCAGAACATCACCGCCGTCGGCGGCATGATCCTCAACCTGCCGCAGCGCATGGTCGACGTCGCCAATGCGGCGTTCGGTTCCGGGCCGCGCGACCCGAACGGCCCGATCAGCGTGGTCGGAGTGGGGCGGGTCGCCGGTGAGATCGCGGCCATCGACGCCCCGGTCGCGTCGAAGGTCGCGAGCATCATCGGGTTGGTCGCCTCGCTCAACGTCGCGCTGTTCGTCTTCAACCTCATCCCGTTGCTGCCCCTCGACGGCGGGCACATCGCGGGAGCGCTCTGGGAAGGCATCCGTCGGTGGTTCGCGAAGCTGCGCGGACGACGCGATCCCGGCCCCGTCGACATCGCCAAGCTCATGCCGCTGACCTTCGTGGTCGTCATCGTGCTCGGTGCCATGAGCGCGTTGCTCATCTACGCCGACATCGTCAAGCCGATCAACCTGTTCGGCTGAGCGCCCTCAGCGTCGCAGCAGCAACGCGTCACCCTGGCCGCCGCCTCCGCACAGTGCCACGGCCGCCCTGCCGGAGCCGCGCCGGGCCAGCTCGTGCGCGGCGTGCAGGGCCAGCCGCGCGCCCGATGCGCCGATCGGATGCCCGAGAGCGATGGCGCCGCCCTGCGGGTTCACGATCGCGGCATCCAGCCCGAGGTCGCGGATGGACTGCACCGCGACGGCGGCGAACGCCTCGTTGATCTCCACGAGATCGAGGTCGGATGCCTTCCAGCCCTGCCGTTTCAGGGCGGCGGCGATCGCGTTGGAGGGCTGGGAGTGCAGCGCGTTGTCCGGTCCGGCGACGTGGCCCGACGACTCGACCACGGCGAGCCAGCTCAGTCCGTTCGCCTCGGCGTACTCCCGGCTGGCGATCACGAGCGCGCTGGCGCCGTCGGAGAGCGGCGATGAGTTGCCCGCCGTGATGGTGCCCTCCTTCGAGAACGCCGGTCGCAGCCCAGCGAGGGTCTCGACGCTCGAGTCCGGCCGCACGCCCTCGTCGGTCTCGACGAGAACCGGCTCGCCCTTCCGCTGCGGCACCGGCACGGGCACGATCTCGGCGTCGAAGGTGCCATCGGCCTGGGCTCGGCCGGCCCGCTGGTGCGAGGCCGCGGCGATCTCGTCCTGTTCGGTGCGCCCGATGCCGAGGCCGGCGTTGTGGCCCTCCGTCGATTCGCCCATCGAGACGCCGTCGAAGGCATCCGTCAGCCCGTCGTAGGCGGCGGAGTCGAGCATGGTCACGCTGCCGTACGCCCAGCCCCGACGCGAGCCGGGAAGAAGGTGCGGCGCATTCGTCATCGATTCCTGGCCGCCGGCGACCACGACCTGCGCCTCGCCGAGCCGGATCATCCTGGCGGCGTCCACGACGGCGGCCAGGCCCGACAGGCAGACCTTGTTGAGCGTCATCGCGGGCACTCGCCACGGGATGCCTGCTGCGACGGCGCTCTGCTTCGCCGGGTTCTGGCCCGCTCCGGCCTGCAGAACCTGGCCCATGAGCACGGCGTCGATGTCGTCGACGTCGACCCCCGACTTCTCGATCGCGTCGCGGATGGCGAGAGTGCCCAATTCAACCGCAGACAGGGCGGCCAGTTGGCCGTTCACGCGTCCCTGCGGGGTGCGGGAACCGGAGAGGATGACGACCTCGGTGGCGTTCATGGATCGGTGACTCCTTCGTCGCTGCGCGCATGGCGTTCTTCCAGTCTAGGCAGCGGGGTGTGCACATCCGGGTGCATCCACTACGGTCGATTCCGTCGAGGGAGACGGTGGGCGCGGCAGTCCCAGAAGGATGCCGTCCCGGGCTCCCGGCAGGGAGGAGAGCGGTTCATGACCGATCTGACGGGGCGCAGGGCGCTCATCACCGGGGGAGCCAGCGGCATCGGACGCGCCTGCGCCCAGGCGTTCGCCACGGCAGGGGCATCCGTCGTCATCGCCGACGTCAACGGCGACGCCGCGGCGCGCATCGCCGCCGACCTCGACGCCGAGTCGTGGGAGGTCGACCTCTCCGACGTCGCCGCCCTGCGGGAGCTGAGCCTGGACTGCGACATCCTCGTCAACAACGCCGGCATCCAGCAGGTCACTCCGATCGACCAGTTCGATCCCGAGCGTTTCTCGCTCATCCTGCGCATCATGCTCGAGGCGCCGTTCCTGCTCATCCGGGCCGCCCTCCCGGGCATGTACGAACGCGGGTGGGGCCGCATCATCAACCTCTCGAGCGTGCACGGGCTGCGCGCCTCGCCATACAAGGCCGCCTACGTGTCGGCCAAGCACGGCCTCGAGGGGCTCTCGAAGGTGACCGCGCTGGAGGGGGCGGCCCGCGGCGTGACGAGCAACTGCATCGACCCGTCGTACGTGCGCACCCCGCTCGTCGAGAAGCAGGTCGCCGACCAGGCGCGAGTGCACGGCATCCCGGAGGAGGAGGTGCTCGAGAAGATCATGCTCACGGAACCGGCCATCAAGCGCCTCGTCGAGCCCGAGGAGGTCGCGAGCCTGGCCCTCTGGCTCGTCGGTGAGCACTCCGGCATGGTCACGGGAGCCAGTTACACGATCGACGGCGGATGGAGCGCGCGATGAGCCTCGACAAGGTCTTCGACAGTGCAACGGAGGCCGTCGCCGACATCCCGAGAGGGGCGAGCATCGCCGTCGGCGGGTTCGGCCTGTGCGGCATCCCGATGGTGTTGATCGACGCGCTCCTGCAGAGCGGCGTCGACGATCTCGCGATCGTGAGCAACAACTGCGGCGTCGACGACTGGGGCCTCGGCGTGCTGCTCGCGGCGCACCGCATCCGCAAGATGACGTCGTCGTACGTGGGGGAGAACAAGGAGTTCGAGCGGCAGTACCTCTCTGGAGAGCTGGAACTCGAGCTCACGCCGCAGGGCACGCTCGCCGAGAAGCTGCGCGCGGGCGGCAGCGGCATCGCGGGCTTCTTCACCCAGACCGGCGTCGGCACGCAGGTGGCGGACGGAGGGCTGCCGCAGCGCTACGACGGCAACGGCGGAGTCGCGCTGGCGTCGTCGGCCAAGCAGGTGCAGTCCTTCGCCGTGCGCGGGCGCGAGCGGGAGTTCGTGCTCGAGGAGGCCATCACGACCGACTTCGCGCTCGTTCACGCCAAGCGGGCGGATCGCCACGGGAACCTCGTGTTCGACAAGTCCGCCCGCAATTTCTCGCCGCTCGCCGCGATGGCGGGCACTGTGGCGATCGCCGAGGTCGAGGAGCTCGTCGAGGCAGGGGGCATCGAGCCCGACGACGTCCACCTTCCCGGGGTCTTCATCGACCGCGTCGTCGTGGTCGGTCCCGACGTGGAGAAGCGGATCGAACGACGCACCGTGCGGAAGGACTCCTGAGATGGCCCTGACGAGAGAGCAGATGGCGGCGCGGGCGGCCGCGGAGCTGCGCGACGGCGCCTACGTCAACCTGGGCATCGGCCTGCCGACCCTCGTGCCGAACTACGTTCCCGATGGGGTGACCGTGGTGCTGCAGAGCGAGAACGGCATCCTCGGCGTCGGTCCGTATCCGACCGACGACGCGGTGGATCCCAACCTGATCAACGCGGGCAAGGAGACGGTGACCGTGCTGCCCGGCGCCGCCTTCTTCGACTCTGCGACGAGTTTCGGGATGATCCGCGGCGGCAAGATCGACGCGGCCATCCTCGGTGCCATGCAGGTGTCGGCAGCAGGCGACCTGGCCAATTGGATGATCCCGGGCAAGATGGTCAAGGGACCGGGCGGCGCGATGGATCTCGTGCACGGCGCTCGCCGCGTGATCGTGCTCATGGAGCACGTGGCGCGCGACGGCTCGCCGAAGATCGTGGACGCCTGCACGCTGCCGCTGACCGGCAGGGGTGTCGTGGATCGCATCATCACCGACCTCGCCGTCATCGACGTGACGGATGCCGGCCTCGAGCTCGTCGAGTTGGCCCCCGGCGTCTCGGTCGACGAGGTGAGCGCGGCGACCCAGTCTCAGTTGCTCGTCGCGCTCTGAACGCCGCGCATTCACCGACCGCCAGCCGGTTCTCAGCGGCCCCGGTCGTAAGCTAGAGCCGTGCCCGCTGTGAATCTTGGAATGCCGAAAATTCCCGAAACCCTGGCCCCGCGCCGCAAGTCGCGCCAGATCAAGGTGGGCAAGGTGCTCGTCGGCGGTGACGCCCCCGTGAGCGTGCAGTCGATGACGACCACCCCCACGACCAACATCAACGCGACGCTCCAGCAGATCGCCGAGCTGACGGCGACCGGATGCGACATCGTGCGGGTGGCCGTGCCCAGCCGCGACGACGCCGAGGCCCTTCCGATCATCGCGAAGAAGAGCCAGATCCCGGTCATCGCCGACATCCACTTCCAGCCGAACTACGTCTACGCGGCCATCGACGCCGGCTGCGCCGCGGTGCGCGTGAACCCCGGCAACATCCGCAAGTTCGACGACCAGGTCGGCAAGATCGCCGCGGCGGCCAAGGCGGCCGGCGTCTCCATCCGCATCGGCGTCAACGCCGGCTCCCTCGAGCCCAGCCTCATGCAGAAGTACGGCAAGGCGACTCCCGAGGCACTCGTCGAGAGTGCCGTCTGGGAGGCGAGCCTGTTCGAGGAGCACGACTTCCACGACTTCAAGATCTCGGTCAAGCACAACGACCCCGTCATCATGGTCAAGGCCTACCGCCTGCTCGCCGAGCGCGGCGACTGGCCGTTGCACCTCGGAGTGACCGAGGCCGGCCCGGCATTCCAGGGCACCATCAAGAGCGCGACGGCCTTCGGCATTCTGCTCGGCGAGGGCATCGGCGACACCATCCGCGTCTCGCTGAGCGCGCCTCCCGCCGAGGAGGTCAAGGTGGGCCTGCAGATCCTGCAGTCCCTCAACCTGCGCGAGCGCAAGCTCGAGATCGTCTCGTGCCCGAGCTGCGGCCGCGCCCAGGTGGATGTCTACAAGCTCGCCAACGACGTGACCGACGGGCTCGAGGGCATGAGCGTACCCTTGCGCGTCGCCGTGATGGGCTGCGTCGTCAACGGACCCGGCGAGGCCCGTGAGGCCGACCTCGGCGTGGCATCCGGGAACGGAAAGGGCCAGATCTTCGTGAAGGGCCAGGTCATCAAGACCGTTCCGGAGTCGGAGATCGTCGCGACGCTCATCGCCGAGGCGAACCGCATCGCGGCCGAGACGGGCGAGACCGCACTCGGTTCTCCCGTCGTCTCCGTGGTCTGACGCAGGGGCCGCCCGGCCGTCGCGCTTTTCGATGGGAGAGCGGTCCGCCACATGAGAAAGCTCTCACCGGGGTTGCCGACTCGCGCCGCACGTCGTCAGTCTTGACGCATGGGTGAGGTGGCCTGATGATTCGCACCGCTGGTCTTGCGGCCGGGGCGGCTGCCGCCGTGCTCGCCATCGGCGGTGTCTCGGCCGGCGCGGTCGTGCTGCAGAAGGCCTTCCAGGTCGACGAGTCGGCACCCCGGATCACGGCCGAAGAGGGCGTCCAGGCGTCGCGTCCGACCCCCGAAGCCGTCCCGTCGGCGGTGCCAGCGCCATCCCCCTCGGCTGAACAAACCCCCCAGGTTCAGCCGGTCGTGGCGGAGCCTGTGCCCGTCGACGGGACTTCCACGCCTTCGACGGATGCCGTCGACGGCGCCGCTGCGGACTCCGGCACGTCGGGCGACGGCGCCGCCGCACCCGCTCCGGCTCCGGCTCCGGCTCCGGCGCCCGCGCCCCCTGCGGCCCCGGCACCCGCCCCGGCTCCCGCGCCCGCCGACCCGCCGGCACCGCCCGCCGATCCGCCGGCACCGCCCGCGGACCCCGGAGGCGGCGACCCGGAGCCCGGTGACCCCGGCCCGGGTGATCCGGGCGAGGGTCCCGGCGACGGCCAGCAGGGGAACGACTGGTGGGACCAGCACGGTGGCGGTCCTGGCGGCGGCCACGGTTGGGGCGGCGGCGGCTGGAACGGGCACGGCTGGGGCGGTGGCGGCTGGGACGGCGACCATGGCGGAGGCTGGGGCGACGACGACGGAGACTGAGCGCCCGGCTCACGGCAGGATGCGGTAGCCCTCTCCGCGCACGGTCTCAACGTGCTGGGCGCCGATCTTGTTGCGCAGGTAGCGCACGTAGACGTCGACGACGTTGGTGCCCGGGTCGAAGTCGTAGCCCCACACCTGTTCGAGCAGCTGCTCGCGGCTCAGCACCTTGCCGGGGTGGCGCAGGAACGCCTGTGCGAGCGCGAACTCGCGCGCCGAGAGCTCGACGGGCGGTCCGTCCGCACGGATGCGTCTCGACCGCAGGTCCAGCTGCAGGGAGCCCGACGTGAGCACCGTCGTCGCATCCGATCCGGTGTCGCGCAGCCGGGCGCGCACGCGGGCGAGCAACTCGTCGAAGCGGAAGGGCTTGGGCATGTAGTCGTTGGCGCCGCCCTCGAGGCCGGCGACGGTGTCGGCTGCCGAGTCGCGGGCGGTCAGTATGACCACGGCCACGCCGTCGCCGTCACTGCGCAACCGACGCAGCACCTCGAAACCGTCCATGCCCGGAAGGCCGATGTCGAGCACGAGCAGGTCGACGCCCCCGGCGCGCACGGCCGCGAGCGCGTCGCGACCGTCGGCGACGCACTGCACCTCGTAACCGGCACCTACGAGGCCCTTCTCGATGAACGACGCGATGCGCTGCTCGTCCTCGGCGACGAGGATGCGGCTCATGCGCTCCGCCCCGCGCGCTGGGATTCGGCGATGAGGAGCGCTTCGGGGCCGGCGCCATCGGCGATGCCCGCGTCGGTGAACCGGGCCTGGACGGCCGCGACATCGAGCCGGATCGCGAAGCGGGAACCGACTCCGAGGGTGCTGTTGAGCGCGACGGTGCCCCCGTGCGCCTCGGCGATCGCCCGCACGATCGAGAGGCCGAGCCCCGATCCTTCGATGCCGCGACCCTCCTGGACTCTCGCGAACCGCTCGAAGATGCGCTCCTGCGCCTCGAGCGGTATGCCGTCGCCCTCGTCGAGTACCCACAGGTCCAGGCAGGGCCGGCCCGAGGCATCCGTGACGAGGGTGCTCCCGATCTCGATGGCGGTGAAGGTGGGCGCGTACTTGGCGGCGTTGTCGGCGAGCTGGAGCCAGGCCTGCGTCAGCCGCGACGCGTCGACGACGGCGTGCATCTCGGCGGTCTCGCCGAGCAGCCAGGCGTGCGCACCCGAGAGCATCGCGGCCTTCTGATGCACCATCTCGGTCAATATGGCGATATCGGCCTCGCCGGGCCGTACGAAGTCGGGGTTGCCGCTCTTGACCAGCAGGCCGATGTCGACGACCAGGGTGTCCATGCGGTCCAGTTCGTTGATGGCGATCTCACGGGTCACCCGTACGTCATCCGGTGCGTTCGCGTCCATGAGTTCGAGGTGCCCGCGCACGATCGTGAGCGGCGTCTTCAGTTCGTGGCTGACGTCGTCGAGCAGGCGGCGCTGGCTGACGAAGCTGTGCTCGAGCCGGTCGAGCATGCCGTTCACGGTGCGAGTGAGGTCGGAGACGTCATCGGTGCCGTCGACCGGGATGCGCTCGGAGAGATCGGAGCCCGAGATGCGCGCAGCGGTCTCGCGCAGCGAACGGATGGGCGCGAGCAGCCGCCCCGAGACCACCCAGCCGACCAGGCCGATGATGAAGAGGGCGAGCACGACCACCACGGCATAGGTCGTGAAGGCGTCGCGCACCTCTTCGAGTTCCGCGCTGACGTTGTAGGCCGAGACGTACAGGCCCGTCTGGTCGACGCCGTCGACCGAGACGGGAACGATCACGTAGCGCAGTGTGCCCGGTGCGGCATCCGTGGTGCCGATGACGACCCGGCGCGGATCGGCATTCGCGATGACGCCGTCGATGAAGGCGTCGTCGCGGTCCAGGCGGAACGCGACGTCGGAAGCGGGTACGAGGGCCGCCCGGCCGTCGACGATGCCCACGGTGCTCTCGTTGTGATCGGGCACGACGCGCGACATCGCGGCGGCCAGGAGCTCCCGCACGGTCATGGGGCCGGCGCCGCCGGATGGCGCCGTGGCGGCCGCCTCCCGGATGTTGTCCGCGGTCTGGGTGAGGCGCACGTCGACCTGCGCGAGCACCCTCTCCCGCTGCACGAAGATCGTGACGGCTCCCGCGACGGCCATGCCGATCGCGGTCACGAGGAGGATCGACACGACGATGCGCGCTCGCACCGAGCGCGCGGCGTCGCGCAGCCGGAAGCCGTCCATCCGGCAATTATCGTCGCGCACCGCCTCGCAGGGAACCGGTGAGGCGGTATCCGGCGGGAATGGATCTCTTGCTTTGACCGTTGTATCGATATATCGTTAACCTATCGCAGAACTTCTGCGATGATCAGGTTCGGCACCAGCCGGACGCAGAAAGGATGTGCACCATGCACAGCGAACACTTCACACACGATCGGCGCCGCGCCTTCCTCGAGGCCCGCCTTCACCACGACGGCCGCGACTTCCGTGGCGCACCGGACTTCGGGGCGTTCGGCCCCGGTCGCTGGGGCGGCGCAGGCGGCGGATGGGGCGGCCCAGGCGGTCGCCGACGCCCGAAGGGCGACGTGCGCGCCGCGTTGCTCTCCCTCCTCGCCGAGAACGGCCCCACCAACGGCTACGGCCTCATGAAGGCCATCGCCGAGAAGACCGAGGGCTCCTGGCGCCCGAGCCCCGGCTCGGTCTACCCGACGCTGCAGCAGCTCGTCGACGAGGAGCTCATCAGCTCGCGTGGCGAGGGCCGCGGAACGGAATTCGAGCTCACGGAGGCGGGCCGTGCCTACGTCAGTGAGCACGAGGAGGAGCTCTCGGACGCCTGGACCTCCGTGCCCCGACCGAGCGAGTCCACGACGGAGCTCTTCCAGAGTGCGGGCCGGCTCATGAGCGTGATCGGGCAGTTCCGGCACGGAGCCACCGACGCTCAGCGCGCGGCCGCCGCCGAGAAGCTCGACGAGGCCCGTCGTGCGCTCTACCTCATCCTCGCCGACTGAGGTGGTTGCCGTCGTCGACCTCACGTGTGACGCTGGAGCCTGGACGGCTCCAGCGTCCACGATGGGAGGCGCGGCATGACCGACACGAGTGGAATCGAATACCCCGACGCGGCGGGCTACCCCGACGGCACCGGCACCCTCCATGAGGGCACCGATGACGCCGAGCGTGGGCTCGACGAGATCGACACCTTCGCCGACGAGGACGAGGAGGATGTCGAGGGCGTCTGAGCCCCACGCATCCACCCCCATAAACTGTTCGGGTGCCCACACGCCTCTCGAACTACTTCCTCCGTACCCTCCGCGAGGACCCTTCCGACGCCGAGGTGACCAGCCATCGCCTGCTCGTGCGGGCAGGCTACATCCGCCGGCAGGCCCCGGGGATCTTCGCGTGGCTGCCGCTGGGCCTGCGCGTGAAGGCCAACATCGAGCGCATCATCCGCGAGGAGATGGAGGCGGCCGGCGCCCACGAGGTGCACTTCCCGGCGCTTCTGCCGCGCGAGCCCTACGAGGCGACCAACCGCTGGACCGAGTACGGCGACGGCATCTTCCGGCTGCAGGACCGCAAGGGTGCCGACTACCTGCTGGCCCCCACGCACGAGGAGGTCTTCACGCTGCTCGTGAAAGACCTCTACTCCTCGTACAAGGACCTGCCGCTGAGCATCTTCCAGATCCAGGACAAGTACCGCGACGAGGCCCGGCCGCGCGCCGGGCTGCTGCGCGGACGCGAGTTCACCATGAAGGACGCCTACTCCTTCGACTACACGGATGCGGGTCTCGACGCCTCCTACGAGGCGCAACGCGCCGCGTACGAGCGCATCTTCACCCGGCTCGGGCTCGAGTACGTCATCGTGCAGGCCGACGCGGGCGCCATGGGCGGATCGCGCAGCGAGGAATTCCTGCACCCGACGCCGGTCGGCGAAGACACCTTCGTGCGCTCAGCCGGCGGCTACGCGGCGAACGTCGAGGCCTACGTGACGGCCGTTCCCGAGGCGCTGGCCATCGAGGGGCTTCCCGAAGCGCGCATCCTCGATTCGCCGAACACGCCCACGATCGCGACGCTCGTCGACCTGGCCAACCGCGAGTACCCTCGCGCCGACGGACGCGAGTGGACCGCGGCCGACACGCTGAAGAACGTCGTGCTCGCGCTCACCCACCTCGACGGCAGCCGCGAGATCGTCGTCATCGGCCTTCCCGGAGACCGCGACATCGACCTGAAGCGCGTCGAGGTCGCCTTCGCGCCGGCCGAG
Source organism: Rathayibacter sp. YIM 133350 (assembly GCF_037404875.1). NCBI lineage: Bacteria > Bacillati > Actinomycetota > Actinomycetes > Micrococcales > Microbacteriaceae > Rathayibacter > Rathayibacter sp. YIM 133350. The sequence continues at coordinate 12,768 of NZ_JBBELO010000007.1, forward strand.
GTCGAACCGGCCACCGAGGCGGACTTCGATGCCAACCCGCTCCTCGTCAAGGGCTACATCGGGCCATGGTCGCCCGAGGGCGCCATCCTCGGCGAGGATGCCGCCACCGGCATCCGCTACCTGCTCGACCCGCGCGTGGTCGCGGGTACCGAGTGGATCACGGGCGCGAACATGAACGAGAAGCACGTGTTCGGCCTCGTAGCCGGTCGGGACTTCTTCTCGGACGGAACCGTCGAGGCCGCGGAAGTGCGCGCAGGCGACCCCGCTCCCGACGGCTCCGGCCCGGTCGAACTCGCCCGGGGAATGGAGATCGGCCACGTCTTCCAGCTCGGCCGCAAGTACGCCGATGTGCTGGGCCTGAAGGTGCTCGATGAGAACGGCAAGCTCGTCACGGTCACGATGGGCTCCTACGGCATCGGCGTCACCCGCATCCTCGCGATCATCGCCGAGCTGCACAACGACGACAAGGGCCTTCTCTGGCCGGCGGCCGTCGCGCCCTTCGACGTGCACGTGGTCGCAACGGGCAAGGACGAAGCGGTGTACTCCGCCGCCGAGAACGTCGTCGCGGCGCTGGAGGCCAGCGGGCGCAGCGTGCTCTACGACGACCGCCCGAAGGTCTCGCCCGGCGTGAAGTTCGGTGACGCAGAGCTCATCGGCGTGCCGAAGATCGTCATCGCCGGACGCGGTGTCAGTGAGGGGCTCGTCGAGGTCTGGGATCGGGCGACCGGCGTGCGCACCCCCGTCGCCCTCAGCGAGGTCGTCGAGGCTCTGGGCTAGCGCGCGGGACAGCGCCGGCCGGCGCCGGCCCATGCCGCAGCGGATGACGTAGGCCCGGAGCATCGGCTAATCTAGAAGATCGCCCGCGCATGCGGGCGCACACCTGAATACGAGATCTGAATAGAGGAGGCCGGAGATGGACATCGACCTCGGCGTACTGCGTCTGATGGAGCGGGAGAAAGAGATCCCGTTCGACGAACTTGTGCACATCATCGAGCAGGCCATCCTCACCGCCTACCTCAAGCACGTCGATCCGAGCGCCCATGGGCACATCGATCCCAAGGGTGCCCGCGTCGAGCTGGATCGCAAGAGCGGCCATGTCACCGTCTACGTGCCCGAGCACGACGAGGAGGGCAATGTCATCGGCGAGGCCGAGGACAGCCCGAGCGACTTCGGCCGTATCGCCGCCTTCGCGGCCAAGCAGGTCATCAACCAGCGCCTGCGCGACATCGCCGACGACGCCGTGCTGGGGGAGTTCCGAGGACGCGAGGGCGACATCGTCGCCGGTGTCATCCAGCAGGGCCCCAACCCGCGGATGATCCACATCGACCTCGGCTCGGTCGAGGCGATCCTGCCGCCGGAGGAGCAGGTTCCGGGTGAGGACTACGCGCACGGATCGCGCATCCGCGTGTACGTCACGAGCGTGGCCAAGGGCCTGAAGGGTCCGCAGATCACCGTCTCCCGCACGCACCCCGCGCTCGTGCGCAAGCTGTTCGCCCTCGAGGTTCCCGAGATCGCCAGCGGCGTCGTCGAGATCGTCTCGCTCGCCCGCGAGGCCGGCCACCGCACCAAGATGGCCGTGCGCGCCACGGAGCCCGGAGTGAACGCGAAGGGCGCCTGCATCGGCGAACTCGGCCAGCGGGTGCGCGCCGTCACCGCTGAGCTGAACAACGAGAAGATCGACATCGTCGACTACTCCGAAGACCTGCCGACCTTCGTCGCGAGCGCGCTCTCGCCGGCGAAGGTGACCAGTGCCTACGTCGTGGACGCGAGCCTGAAGGCCGTGCGCGCCCTGGTGCCCGACTACCAGCTCTCGCTCGCCATCGGCAAGGAGGGGCAGAACGCCCGCCTGGCCGCCAAGCTCACGGGAGCCAAGATCGACATCCAGCCCGACTCGATCCTCGAGGACGACTGAGCCGGCACGTCTCGCCCTTCTTCTCCCGGCTCAATGGCGCAGGGGTGGGGCGTGCGGCCGACCCTCAGCAGGTGAGGTGTAACATGGAACCCGTTAGAACGTGCATCGGATGCCGTTCGCGCGCTCCCCGGTCCTCACTTCTGAGGGTCATCGCCCGGGAATCAGAACTGGTGGTCGATGAGACCGCCACTCTGCCCGGTCGAGGTGCGTGGCTGCATCCGAGTGCCTCGTGCTTCCAACTGGCCATCCGCAAGCGCGCCTTCGGGCGGGCCCTGCGGGTCAGCGGCCAGCTGGACGTCACCAACCTAGAGAACAGGCTGAACGGCTAATGGACCAGTAATGAGCGGCTCGAAATGAGTACCGTCCGCCAATAACGGTCTGCCCCTGTCCGGGCGCAGGCCCGGAACAGGAGAATTGTGGCTGCAAATCCACGTGTGCACGAGATCGCCAGCGAGCTCGGAGTAGACAGCAAGATCGCCCTCGACAAACTCAAGGAGATGGGCGAGTACGTCAAGGGGCCGTCCTCGAGCGTCGCCCCTCCCGTGGCGCGCCGTCTGAAGGCCGCCCTCGAGTCCGCCGGAGTGGCGCACAAGCAGGAGAGCGCTGCCAAGGCCGCCGCTCCCAAGGCGAGCCCCGCACCGCGTCCCGCCTCCGCCGCCCCGGCACCCTCCGCTCCCGCACCGGTGCCCTCGGCACCGCGTACGGTCGCCGAGCGTCAGGCCGAGGCCGAGCTGAAGGCTGCTGCAGAGGCAAAGGCTGCTGCAGAGGCGAAGGCCGCCGCTGCCGAGGCCAAGGCAGGCAACGCGACGGCTGAGGCCGCGCCCGCCGCCCCGTCCGACGGCCCTGCCACCTCCGCCACGACCACGGATGCCGTCGCCCCCTCGGGCGCCCCGCGTCCCGGCGGCCCCAAGCCCGGCGCCCCGCGCCCCGGCAACAACCCCTTCGCCTCCAACCAGGGCATGGGCCAGCGCCCCGCCAACATCCCGCGTCCGGGCAACAACCCGTTCGCGAGCGCCCAGGGCATGGGCCAGCGGCCCTCTCCCGGCAACATCCCGCGTCCGGCGGCACCCCGTCCCGGCGCTCCCCGCCCGGGTGGCCCCGGTCAGGGCAACCGCCCGAACGGCTTCGGCCAGCGTCCCGGCGGCTTCCAGCGTCCCGGTGGTGCCGGTGCAGGCGGAGCCCGTCCCGGTTTCCAGCAGCGTCCCGGCGGTGCCGGTGGCGCCCCCGGTGCCGGTGGCTTCGGCGCCCCCCGTCCCGCGGGTGGCGGCGGCGGTCGTGGCCGCGGACCCGGCGGCGGTACCGCCGGTGCCTTCGGTCGTGGTGGCGGCAAGAGCAAGGCGCGCAAGTCGAAGCGTACGAAGCGGCAAGAGTTCGAGATGCGGGAGGCCCCGTCGCTCGGCGGCGTGAGCGTTCCCCGCGGCGACGGCACCACGTCCATCCGCCTGCGCCGTGGCGCCTCGATCTCGGACTTCGCCGACAAGATCAACGCGAACCCCGGTTCGCTCGTGACCGTGCTGTTCCACCTCGGTGAGATGGCCACGGCGACCGAGTCGCTCGACGAGGCCACCTTCCAGGTGCTCGGCGAGGAGCTGGGCTACAAGATCCAGGTCGTCTCGCCCGAGGATGAGGACAAGGAGCTCCTCGAGGGCTTCGACATCGACCTCGAGCAGGAACTCGCCGACGAGAGCGACGAGGACCTCGAGATCCGTCCGCCGGTCGTCACCGTCATGGGCCACGTCGACCACGGTAAGACGCGACTGCTCGACGCCATCCGCAACGCGAACGTCGTCGCGGGCGAGGCCGGCGGCATCACGCAGCACATCGGTGCCTACCAGGTGTGGACCGAGCACGAGGGCCACGAGCGGGCCATCACGTTCATCGACACCCCGGGCCACGAGGCGTTCACCGCCATGCGTGCCCGTGGTGCGCAGGTCACCGACATCGCGATCCTCGTGGTCGCGGCCGATGACGGCATCATGCCGCAGACGATCGAGGCGCTGAACCACGCCCAGGCTGCAGGCGTGCCGGTCGTCGTGGCCGTGAACAAGATCGACAAGGAAGACGCCAACCCGCAGAAGGTGCGTCAGCAGTTGACCGAGTTCGGCCTGGTGGCCGAGGAGTACGGCGGAGACGTCATGTTCGTCGACGTCTCGGCCCGCAACAACATCGGCATCCAGGACCTGCTCGACGCAGTGCTCCTGACCGCGGATGCCGGGCTCGACCTGCGCGCCAACCCCAACAAGGATGCGCGCGGCGTGGCCATCGAGGCCAAGCTCGACAAGGGCCGCGGCGCCGTCGCGACCGTGCTCATCCAGTCCGGAACGCTGCGCGTCGGCGACTCGATCGTCGCCGGCACGGCCTACGGACGTGTTCGCGCGATGGCCGACGAGAACGGCGACGCCGTCGAAGAGGCCTTCCCGGCACGTCCCGTGCAGGTGCAGGGTCTCTCGAGCGTGCCGCGCGCCGGTGACACCTTCCTCGTGACCGATGACGACCGTACGGCTCGTCAGATCGCCGAGAAGCGTGAAGCCGCCGAGCGCAACGCCCAGCTGGCCAAGGCCCGCAAGCGCATCAGCCTCGAGGACTTCACCCGCGCACTCGAAGAGGGCAAGGTCGAGTCGCTCAACCTCATCATCAAGGGTGATGTCTCCGGTGCCGTCGAGGCACTCGAGGAGTCGCTGCTCAAGATCGAGGTCGACGACAGCGTGCAGCTGCGCATCATCCACCGCGGTGTGGGTGCGATCACGGAGTCCGACGTGAACCTCGCGACGATCGACAACGCGATCATCGTGGGCTTCAACGTGCGCCCCGACACGAAGGCTCGCGAGCGCGCCGCTCGTGAGGGCGTGGACGTGCGGTTCTACTCGGTCATCTACAACGCGATCGACGAGATCGAGGACTCCCTCAAGGGCATGCTCAAGCCGGAGTTCGAAGAGGTGCAGTCGGGCGTGGCCGAGATCCGCGAGGTGTTCCGTTCCTCCAAGTTCGGCAACATCGCGGGTGTCATCGTGCGGTCGGGAACGATCACGCGCAACGCCAAGGCCCGCGTCATCCGCGATGGCGTGGTCGTCGGCGACAACCTCGCCATCGAGTCGCTGCGTCGCTTCAAGGACGACGTCACCGAGGTGCGTACGGACTTCGAGGCCGGTATCGGTCTCGGCAAGTTCAACGACATCCAGATCGGCGACGAGATCGAGACGATCGAACTCAAGGAGAAGCCGCGGGTCTGATCCACTCGCGCGGGGGTTCGGACCGCTGGTCCGGGCCCCCGCTCCGCTTCATCGTGAAAGGAGTGCATCATGGCTGATCCCGCACGTGCCAGAAAGCTGGCCGATCGCATCAAGGTCATCATCGCCAAGCGACTCGAACGCGGCGTGCGCGATCCCCGCATGGGGTTCGTTACCATCACCGATGTTCAGGTGACGGGCGACCTGCAGCACGCGACCGTGTTCTACACGGTCTACGGAACGGATGAGGAGCGCGCCGACACGGCCGCGGCCCTCACCGCTGCCACCGGCATGCTGCGCTCGGAGGTCGGCAAGGGAATCACCGCCCGCCTGACCCCGAGCCTCGAGTTCCAGCTGGACGCGATCCCCGAGAACGCCCAGCACATCGAGGAGCTGCTGCGCGAGGCGCGCGAGCGCGACTCGGCCACGAGCGTGCTGGCCTCGACGGCCGAGTACGCCGGCGAGGCCGATCCGTACGTCAAGCCGCGCGAACTCGACGACGAGGAGTGAATGGGAAGGGCCCGCCGCCGGCGGGCCCTTCCTCATGTCCGCGCAGTGCTGGCCGTCTCCTCGACGTCGCTCCAGCGTCGTCCTGTGACGATCTCGTAGAGGCGACGCGCGAGCCAGTCCTCGTACTGCTCGGGCCCGAACCCGAAGGCCTCGACGAGCAGCCGGTGGGACTCCGCGTCGATCGCGACGGCGACGGATGCGACGAGCTCGTCCTCACCGACGTCATCGCGCAGCCACCCGCGCTCCGCGGCGATGGCGAGCGTCGAGCGCAGTGATCCCTGGATCGAGTCCATCATCTGCCGCCAGCGCTCGGCGAGCTGCGCATCCGTCGCCGCGGCGACCCGCAGCGCCCGCCAGACGCCGCCGATCCGTTCGTTGAGGCCGCGCGAGACCCGCGCCGCGTGGCGCGCGAAGTCCTCCAGGCTCTCGGCGTCGCGGTAGCCGGCGCCGAAGTCGGTGTCGAGCAGGTTGGTCGTGCCCTCCGCCCCGAGCGAGGCGACTTCGACGCACGCCTGCAGCAGGGCGGCCTTCGGACCGTGCAGTTGCACCGTCTCGGGGGAGACCTGCGCAGCCTGGGCGATCTGCGCCATGGTCGTTCCGGCATACCCCTGCCGGGCGAACAGCTCCGACGCGGCGGAGATGACCCGTCGCCGGGTCTCGGCGGCCTGTTCCGTTCGCAGGGTGGAGGAGTAGCGGCGAGCGCCGCTGGCTCTCGGGGCTGCCCCTGATTTCGGCTCAGACATATTGATTCCGGTTTCACTGTAGTGAATGCTGCTCTGTGGCATTCAACCACACCCGAACCCGAAAGAAGCGCCATGTCATCCGTCATCCTCTGCGCCAGTCCCATGGACGGCCATATCGCCCCCATGCTCGGCGTCGCCGCCTTCCTGCGCGAGAACGGCCACCGCGTGCGATTCCTCACCGGTGCCCGCTATGAGAGCGCCGTTCGGCGCACGGGAGCCGAGTTCCTCGCCCTTCCTGCCGAATCCGACCTGACCGACGACGCCATCGAAGCCGGCCGCCAGCAGGACGGCGAGCGGGTCACCGGGCCGAAGGCCATGGCGCTCAACATCAAGCGCATCTTCCTCGACCCCGCGGCCGGGCAGTACCGCACCCTGCTCGCCGCGATCGCCGCCGAGCACACGGATGCGGTGCTCGCCGAGAACGCCTTCGTGGGCGCCGCGGCACTGGCCCTCAGCTCCGCCGAGGGCCGGCCCGCCGTCATCGCCTGCGGTGTCCTGCCGCTAGGCCTCTGCAGCGTCGACACCGCTCCCTTCGGCCTCGGCCTTCCCCCGCGCAGCGACCTCGTCGGCCGGCTGCGCAACCGTTTCCTGAACGCCGCGGCGCGGCACGTCATTCTGCGGGTTCCGCAGAAACAGGCCGAGCGCACGGTGCGGGAGCTCACCGGCAACCCGCTCGACGTGTTCTTCACCGACTGGACGCGCTACGCCGACCACTTCGCCCAGTTCACGGTGCCGGGCTTCGAGTACCCGCGCCGCGACCTCCCCTCCCACGTGCACTTCCTGGGGCCGGCCGCGCGACTCGCGCCCGCGGCCGCGGCCCTGCCCGACTGGTGGCACGAGCTCGACGGGTCACGGCCGGTGGTGCACGTGACGCAGGGCACCATCGCGAACGACGACCTGGACGAGCTCATCCTCCCGACCATCCGTGCCCTGGCGGACGAGGACGTCCTCGTCGTCGTCTCGACAGGAGGGCGCCCGGTCGAAGCGCTCGGGGTGCTGCCTGCCAATGTGCGGGCCGCGGAGTTCCTGCCCTACGACCGGCTGATGCCGCTCATCGACGTCTTCGTCTCCAACGGCGGCTACGGCGGCCTGCACTTCGCGCTCGAGCACGGCGTGCCGATCGTGGCGGCCGGCGACATCGAGGACAAGCTCGAGACGACGGCGCGCGTGGCGTGGTCGGGCGTGGGAGTGAACCTGAAGACGGGCACGCCCACGGATGCGGCGGTCGGCGCGGCGGTGCGCACGGTGCTGAACGATGGCAGCTACCGCCGTCACGCCGAGCGCATCCGCGACGAGATCGCCGCGTCGCAGGGAGTCGCCGGCATCGTCCCGCTCATCGAGCAGGGCCGGCGCCTGCCGTCCGAGGCCCGCGGCGGCGAACGGCGTCCGGCGCTGCACGGCTAAGCCTCTCGACTCAGGGCAGCACGTAGCCTCCGGTCGATCGCACGGCCAGGCCGTCCAGGAGCAGGCCGTCCAGCGCCCGGGCGAGCTGGGCCGCGTCGCTCGAGAGCGAGGCGATCTCCGCATCCGTCACGGGCCGATGCGCCGCCCGCAGCTCCCGCAGGATGCGGCCTCGCGCCTGGCGGTCGCTGCCCTCGTAGGCCTTCTGCACGCGCTTGCGCGGTCCGTCGTAGTCGGGGTACCCAGCGGACCGCCAGGCGCAGGCGGCGGCGATCGGGCACTCGGCGCAGCGTGGGACGCGGGCCGTGCAGACGATCGCGCCGAGCTCCATCATGCCCGCGTTGAAGACGCGTGCCTCGACGTCGTCGGAGGGCAGCAGGCCGCGCATGTCATCCAGGTCGCGGCGACTCGGGGGAGCGGGGTGGGCGTGGCCGTGCACGGCCCGCGCGATCACCCGGCGGGTGTTCGTATCGACCACCGGATGCCGCCGACCGTAGGCGAAGACGGCGACCGCCCGGGCGGTGTAATCGCCGATGCCCGTCAACGCCAGCAACGCATCGACGTCGGCAGGCACCACGCCTGCGTGGCGTTCGACGATCTGCGCGGCCGCCTGGTGCAGCCAGAGCGCACGACGCGGGTAGCCCAGGCTCGACCACGCCCGAACGGCCTCTCCGGGCGGAACAGCGGCGAGGTCGGCCGGGGTCGGCCAGCGGCTCAGCCACGCCTCGAGGTGCGGGATGACGCGGGCGACCGGGGTCTGCTGCAGCATGAACTCGCTCACGAGGGTTCCCCACGCGGTGAAGCCGGGCCGGCGCCACGGCAGGTCGCGCCCATGGGTGCGGAACCAGGCGGTGACCTCGGCGGGCCAGGCGAACGGAGCGGCGGAGGGCATCCGTTCGATCGTAGCCACCGGCTGGCCGTCATTGCGCCGCGGCGCCCTGGTGCTCCTCGGTCATCTTCCTCGCCGCCTCGACCGCGGCAGCCTGACCCGCATCGACGGCCTTCTTGCGCTCGCGGAAGCTCTCGTCGTACGGCACCTGCTCCGAGACCAGTCGCTCGGAACCCGTCATGCCCTTCTGGAACTTCTCCTTGGCGATCCAGCCGCCGAAGGCCTGCATGAGCGCCGCGAGCACGCGCCCGTACGGGGGCGACTTCTTCGGGTCGATCACGCCGAGCCGGGAGATGAGGTCGTCCTGCTGGCGTTCGCCGCCGATGACGAGCATGTCCCAGATGCCCTTCTCGGTCGCCGCCATCTCGTTCAGCTTCGGGCCGAGCTTCGGGGCCGCCGCGTTCAGCACGGATGCGCCACCGTCGTTGGCCTTGCGGGCGAACTCGGCGACGCCATCCTTCAGGCGCTGCTTGACGGCGGCGCCTTCGGCCTTTGCCCCGGTCGTGGCGACGTTGGTGCTGAGCGCGGTGACGAGATTGATCGTGATGGCAACACCCGCGATGGGTGGGAAGATCGCGCCACTGACGGCGCCGATCGCCCCGACGAGTGCGGGGATGAGGCCGACCAGGTCGCTCGGATCGAAATCGAGGGCGTCGATCTGCGACTGGGCATTGCCCTTGAAGGCGTCGACCGCCATGATCATCTCGGTCTTGGAGTCGGTCAGGTAGCCCATGGCCCTGGTCGTGGTCGCGGCGATATTGGCCATGACCTTCGCCGTCTCGTCATCGACCTTATCGGTGCCCTTGATGGAGTCCTCGGGCAGGTGCACGACGTTCGGGTCTCGGCCGGTGATGGATTCCGCAGGCATCTGCATGGCGCCGTCCTCCTGACGTGAGACGACCGGCGGGGTTGAACCGATGAGTCGTTGCACGCCGGCGTTCCCGCATTCGCGCTGAAGTGCGGCGGTGGCCCGCAACCGCAGGACTGGATCGGAGCGCGTCAGGTGGGAGCGCAGCTGATCGGGTGTGCCCCGCCACGTGGCGCCCGCGCCGCCCTTCTCGACGGGGGCCTCGACCGATCGTTCCCTCACGGCCTGCTGGGCCAGTTCCTGCGCCGCGACGCCTTGCGCATCGTTCACGTCATCCGGCCTCCGCCCAACGCCGCCGAAGGCGTCGCTCCGACGCTACGTCGTGCGTGCGCGGCGAGCGTGCCTGCACGGGCGCGAAAGAGGCACACGCGGAATTCCCCTTAGGGCAGGTACTAGGGTCGCATCATGGAACTGGTCGCCACTGACCATGTGCGCCTTCTCCGCGGCCTCGCCTTCAAAATCCTGCAGAGCTACGGCCGCGGACGGGTATGGAGCTGCGCAGTACCCGCTACCATCATCCCTCGACGACGTGGGGCCCGACGGTGGCAGCCACTGCCCACCAATCGTGAACCTATCGTGGTCTCAGCGGTTTGAAGCCTCCGCGGTGCCAGTTGGGTTGCTGCGCAGCGCGTTCAGCTTCGTCACACACCTTCGACGGCATGGACACTGACCGCTGGATCCTCACGATTCGGAGGGGTTGTCATCGACGAAATGGATGTCGCGCGCACAGGAGTCGGCCTATCGATCTGCGCGCCAACACGGCTCGCTATCAACTTAGCGAGCCGATGGCTGGGTGATTCCACTAATCGCATAAACACCACAGCGAGCGCGAAGGACGACGTCACCGCAATCAAGACGACCAGGTACCAAGGGAGCACATGCAGGAGGTTGGCGCAAGCGATCAGCACCGGAACATGAATCAGGTACAGGCTGAATGAAATGCGTCCGAGCCAAGCGGGAAATGCGGAGGACAGAAGACGGATGACCGGAGCCCACCGGGCCGCAATGGCGACGACACCGGCTGCGCCCAGTATTACCAGCGAGGAGATTACGTTCTGCAATTCGGGAAGCCCTAACAGGGCACGCGCGGTGAGCCAGTGAGCGACGAGCATCGCGAGGGAGAGAATCGTGAGTGCGAGCCAAGCAAGATTACGTACCAAGCCCTGTCGTCGCGGAGTCGAACGGGATCCGTCGCCCAGTAGAACCGTCAGGGCAACCCCGATTGCGAACGCAGGCAGGTAAACGAGCGGCATCACCGTGTATTCCAGCCCTAGCCAAACGAGGACAGGCATTGCCGCGACGGTGATCCAGGCGAAGCGGACGCTACGGTGAGCGATGAGCACGAACACTGGAAGCAACAATGAGAAGAGAATCTCCCAACGCAGCGACCACAGCGGGCTATTGAAGTCTGGAATTCCCGAGAAGAGATCGATGGCTTGAATCGGCATCTTCCAGTCGAAGGTCGGGTATGTGTAGAACTGGACCCAGATGCTGGGGCTTCCGGTCCGAGATCGATGAAAGGCGAGTTCCAGCGCAAGCGCGAGCGCGACGGACGCTGCCGCTGGAAGATACAGCCTGACGAGCCGACTCGGATAGTAGGCTGCCCAGTCGAACGCAGGTCGTCGCTGCACCTGTTTCGTCAGAACGAAGCCACTGAGGACGAAGAAGATGAACACCGCCTCGTTTCCGGAAAAGAACAGCCGCAGCGGCGAAGTGAAAAGTGCCTCCCACATCGTGCCCTTCGGGGGCGTCAAGTTTCCCATCACGATGGCCGCGGCAGTCGGACTGACTAAAAGTGCGTGATACGCCACGACAACGACGGCCGACGCGCCGCGGAGCCCATCGAGGGAGGTCAGGCGCGTCGGAGCGGTGCCTTGAGGTGAAGGTGTTATGGCCATCGGAGATCACGATTATTCCACATCCGAAATCGGTACCGATCCCGACCCCCCGAAGGCATCGACATCCACGTACTAGGGTCGCATCATGGAACTGGTCGCCACCCCTCGCGTGCGCTTCCTGCGCGGCCTCGCCGATGAGATCCTGCAGAACTACGGGCGGGGGCGCGTGATCATCGCCATCGACGGTGCGCTCCGCAGCGGCAAGAGCGAGTTCGGCGACGACCTCGCAGCGGTGTTCGCGGAGCGTGGGCACCCCGCCTTCCGTGCATCGCTCGAGCACTTCCACCGCACGCGCCAGGCGCAGGCCGGTTTCGGACCCGACACCGCCGAGCGCTACTTCCGCTACGGGTTCGACTACTCGCTGCTGCGCCGGGTGCTCATCGATCCGTTCCGACTCGCCGGCAGCGCCGGCTTCGTCACCGCTGCCTTCGACCCCAGCCGCGACAAGCCCATCGAGCCGAAGTGGCAGACGGGGCCCGCCGATGCCGCCCTCATCATCGACGGGCGGTTCATCAACCGCCCGGAGCTTCGCGGAGCGTGGAACTGGAGCCTGTGGATCGACGGCGGCACACCCGACGAGGCGGATGACCTGTACCACCGAGACGACGACCCGCGAGCGGTCGCGACCGCCGTCGTCGACAACTCCGTTCCGGAGCGTCCGCGACGGCTCTTCCTCGACAGCTGCTGATCGGGTCGGCCGTCAGCGCGCGTCGAGCACCTCGCGAACGACCCGCTGCACCGGCAGGAAGCCCTCGCCGCGCTCGACCTCGTGCACCAGTGCGGTGATCCTCTCGTTGACCGGCGCTCGCAGGCCGACGGCGGCTGCCTCCCGCACGATGGCGCCGTTGAGGTAGTCGACCTCGGTGACGGCGCCGCGTCGGATGCTCTGCTGGGTGGAACCGAGGTTCGGCACGCTGCCCATCCGGGCTCCCATGAGCAGGGGGAGTGCCTGGCCGAGCCAGAGGGGGGCCCGCGCGATGAGCCGCAGGCGGCGGTTTCCGAGGCCCTGCAGCGTTCCGAAGCGGATGCCGCGCGCTTCTCCCACGCGGATCGCCTCCCGCATGCTCGCGGTGAGCGCCCTGCGCAGGCCCCGGTCGGCGATGACCTGCTGCACGCTGAGGCCCGTGATCGCGGGCAGGCCGTTGAGCATGTTCACGATGAGCTTGGTCCACTGAGCGCCGACGAAGTTCGCGACGGCGACGAACGGCACCGCCTCCGAGAGCACGCTCGCCCAGTGCATGCAGGCCGCGTCGGGCGACCCCGATCCGCGACCGAGATAGCTCGCCGCCTTCGTGGTGACCCGCACGACTCCGGGTTCGGTGTAGTTGGCGGCGATGATCGAGAGCGCGCCGAAGACCTCCGAGTTCGGCAGCAGCCCGCGGACGGTCTCGACGCCCTCGAGGCCGTTCTGCACGACGACGATGGGTGTGCCGTCGATGACGCGGGCATTCGCGGCGATGGCGGCAGCCGCATCCTGAGCCTTCGTGCAGACGAGGACGAGGTCGAACCCGCCGCTGAGACGTTCGGCGGCCAACGGATGAGCGTGGGCATCGCCGAAGCCGCCCGAGAGGCGGATGCCGTCGGAGAGGATCGCTGCCAGACCCGAACCGCGCGCGGTCACCTGCACCTCGTGGCCGGCCTTCTCGAGCAGCGCGGCGAAGGTGCCTCCGAGGGCGCCGGCTCCGATGACCCCGAATCTCATACCTTCGAGCGTATGCCTCCGCGGGCAGCCCCCTGCGCAGCCGAGGGCGAGAGGATTGCCGCCGGGTTCAGACCCGCGCCGGCTCCGCCGCATCCGGGGCAGCGTCGCCGGCGAGCACCTCGGCCGCTGAGACGGTCTCGTCGGCGGCCTTCGTCGAGGAACGCCCGGCCGGCAGGAAGAACGCCGCCAGGAATCCGACGGCGACGACGCCCGCACCGGTGAGCACGGCCGGGATGGCGGCGTCGACGTACCCGGTGGGGGTCAGCTCACCCCCGGCTCCGGTGAAGACGGAGGTGAGCACGGCGATGCCCAGCGCGATGCCGATCTCGCGTAGGGTCGAGTTGGTTCCCGATGCCTTCGCGTGGTCGTCCTCGGGCATGTGGGCGAGCACGGCGGTGGCCGATGGTGCGAAGACGAGCGCCATGCCGACCCCCGCCATGATGAACGGGGCCACCATGTCGATGTAGGCCAGATCGGGACTCAACTGCAGGGCGATCCAGGTGAGGCCTCCGGCCTGCAGGGCGAGACCGGCCACGATCAGGGCCCGGGTGCCCACGCGCGGTGCGAGCAGTCCCGCGATCGGTGCGATCACCATGGGAGCGAGCGTCCACGGCATGGTCAGTACGCCGGCTTCGAGCGCCGTGTACCCCTGCACGATCTGCAGGAACTGGATGAGGATGAACACGGAGCCGAACATGCCGAAGCTGAAGGTGATGCCGACGATGTTCGCGATCGAGAAGCTGCGATCGTGGAACAGGCGAAGCGGCAGGAGGGGAGCGGCGGCGCGCGATTCCCAGACCACGAACACGGCGAGCAGTGCCGTACCGGCGATGAGGGCGCCCAGCACCTCCGGGCTGTCCCATCCGGCCGGGTTGCCGCGCACGATGCCGTAGACCAGTCCGAGCACGCCGAGTCCCGCCAGGGCGACACCGGCCAGGTCGCTGCGCAACCGCGCGCCGAGGGTGTTGGGCAAGGCGAGCAGGGCGAGCGGAACGGCGATCACGCCCACCGGGATGTTCAGCCAGAAGATGGCCTGCCAGTTCCAGTTCTCGATCACCGCGCCGCCGATCAGCGGTCCGAGTGCCACGCCGAGGCCGGCGACGCCGCCCCAGATGCCGATGGCCGCGGGCCGCAGGTGCTTCGGCACGCTGCCGGCGAGCAGCGTGAGGGAGAGCGGCATGATTCCGGCCGCGCCGAGGCCCTGTACCGCGCGCGCGGCGATGACCTGCCACGGCTCGCTGCTCAGTGCGACCAGCGCACTCGCGACGGTGAAGACCACGATGCCCGCAACGAAGACCGTCCGTCGTCCGACGCGGTCGCCGAGGGCGGCGGCCGCGAGGATGAACGTCGCGAAGGCCAACGTGAAGGCGTTGACGAACCACTGCAGTTCCTCGATGGATGCGTCGAGGTCGCGCGCCATGGCGGGGAGCGCATTGGTGATCACCAGGTTGTCGAGGGTCGCCATGAACATGGGCAGCGAGGCGGCGACGATCGCGACCCAGACGGGCACGCGGCGGGCAGGTGACGACATGGGGGTTTCCTTCTGACCGATGCGACGAGCTGTAGTAATCGAATGATTACATGAGCAATGTAGTTATCAACTGATAACCTGTCAAGCGTGACGAAGAAAGATCGCATCTCGGCCCCTGAGCGCCGGGAGCAGATCCTGCAGGCGGCCACGCTCGTGTTCGGCGAGGTCGGCTACGCCGCCGCAACGACCGACCGGGTCGCGCAGGCGGCCGGCATCAGCCAGCCCTACGTGGTGCGGATGTTCGGAAGCAAGGAGAATCTCATCGTCGAGGTGCTCGAGCGCACCTGCGACCGGATCCTGGAGACGTTCCGATCGGCGATCGCCGACACCGCTGACCCCCGCACGCCGGCGGCCCGCATCGGCGCCGCCTACGTCGACCTCGTGGAGACCGACCGCGGCGTGCTGCTCTCCCTCATGCAGGGCTTCATCATGGGCGGCGACCCGCGCGTCGGGCCGGTCGCGCGGGCCGGCATCATGCGCATCTACGCACTCCTTCGGGAACAGGGCGGATTCACGCCCGAGGCGGCCCGAGACTTCTTCGCAAGCGGCATGCTCATCAACACCCTCGTCGCGTCCGGTCTCGTGAACGCCCTCGGAAGCGATCCGGCCGTCGCGGAGCTGTTCGAGTGCACCTTCCGCGACAAACTCCCCATGGTCGTGGAGCGGCTGGGCACTGCCACAGCGAGGCCCGCGGAGGCGCTGGTACCCTGAAGCGCGTGCCATCCCGAGCCGCCAGCGGCATCCTCCTCGTCGACAAGCCCCTCGGCATCACGAGCCACGACGTCGTCTCCCGCATCCGCCGGCTGGCCGGCACCCGCAAGGTCGGCCATGCCGGAACGCTCGACCCGCTGGCGACCGGCCTGCTGATCATCGGCGTCGAGAGCTCCACCCGCCTGCTGACCTACATCGTCGGCGCCGACAAGGAGTACACCGCCACGATCCGGCTGGGTTCGTCCACGACGACGGATGACGCCGAGGGCCAGGAGCTGGGGCGCGCGCCTGCGGCGGCCCTGGAGCGCGTCTCGGAGAGCGACATCCGGCGGGTCATGGCCCGGCTCACCGGGCGCATCGAACAGGTGCCGAGCGCGGTCAGCGCCATCAAGGTCGACGGCAAGCGTGCCTACGCCCGGGTGCGCGCGGGGGAGGACGTCCAGTTGGCGGGTCGGCCGGTGACCGTCAGCACCTTCGAGCTCGGCGAGATCCGTTCGACCGGCGGCTACCTCGATGCCGAGGTGCGCGTGGAGTGCTCCTCGGGCACCTACATCCGGGCGCTGGCGAGGGACCTCGGCATGGGGCTCGGCGTGGGCGGTCACCTCACCGCCCTTCGGCGAACGCGAGTCGGCGTCTTCCGAATCGAGGATGCCGCCGCGCTCGACACCCTCGACGTCGACGCCCGCCGGCTGAACCCCGCCGAGGCCGCTGGCAGGCTGTTCCCCGTCTACCGACTGGATGCCCAGCAGGCGGTCGACCTGGGGCACGGCAAGCGGGTGCTCGCGAGCGTGCCGCAGCCCGAGGGACCGGTCGCCGCCATCGCGCCGGAGGGCCGCCTGGTCGGACTCGTGGAGTTCACGGGCACGGAAGGCCGCAGCATCGTCAACTTCCCGCCCGACGCGCCAGATGCAGAGCCGGCGCCGTGATCGCCTGGCTGACGTTCGCGCAGGTGGGGCTGGCGACCGTGGTGGCGCTGCTCTGCATCGTCCTCGGGCTCGCCGGTCGAAAGCCGAGCGACCTGAGCATCGGGGGACTCGCCCTCATCGAGGTGCTCCTCCTCGTCCAGGTCGTCGCGGCTATCGTCGGACCGCTCACGGGCAACGAGCCCACCGGAAGCGCGCTCGAGTTCTGGGTCTACCTCGTGTCGGCCGTGCTCATCCCGCCGGCCGCCGCCTTCTGGGCGCTCATCGAACGCAGCCGGTGGAGCACGGTCATCCTCGGCGTCGCCGCACTGGCCGTCGCCATCATGCTGTACCGCATGTGGCAGATCTGGACCGTGCAGGGCGCGTGAGCGCTGTCTGCGCCTGAGATAATCGACAGTGCCATGACCTCCACCGCACCCGCATCCCCGACCACGAAGAACCGCGTCAGCGGAGCGGGTCGCGTTCTCATCGTCGTCTACGCCATCCTGGCCCTCGGGGCCACCGGCCGATCGATGGTGCAGATCATCGAGCGCTTCGACGTCGCCCCTCTGGCGTTCACGCTCTCCGCGTTCTCGGCGCTCGTCTACATCGTCGCCACGGTCGCCCTCATCCTGCGCGGCAGAACCTGGTACCGCGTCGCGTGGGCGGCGATCGGCATCGAGGCCGCCGGCGTGCTCATCGTCGGAACACTCAGCCTCATCGAGCCCTCATGGTTCCCCGAGGCGACCGTCTGGTCGTTCTACGGCATGGGCTACCTGTTCGTGCCGCTCGTGCTGCCCTGGATCGGAATGTGGTGGCTTGCGAAGCACCGCCCCGGCAGCGCTTCCTCCGCATCCGTCGCCGCCGACGCATGATCACCTTCCGCGGCCTCTCGGAGGTGCCGGCCGACTGGCGGCCGTCTGCCGTCACCATCGGCAAGTTCGACGGCGTGCACGCCGGGCATCGCGCGGTGATCGACGAGCTGCGCGGCATCGCGGATGCCGCGGGCCTCGCCTCCGTCGTCGTCACGTTCGATCGCAACCCGCTCGCGCTGCTGCACCCGGAGCGGTGCCCCGCGGCGCTCGTGAGCATCGAGCAGAAGCTCGAGCTGCTCGCGGGAACCGGCGTCGACGCCGCGCTGCTGCTCACGTTCGATGAATCGCTCGCGAACCTCTCGCCCGAGGTGTTCGTGGACGACGTGCTCGTACAGGCGCTGCACGCCACGCACGTGCTCGTCGGCGCGGACTTCCGCTTCGGCGCCCGCGGAGCCGGAGACGTCGAGCTGCTGGTCGCGCTCGGGCGGCAGCACGGCTTCACGGTGCATGTCGTCGACGACGTGCGGCCGGACGGCGAGCACCGGGTCTCGTCCACCTGGATCCGGCAACTGCTCGACGACGGCGACGTGACGGCCGCCGAGAGGCTGCTCGGCCACATCCCGAGCGTTCGCGGCGAGGTCGTGCACGGCGCCGCCCGCGGTCGGGAACTCGGCTTTCCCACGGCCAACCTGTCGCCGGAATCCGAGGGGCTCATCCCAGCCGATGGCGTGTACGCGGGCTACCTCATCGACGCCGGAGTGCGCTACCCCGCCGCCATCTCGGTGGGGAACAACCCGACGTTCGAGGGCGTTCCGCACAAGCAGGTCGAGGCGTACGTGATCGATCAGGAGCTCGACCTCTACGGGCACGTCGTGACCGTGGAGTTCTGCCGCCGTATCCGCGGAATGGTGGCGTACACCGGCATCGAGCCGCTCATCGCCCAGATCTCCGCCGACGTCGACGAGGCGCGCTCACTGCTCGCCTGAGCGGGTCGTTCGACGCCGCCCCTAGACTTGGGCCGGTGAGCGCAGCCACCCCGCGGCCCCTCTGGGCGGGCCGCACCCTCGCCCTCCTCGGCATCCTCGTGGTCGCGCTGAACCTGCGCACGGCGGTCGCCGCGCTCTCGCCGATCGTGGCGGAGGTGAGCACCGACATCGGGCTCTCGAGCCTCGTCGTGGGCGTGCTCGGGATGCTGCCCCCCATCTGCTTCGCGCTCTTCGGAATCCTCTCGCCCGCCTTCACGCGGCGCTTCGGGCTCGAGCCCGTGCTCATCGCCGCGCTCGTGGCGCTCATCGTCGGTCACCTGCTGCGGGCGGTCGCCCCGAACGTGATCGTGCTCGTGGTGGCCAGCATCATCACCTTCGCGGGCCTGGGCGTGGGGAACGTGCTGCTTCCCCCGCTCGTGAAGACGTACTTCCCCGATCGTGTGGGCCTCGTCACCTCCATCTACGTCTCCCTGCTCGCGGTGTCGACCCTGATCCCTCCGCTCGTGGCCGTGCCGATCGCCGATTCGGCCGGCTGGCGATTCTCGCTGGGGCTCTGGTCGGTGCTCGGCCTGCTCGCGCTGCTGCCCTGGCTGGCGCTCGCGGTTCATCACCGCTCCCGGAACGACGACGCGGTAGCGGAGGAGCCGGAGCCTCCACTGGCCGGCCGGCTGTGGCGGTCCTCGGTCGCCTGGGCCCTGACGGCCGTCTTCGCCACGTCGTCGCTGAACGCCTACGCCCTCTTCGCCTGGCTTCCCAGCCTTCTGCGCGACACGGCTCACGTGAACGCGTCCCAAGCGGGCGCCATCCTCTCGCTGTACGCGGGCATCGGGCTTCCCGCCGGCCTGCTCATTCCCTGGCTGGCCGTGCGGCTGCGCCACGTCGAGATCCTCGTCTACATCGGGGCCGCGTTCTTCGTCGCCGGCTACCTGGGGCTGCTGATCGTGCCCGGCACGGCGACGTGGCTGTGGGCCCTCCTGGCCGGCCTCGGACCCATGCTCTTCCCGCTCGCGCTCGTGCTCATCAACCTGCGCACGCGCACCCACGTCGGGTCGGTGGCGCTCAGCGGGTTCGCGCAGGGCATCGGCTACAGCATCGGCGCCCTAGGGCCGCTGCTCGTCGGTGTGCTGCACGAGGTCAGCGGAGGCTGGACGCTGCCTCTCGTCTTCCTCACGGTCACGGCCATCGCCGTCGTCTTCGCCGGAGCCGTGGTGGGCCGCCCGCGCATGCTCGAGGACGACCTGCGCCCGCGGTCATCCTGATACGCGGCTTGCTCATATGAGCAAATGCACCAACTCATGTTGAATCGCGCGGGTCGCCTGCTTACGCTTGTCCGGGGCCGGAGCTCCGCGAGCCTGAGCAGGGAGGTGCAGCAGTGATCGAGACCGATGAGCTGCTCAGCATCCGCGCCGCCGAGCTCTACTACGAGGAAGACAAGACCCAGGACGAGATCGGACGCACGCTGCGCCTGACCCGCTGGAAGGTCGGCCGACTGCTGGCCCAGGCGAAGGCGAACGGGTTCATCCGCATCGAGATCGTGCACCCGCGGGCTCGACGCCTCGCGCTGGAACGGCGCCTGCGCGAGGAGTGCGGCCTGAAGGATGCGGTCGTCGTCTCGACCTCGGGCGTCGACGGCGACGAGGAGCTGCAGACACGCACCGCGCAGGCCGCCGCCGACTACCTCGGCTCGTTGCGGCCCGTGCCGCGCACGCTCGGGGTCTCGTGGGGCCGCACCCTGCACGAGGTCTCCACGGCGCTGCCTGATGGCTGGGCGCGCGGCGTCAACGTCGTGCAGATCAACGGCGGGGTCAGCCTCAACCGCCGAGCGGGAACGGCGGCGGCGACCGCCGTCACCATCGCGCACAAGGCCGGGGGAGAGGCGACGCTGCTGCCGAGCCCCGCCATCCTGGAGCGGGCAGAGACCAAGCGGGCCATCGAAGGCGACCGCGCCGTCTCCGCCGTGCTCGACCTCGCCGCCAGTGCCGACGCGTACGTCTTCAGCGCGGGACCCGCGGATGCGAACTCCGTTCTCGTCGACAGTGGCTACCTCACGGCCCACGACGTCGCCGAGCTCGTCCGGGCGGGTGCGGTCGGGGATGTGGTGGGCCGCTACATCGATGCGGCCGGCGCCATCGTCGACCCCGGTCTCGATGCCCGCACCCTCGGCATCAGCCACGAGCGGCTGCGCTCATCGCCGCTCAGCATCGCCGTGATCGCAGGTCGCAGCAAGCATGCCGCCGCCCGCGCGGTCGTGGCGAGCCGGCTCTGCACCGTGCTCATCACCGACGAGGAGAGCGCCCTCAGCGTGCTCGAACCGACCGCACCACAAGGAAGAACCCCATGACCGGAACCCAGCTCATCCGACGCGAGCACGCCCTCGCCGTCATCGGCGGAGAGGCCAACGACGCGAACCTGCGCCGCTACCTGCACGGCGTCAACGGTGTCGACGCCGTCGGGCTCGAGCAGCGCGCGGCCGGCCTCGGCACCCGCTCGATCAAGACGACGTCGAAGGCGTGGGCCCTCGACCGCATCCTCTCGCTCATCGACCTGACCACGCTGGAGGGAGCGGACACTCCGGGCAAGGTGCGCTCGCTCGTCGCCAAGGCCATGAGCCCCGACCCGTCCGACGAGAGCTGCCCGCGGGTGGCGGCGGTGTGCGTCTACGGCGACATGGTGCCGCACGCCGTCGAGGCGCTCGGCGCGGCCCATGGCGACCCCGAGAAGGGCGGCATCGCCGTCGCAGCCGTGGCGACCGCCTTTCCGAGCGGCCGCGCCTCCCTCGCGGTGAAGCTCGCCGACACGGCCGACGCCGTCGCAGCCGGAGCCGACGAGATCGACATGGTCATCGATCGCGGCGCGTTCCTCTCGGGCCGCTACGGCGCCGTGTACGACGAGATCGTCGCGGTAAAGGATGCCTGCCGCCGTGCGGACGGCAGCTCCGCCCACCTGAAGGTCATCCTCGAGACGGGCGAGCTCAACACCTACGACAACGTCAAGCGGGCGTCGTGGCTGGCCATCCTCGCCGGAGGCGACTTCATCAAGACCTCCACCGGCAAGGTGTCGCCCGCCGCGACCCTGCCGGTCACGCTGCTGATGCTCCAGGTGGTGCGCGACTGGTACCGCATGACGGGTGAGCGCATCGGCGTGAAGCCCGCCGGCGGCATCCGCACCTCCAAGGACGCCATCAAGTACCTCGTGACCGTTGCCGAGACGGCCGGAGAGGAATGGCTCGTGCCGCACCTGTTCCGGTTCGGCGCCTCGAGCCTCGCCAACGACGTGCTGCTGCAGCGCCAGAAACTGAGCACCGGGCACTACTCCGGTTCCGACTACGTGACGATCGACTAAAGGGTCCCGATGACATTCCTCGACTACGCACCGGCGCCGGAGTCCCGCGCCATCCTCAACCTCCGCAGCGACTACGGGCTCTTCATCGACGGCGAATGGCGTGCGGGCAGCGGCACGCCGTTCCAGACCATCTCACCGGCGACCGAAGAGCACATCGCCACCGTCGCCAACGCGAACGAGGCCGACGTGGATGCCGCCGTCGCCGCTGCACGCCGGGCCTACGAGACCACCTGGTCGCGCCTCTCGGGAGCCGACCGCGGCAAGTACCTGTTCCGCATCGCGCGCCTGGTTCAGGAACGCGCCCGCGAGCTCGCGGTCGCCGAGTCGCTCGACAACGGCAAGCCGATCAAGGAGAGCCGCGACGTCGACGTGCCCCTCGTCGCGGCGTGGTTCTTCTACTACGCCGGATGGGCCGACAAGCTCGACTACGCCGGTTTGGGCGCGAACCCGGCACCGCTCGGCGTGGCCGCCCAGATCATCCCGTGGAACTTCCCCCTGCTCATGCTCGCGTGGAAGATCGCCCCTGCGCTCGCCGCAGGCAACACGGTCGTGCTCAAGCCGGCGGAGACGACCCCGCTCACCGCGCTGCTGTTCGCCGAGATCGTGCAGCAGGCCGACCTGCCCGCCGGCGTCGTGAACATCATCACGGGTGCCGGTGACACGGGCGCCGCGCTCGTGGCGCATCCCGACGTCGACAAGGTGGCCTTCACGGGCTCGACGGCGGTCGGCCGGGCGATCGCGAAGACGGTCGCAGGAACGAACAAGAAGCTCACCCTCGAGCTGGGCGGCAAGGCGGCGAACATCGTCTTCGACGACGCGCCTCTCGACCAGGCCATCGAGGGGATCGTCGAGGGCATCTTCTTCAACCAGGGGCACGTGTGCTGCGCGGGCAGCCGCCTGCTCGTGCAGGAATCGATCCACGACGACGTCGTCGACCGCCTGAAGAACCGGCTCTCCACGCTGCGGCTCGGCGACCCCCTCGACAAGAACACCGACATCGGCGCCATCAACAGCGCCGAGCAGCTCGCCCGCATCCGCGAGCTGAGCGAGGTCGGTGAGCATGAGGGCGCGGAGCGCTGGAGTGCGGACTGCGTCATTCCCGAGAACGGGTTCTGGTTCGCCCCCACCATCTTCACGAACGTGTCGACGAGCCACCGCATCGCCCGGGAGGAGATCTTCGGCCCGGTTCTCTCGGTGCTGAGCTTCCGCACGCCCGCCGAGGCGATCGCGAAGGCGAACAACACCCCCTACGGACTCTCGGCCGGCATCTGGAGCGACAAGGGCAGCCGCGTGCTCGCCGTGGCCGACAAGCTGCGCGCGGGCGTCGTGTGGGCCAACACCTTCAACCGCTTCGACCCCGCGTCGCCCTTCGGCGGCTACAAGGAGTCGGGCTATGGCCGCGAGGGCGGTCGCCACGGTCTTGCCGCCTACCTGAAGACGGGGCCGGGCGCCGCGCTCGGCGTCGCCCCCGTCGCCCCCATCGGCCGTTCGAAGAAGGGAGCCGCCAAGTGAACCGCTTGAGCATTCCGAAGACCTACAAGCTGGCCATCGGCGGCGCCTTCCCGCGCAGCGAGTCGGGGCGGGTCTACGAGGTTCGGGCCGCCGACGGGCGGTTCCTCGCCAACGCGTCGAAGGCATCCCGCAAAGACGCCCGCGACGCCGTCGTGGCCGCACGGGCGGCGCTCTCCCGCTGGGCCGGTATGACGGCCTACAACCGCGGACAGGTGCTCTACCGCATCGCCGAACTGCTCGAGGGCCGCCGTGCCCAGTTCGTCGCCGAGATCGTCGATGCCGAGGGCGCGACGGATGCCGCCGCCCACGAGCAGGTCGACGCCGCGATCGACCTGTGGGTCTGGTACGCGGGCTGGGCCGACAAGTTCGCCCAGGTGGCCGGCAACGCCAACGCCGTCTCGGGACCGTTCTTCAACATCTCCGTTCCCGAACCGACGGGTGTGGTCGCGATCATCGCTCCGCAGGATTCTGCGCTCATCGGGCTCGTCTCCGCGGTCGCACCCGCCCTGGTCGCCGGCAACACGGTCGTGGTGGTCGCGAGCGAGCGCTTCCCGCTCTCGGCGATCAGCCTCGCCGAAGTGCTCGCCACGAGCGATGTTCCCGGCGGAGTGGTGAACGTGCTCACCGGCTCTCCCGCCGAGATCGCTCCGTGGCTGGCCAGTCACGCCGACGTGAACGCCCTCGACCTGGTCGGCGCAGCAGCCCTGGACTGGATCGAGCTGCAGGTGCAGGCCGCCGACACCCTCAAGCGCGTGTTCGCGCCCGAGAACGGCGCAGACACGACGGCGCCGAGGCTCGAGCGCATCACCGCCTTCACCGAGACCAAGACCGTCTGGCACACGAAAGGCCTGATCTAGCGAGGAGCGTATGACGACGGATGCCCGCGGCCGGCTCGAGGCCGATCCATTCGACTATCGCGTCACGAGCGGTGGCCGTGTCATCGTCGAGCGTGGCGGCCGCACCGTCATGACTCTCGCAGGGGACTCGGCCGCACGCCTCATCACCCGGCTGGCGAGCGCCGATGAGCACACGGCGCAACTGCTGCTCGCGAAGGCGACCGGCCACTACGCCCACGGGAACGAGCGGCGCACGTGAGCCGGGAGGCCTCCGCGCCCCTCGCCGTCGTGACCGGCGCGACGGGCTATGTCGGCGGCCGTCTGGTGCCTCGGCTGCTCGCTGCCGGACTGCGGGTACGCGTCGTCACCCGCTCGGCCGAGCGGCTGAGGGACGCGCCCTGGATCTCGCAGGTCGAGGTCGTCGCGGGGGATCTCGGCCGTCGCGATGTCGTCGAGCGAGCCGTCGCCGACGCGGATGTGCTCTACTACCTCGTTCACTCGATGGCCGCTCGCGGCGACTTCGAACGCAGGGAACGCGAGATCGCCCTGCTCGTCGCCGAGGAGTGCGCACGCTCGGGGGTGGGGCGCATCGTCTTCCTCGGCGGTTTGCATCCCGAGACGGGCGAGCTCTCCCGTCACCTGCGCTCGCGCACCGAGGTCGCCCGCATCCTGCTGGCATGGGGCGTTCCGACGCTCGTGCTGCAGGCGGGCGTCATCATCGGCTCCGGGTCGACCTCGTTCGAGATGATCCGCCACCTCACCGAGGTGCTGCCCTACATGCCCGCGCCGCGGTGGGTGCGCAACCGCATCCAGCCCATCGCCATTCGCGACGTGCTCTACTACCTCGTGCAGGCGGCCCAGCTCCCGTCCGCCGTCACCGCCGCGGTCGACATCGGTGGACCGGACGTGCTGCGCTACGGCCAGCTCATGAACGGCTACGCGCTCGAGGCGGGACTTCGCCAGCGCGCCATCGCGGCACTGCCCGTTCTCACTCCGTGGCTGGCGTCGCAGTGGGTCAACCTCGTCACGCCCATTCCTCGCCGCTTGGCCGTGCCGATCATCGAGTCGCTGCAGTTCGACTGCGTCATGCGCGACCACGCGATCGACGCCATCATCCCGCCGCCGTCCGAGGGGCTCGTCGGCTACCGCCGCGCCGTGCGCCTGGCCCTCGCCAAGGAGAAGGCGGGCGACGTCGAGACGAGCTGGCGCGACGGCGTCGTCGAAGGAGCTCCGAGCGATCCCCTGCCGAGTGACCCCGACTGGGCGGGCGTGACCGTCTACACCGACGTGCGCTCCCGCCGCACGGCTGCGCCGGTCGAGAACCTGTGGAGCGTCATCGAAGGGGTGGGCGGTGAGAACGGCTGGTACTCCCTTCCACCGGCGTGGGCGCTGCGCGGGTGGCTCGACAAGCTCGTCGGCGGGGTCGGGCTCAGCCGTGGCCGCCGCGACGCCCGGCGCTTGAAGACCGGCGACGCGCTGGACTTCTGGCGCGTGGAGCGTATCGAGCGGCCCCGGCTGTTGCGGCTGCGCGCCGAGATGCGCCTGCCGGGCCTGGCCTGGCTCGAGATGACCGCGGCGCCGGAGCCCGACGGGGGAGCGGCCTACGGCCAGAGGGCGGTGTACTTTCCGCGCGGCCTGCTGGGCCGGCTGTACTGGTGGACGATCTGGCCCTTCCACGGCGTGATCTTCGCCGGGATGGCCCGCAGGATCACCGCGTCGGCCGAACGCCTCGCCACGGCCGCGCCGCCCGATGCGCTGGCGCATCCGTCCTCGGCGGGTGAAGATGGATACGACCCAGGAGGACACTGATGCCAGGAACAATCGTCTTCGTCGGCGACAGCCTGACCGAAGCAGGTCAGTGGGACGAGTGGCTGCCCGAGGAGAACGTGATCAACCAGGGCGTCGGAGGTCAGAGGACCGACGACGTCATCGAGCGCCTCGATGAGGTGGTGGCCGCCGAGCCGGATGCCGTCGTGCTGCTCGTCGGCACCAACGACCTCGCCTGGCGCAAGCCGAAGGAAGAGGTCGGGCGCAACCTCGAGACCATCCTCGTCGAGCTGCGCAAGCGCATCCCGGGTGTTCGGCTGCTCGTCGTGTCGCTCCTGCCGCGAGAGCAGGACTACGCCGCCGACATCCGTGACCTCAACCGGCACATCCGCCAGTTCGTGGCCACCGTGCACGGCCAGTTCCTCGACCTCTGGCCGGCGCTCGCCGATGAGGACGGGCAACTGCGCGAAGACCTCGGCGAGGATCGGCTGCACCTCAACGCCGCCGGTTATGAGGCGTGGGTGGCCGAGCTGAAGCCCGCGCTCGAGACGCTCTTCTCCACCCCGCCGACGACGCGGTCCATCCCCATCGTCTCCGCCTGAGGGCAGCGGGCGGCGCGGAAGGCTCAGCCCCGGTTGTTGCTCAGCTCGAAGACCGTGATGAGCTCCTTGATCGCGGCCTCGCGCTCGGCACCGCCCGCCTCGAACATGTCGGTGACGTGCGTGCGCAGGTGATTCTCGACGACGAGCTTGTTGAGCGAGCCGAGGGATTTCTGGATGGCGAGCGAGAGCGTGATGATGTCGACGCAGTAGTCCTCGTTCTCGATCATCTTCTCCAGTCCCCGCAATTGGCCCTCGAGAATGCGAGTGCGATGCAGGGCGCGCTTCTTGATGTCGTCGATCACCCTCTCAGGGTAACGCCGTACGGGGCGGGGGTATCCGAAGCGGACGCCCCTACTCGTCCTCGGCCGGCACCTCTTCGGCCACGTCGACGCGGCGTTCGTCGTCGAGCCCGACGATTTCGTCGATGGCACCGTCGTCGAACTCGCGCTCCGCGTCATCGGGGGGCGAGTAGGGCTCCTCGAACTCGGATTCCTGCGCGATCACGAAGTCGTCGTCATCCGTGCTGAGCGGGTCAGCACCATCAGGGGCGTGCTGCTGCATGGCTACAGGGTATTCCGGGCGGCCCGTGAACTCCACTGCCGCCTGACGGTAGTAGGATGAGTTCGCCGAAGGTCCCCGTCACCGTCTCGACCGCGATGTCTCGCGTTGCTTGAGTCCGGGCCCCCTGAGCGCAGCTTCAGCATCCGAGCCACACGTCTTGACCGGTTCGACGATGCTTTTGACGATGTGGAGGACGATGCCCGACCAGCGAAGCGTTCGGACGCGGACCCGCTCCCGCGACGACGAGGCCCCGATCATCCCGATCCTCGCCCGCAAGGTGCGTGAGGTCGAGGCCAAGGCCCAGGGTGGAAAGCTCGGGCCGACCAACCGCACCAAGTTCCAGGTGATCGCCCTGCTCATGCGCGAGGAACGTGCGCGCGTGAAGGGCGCTGCCGAGATTCCCGACTCCTCGCGCCCTGAACTGCTGAAGCGCCTCGACGGCATCGCGCAGATCCTCGCGAAGACGGCGGCGCGGGACACCAGCCTCATCTCGCTGCTGGAAGCCGACGCCTCGGTCTCCTCGGTCGCGCAGCGCTTCCGTCGCGACTGGCTGCTGGAATCGGGCGCCGAGCTCAGCCCCGACGAGCTCATCATCACCCGCGAACCCGAGGCCAAGCCGCAGCTGGCGGAGAACCAGGTCATCCCGCAGTCCGTGAAGGCCAGACAGCTGGCCAATCCCTTCCTCGCACCCGACCTCTCCCGACCCGCCGCACCCGCCGTGCCGATCCGGCGACTCGCGAACTGGGAGCTCCTCGGCCCGCTGTTCAAGTCGTTCGAGTACGGCGCCGGCGGCCAGGCCGCATCCATGGAGCTGCCGGAGGCGCCGCTCATCGACCGGCTCTCCCCGCGGGGCCTCGAGGTCATGAAGCACCAGGCGCGGTTCGTGGAGTCCGTTCGCCGCGGGCACCGCACCTTCCTGCTCGCCGACGAGCCCGGCCTCGGCAAGACCGCGCAGAGCGTGCTCGCTGCCTCGGTGGCGGATGCCTACCCGCTGCTGGCCGTCGTGCCCAACGTCGTGAAGATGAACTGGGCCCGTGAGGTCGAGCGCTGGACGCCGCTGCGGCGGGCCACGGTCATCCACGGCGACGGCGAGAGCCTGGACGCCTTCGCCGATGTCGTCGTGGTCAACTACGACGTGCTCGAGCGCCACATGGCCTGGCTCTCCACGCTCGGCTTCCGCGGCATGGTCGTCGACGAGGCCCACTTCATCAAGAACCTGCAGTCGCAGCGCTCGCGCAACGTGCTCACGCTCGCGGAGAGCATCCGCAAGCGCGCGCCGGGTGGGAACCCGCTGCTCATGGCGCTCACCGGAACCCCCCTCATCAACGATGTCGACGACTTCCGGGCGATCTGGCAGTTCCTGGGCTGGATTCAGGGCGATCGGCCCGCACCCGCGCTCATGGCCAAGCTCGAGGAGAACGGCCTCACGCCGGCGGAGCCCGGCTTCTACGTCGAGGCGCGTGCCGCCGTCATCGACATGGGCATCGTGCGCCGGCGCAAGGTCGACGTTGCGGCCGACCTGCCGGCCAAGCGCATCGCCGACCTGCCGGTCGAGCTCGACGACGAACTGGGCCGCGGCATCCGCCAGGCCGAGCGCGACCTCGGGTACCGGCTGCGCGACCGCTTCGACGCCCTCGTCGGCTCGCGCGGGCTGCGACGCGGCGACCTGGACGACGACCAGTTCGACGCCTTCGTGCGGGCCGTCTCCCAGGCGGAGCTCGACGAGTCCAAGGCGGCGAAGTCGGGCGAGAACGTCTTCACCATGGTGCGCAAGATCGGCCAGGCGAAGGCGGCACTGGCGGCGGACTACGCCGCCCAGCTGGCCCGGTCGGTCGGCAAGGTGGTCTTCTTCGCCAAGCACATCGACGTGATGGACACAGCGGAGGAGATGCTCGCGAAGGCGGGCCTACGCACGGTCTCGTTGCGCGGCGACCAGAACGCCCTTGCACGCCAGGCCGCCATCGACGCCTTCAACAAGGACCCCGAGGTGGCCGTCGCCGTGTGCTCCCTCACGGCTGCCGGAGTGGGTGTCAACCTGCAGGCATCCAGCAACGTCGTGCTTGCTGAGCTGAGCTGGACGGCCGCGGAGCAGACCCAGGCGATCGACCGCGTCCACCGCATCGGCCAGGACGAGCCCGTCACGGCCTGGCGCATCATCGCCGCCCATACGATCGACGCGAAGATCGCCGAGCTGATCGATTCCAAGCACGGCCTCGCCGCTCGTGCACTGGACGGCAGCGACCAGGAGGTGACGGCCGCCGACTCGGTTCAGCTCGATGCCCTGCAGCACCTGCTGCGCCAGGCGCTCGACGGCACTCTGTGATCCGGCCGCATCCCTCTGGCATCGAGCGAGGGGGCGCAGGCGCCGCAACGCGCCCGCACCGCCCTATAGAATCCCGAGCGGACCACTCGCCCCGATGATGCGGCGCTGACCTGCCAGTTCCCAAGGAGTCGCAGCACCAATGAAGATCGGAATCCTCACGAGCGGGGGCGATTGCCCCGGTCTGAACGCGGTCATCCGCGGTGCTGTGCTGAAGGGCGTCATCTCCCACGACGCCGAGTTCGTCGGCTTCCGCTGGGGATGGCGCGGGGTCGTCGAGGGCGACTTCTTCGACCTCACGCGGCACGACGTCCGCGGGCTCTCGCGGCAGGGCGGCACCATCCTCGGATCCAGTCGCACCAACCCGTTCGAGGGCGAGCAGGGCGGCCCCGAGAACATCCAGCGCATGCTCGACGCCAACGGCATCGACGCCATCATCGCCATCGGCGGCGAGGGAACGCTGACCGCCGCACGGCGCTTGACGGATGCCGGCCTGCGCATCGTCGGAGTGCCGAAGACCATCGACAACGACCTCGCCGCCACGGACTACTCCTTCGGCTTCGACACCGCCGTCGAGATCGCCACGGAGGCCATCGACCGGCTGCGCACCACCGCGGAATCGCACGGCCGCTGCCTCGTGGTCGAGGTGATGGGCCGGCATGTCGGCTGGATCGCGCTGCACTCGGGCATGGCCGGCGGTGCGCACGCCATCCTCATCCCCGAGCAGCCCACCTCGATCGAGCAGATCTGCACGTGGGTCGAGAGCGTGCGCGACCGAGGCCGCGCCCCGGTGCTCGTGGTCGCCGAGGGCTTCCACCTCGATGACATGGAGGAGGCGCACTCGCACAAGGGTCTCGACGCCTTCAACCGCCCGCGCCTCGGAGGCATCGCCGAGCGGCTGGCGCCCATGATCGAGGAGCGCACCGGCATCGAGTCCCGCGACACCGTGCTCGGCCACATCCAGCGTGGGGGAGCGCCCTCCGCCTACGATCGGGTGCTCGCGACCCGACTCGGCATGGCGGCGATCGACGCCGTGCACGAGAGCGCATGGGGGTCGATGGTCTCGCTGCGCGGCACCGACATCAAGGTCGTCTCGATCGCGGATGCGGTCGGCGGCCTCAACACGGTGCCGCAGTCGCGGTACGACGAAGCCGCGATCCTCTTCGGCTGAGCCGCGCATCCCGAGCCGTTCCGCGAACATGCTTCCGCAGGTATGTGTCTGCTACCTCATCCGAACGGATGCGACCGGCCACCGGCAGGTTCTCCTCGGGCGCAAGAAGATCGGGTTGGGCCAGGGCAAGTACGTCGGGCCGGGGGGAAAGCTCGAGCCGGGCGAGAGTGCCCGTGAGGCGATCGTGCGTGAGGTCTTCGAAGAGGTCGGGCTGAGCGTGGATCCTGCCGAACTGCAGGAGCGCGGCCGGCTGCGCTACCTCTTTCCGCACCGGGAGGCATGGAGCCAGGAGTCCACCGTCTTCGTGAGCACCGCCTGGCAGGGCGAGCCCCGTTCCTCGGCGGAACTTGATCCCGAATGGTTCGATCTCGACGAGGTGCCGTTGGCGCAGATGTGGGACGACGCCCGGTTCTGGCTGCCCGGCGTGCTCGCCGGCGGGCGCGTCGGGCGCGTCGGGCGCACCTACACCTTCGGCGCCGACCTCTCCAGCGTCGTCGAATGAGTCGGACGAGGTTCGGGGCGCACGCCGTCACGGTCAGCTGAGGTCCTCTCAGGTTGACCAGAGTGCCTCGGGGTGTGAGTATCGATCCAGTTGTGAGGATGCGCGAGGACAACCGCATCGCAGTGAACATCCGGTGAAATCTGAACCGGGATGCCCCATACGAGAAAGACGCCGGTGGATCTCACCCTGATCGTCGTGCTGGTCATCGCACTGGCGTTGTTCTTCGACTTCACCAACGGCTTCCATGACACGGCCAATGCCATGGCGACCCCGATCGCGACGGGGGCGATGAAGCCCCGCTTCGCCGTCGGCCTCGCCGCCTGCCTGAACCTCGTGGGTGCCTTCCTCTCCACCGAGGTGGCCAAGACGATCTCGGGCGGCATCATCAGGGAAGGCGACGGCGGCGTGCTCATCACGCCCGAACTCATCTTCGCCGGCCTCATCGGCGCCGTCGTCTGGAACATGTTCACCTGGCTGCTCGGGCTTCCCTCGAGCTCATCGCACGCGCTGTTCGGCGGTCTCATCGGCGCCGCCGTCGTGGGTGCGGGCAGCTTCGACCCGATCGATTTCGGGGTGGTGCTCTCCAAGGTCATCATCCCGGCCCTCGCGGCTCCGTTGACGGCCGGCATCGTCGCCTACGTCGCCACCAAGCTCGCGTACGCCATCACCCGGCGCTACGACGGCCGGCCCGACGGGCGCGACGGCTTCCGGTACGCGCAGATCTTCTCCAGTTCGCTCGTGGCCCTCGCTCACGGCACCAACGACGCCCAGAAGACGATGGGCGTGATCACCCTGACCCTCATCGCCGTGGGCTTCCAGTCGCCCGACAGCGACCCCGAGTGGTGGGTCATCCTCGCCTGCGCCATCGCGATCGCCCTGGGGACGTACATGGGCGGCTGGCGCATCATCAAGACGCTCGGAACGGGCCTCACCGACGTGAAGCCCGCCCAGGGGTTCAGCGCGGAGACGAGCACCGCAGCCACGATCCTGGCCTCCAGCCACCTCGGGTTCGCCCTCTCGACGACCCAGGTGGCTTCGGGTTCGGTGATCGGATCGGGTCTCGGCCGGCGCGGCTCCAAGGTGCGCTGGGGCACGGCGGGCCGTATCGGCCTGGGCTGGCTCATGACCTTGCCGGCAGCGGCGATCGTGGGCGGTCTGGCCGCCTTCATCGCCGAGATCGGGGTCGCCGGCATTCTCATCGACGCCGCCATCGGAGCCGTCGTGATCGTGTTCATCTTCTGGCGCTCGCGCAAGAACGAGGTCTCGCACCACAACGTCACGAGCGAGGTCGCCGCATCCGGACGCGCGGTGAAGATCAAGCGCAATCCGAAGCCGAAGCGGCCGGAAAGCAAGCGGAAGGTCACGCAGTGATCATCGACTGGGGAGCCTTCGTCGTCGTGTTCGGCGCCGCACTGCTGTCATCGGCAATCGTGGTGAGCGCCTACTCACTCGGCTTGCGCATGCTGAGCGTGGCCGGTCGGGCACCTGTGGTCGAGCCGGCCGCCTACACGGATGCGCTCACCGTCGTCACTGCCGCCGAGGCCAAGGCAGCCGCGAAACGCGTGAAGAAGGCCAAGAAGGCCGCGAAGAAGAACCCCCTCACCGAGAACCAGAAGCGCTGGGCGCTCGCCGCGGCCTACGCCTGCTTCACCGTGAGCGCTGCCGCCGTGCTCTACGGCATCTACCTGATCATCCCCGCCTTCCACCGCTGATTCGACGAACCATCCCGGTCAGGCCCGCACCCTGGGGGTGCGGATGGTACTCGGGGGGCGCCGGAAAGCGCCTACTATCTATCTGTGAATTCGACTGAGACGGCCCAGCCGCAACCCACCGAGAAGGCCGAGCCCAAGGGCGCCTTCGATCGGTTCTTCCAGATCAGCGAGCGTGGCTCCACGCTCGGAACCGAGGTTCGTGGCGGCGTCGTCACGTTCGTGACGATGGCCTACATCGTCGTGCTCAACCCGATCATCCTCTCGGGCGGCAAGGACGTGCTCGGGCACAGCCTGGCCTTCCCGCAGGTGGCGGCTGTCACGGCGCTGACCGCCGGTGTGATGACCATCCTGTTCGGTGTGATCGCACGCCTTCCGTTCGCCTTCGCGGCCGGACTCGGGATCAACTCGTTCCTCGCCGTGAGCGTCGTCGGGCAGGTCACCTGGCCCGAGGCGATGGGCCTCGTCGTCATCGACGGCCTCATCATCGTGCTGCTGGCGGCCACGGGACTTCGCCGCCTCATCTTCAACGCCGTTCCGTACCAGCTGAAGATCGCCATCACCGTCGGCATCGGGCTGTTCATCGCCTTCATCGGCCTCGTGGATGCCGGCTTCGTCAAGTCGACGGGCTTCGGCTCTCCGCCCATCGGGCTCGGCGAGAACGGTTCGATCGCCACGGTGCCGACGCTCGTCTTCGTCATCACCCTTCTGCTGACCGGTGTGCTCATGGCCCGCAAGGTCAAGGGCGCCATCCTCATCGGCCTCGTCGGCGGCACGATCATCGCCGTCATCGTCGAGGCGATCTGGCACTTCGGCGGCCAGCCGAAGAACCCGGGCGGCTGGAACCTCTCGGTGCCGGCCCTCACCGGCAACTGGTTCGCCGTTCCCGACCTCAGCCTGGTCGGCAACGTCAGCTTCGACTTCGGCCGAATCGGCTTCCTCGCCGCGCTCATGCTCGTCTTCACCCTCGTGTTCACGAACTTCTTCGACGCCATGGGAACCATGACCGGCCTCTCGAAAGAGGCGGGCCTGGCCGACAAGGACGGCAACTTCCCGCGGCTGAAGTCCGCCCTGATCGTCGAGGGCGTCGGCGCCGTCGCCGGAGGCCTCACGTCGGGTTCCTCGAACACCGTCTTCATCGAGTCGGGATCCGGCATCGGCGAGGGTGCACGCACCGGCTTCGCGAACGTCGTCACCGGTGTCCTGTTCCTGCTGGCGATGTTCTTCACGCCCATCGCGCAGATCGTGCCGTCCGAGGTCGCAGCCGCGGCGCTCGTGATCGTCGGTGCCCTCATGATGTCGCAGATCAAGGGCATCGACCTGGGCGAGTTCTCGGTGCTGCTGCCAGTGTTCCTGACCGTCATCATCATGCCGCTCACCTATTCGATCGCCAACGGCATCGGTGCGGGCTTCATCGCATGGGTCGTGCTGCGCTCGCTCTCGGGCAAGGCCCGCGAGATCAGTCCGTTGCTCTGGATCGTCGCCATCGGCTTCCTGATCTACTTCATGCGCGGCCCGATCGAGACCGCGTTCGGCTGGTAGCACGCGAACGAAGAGAGGGTCCCGCCGATGTCGGCGGGACCCTCTTTTCGTTGCAGCGGAACTCAGGCGACCAGGCGGTCCTTGAGCTTCGCGATGGTCTTCTTCGACAGGCCCAGGCCCTTGGTGAGGTAGGAGTCCATGGTGCCGTAGTCGGACTTCAGCTGATCGAAGGTGGCGTCGAGGTAGCTCGCGTCGACGCCGAGCAGCGGCGCGTACACCGCGGCAGCCGCGTCGCCGCCCTGCGCCTTGAGACCTGCCAGGGTCGCGTTGATGCTGCTGCGCGAGTACTGGTTGGTGAGCAGGTAGTCGTTGGTGATCGTCTTCTGCGGCACGCCGGCGACGCTCAGCAGAACGGCGGAGACCCATCCCGTGCGGTCCTTGCCCGCGGTGCAGTGCACGATGTCCGCGCCTTTGCTGTCGGCGATCTCGGTGAGGGTCGCGGCGATGGCCTTGCGTGCGGTCTCGTCGCTGACGAAGTTGCGATAGGTGGTCGCCATCATGGCGGTCGCCTCCTGCGGGGTCTTGAACGTCGGCATGCCGGCATCCGAGGCGCCGATGACGTTCTCGTTGACCCACTCGGCTCCGGTGATCTCGGCGTCGGGCTTGGCCGCGATCTCACCCGGCGTGCGCAGGTCGAGGATCTCGGTGACGCCGAGGGACTGGACGGTCGCGACGTCGGCCGGCTTCAGGGTCAGTGCGTTCGAACGGTAGACGACGCCGCGCTTGACGTGCTTGCCATCTGAGGTGACGTACCCGGCGCCGATTCCGCCGATGTCGCGGAAGTTGTCGGCAGAGGCCAGGCGAGGGGTCGCCGGCAGCGGAGCGGCCGCCGGAGTGGAGGCCGTCGTGGCCGGTGTGCTCGAGCAGCCCGTGAGCGCGACGGACAGGGCGATGGCTGTGCCGACAGTGGCGGCGAGAGTGCGGCGAAGGCCGGTGGTGGTGGTGATCAAGGGGTGATTCCTCCGTTGTGATGGATGCTGCGCTGCAGGCGCGGAGGCAGGCTAGGTGGGCCAGGCGAACGAGGCGTGGCCGCCGCATGAACGGTTCACGTTCAACGTGAACTTTGATGTTCCGTCATCCTCCGGCGGCGGAGGAATCGCTGTTGCCCAGCTGTTTCTTGCGGCGCGCGGGCTGCCACGCACGACTCCTGCTCGGGGCCGGAAGAAGCTGCGCGAGCCCGACGGTAGGCTCGAAACGCGGCCGCGAGGACCGCGATTCACACCCGAACGACCGGCAATGGAGCCACACTGTGACCATGACTGCCCACACGCCCACCTCCGGACATCCGAGCGCACCGGGGGTGGCCACGGCCTCTCCGGGGTACCGCATCGAGACCGATTCCCTCGGCAGCGCGGAGGTTCCCGAAGACGCGTACTGGGGCGTGCACACACGGCGGGCGCTCGACAACTTCCCCATCGCGAAGCGCCCCATCTCGGTCTACCCCGACCTCGTACGCGCCCTCGCCATGGTCAAGCAGGCGGCCGCCCGCGCCAATCTCGAGGTGGGTGCGCTCAGCCCCGACAAGGCCAAGTGGATCGATTCCGCCTGCCAGCGCATCATCAACGGTGCGAGGCACGAACAGTTCGTGGTCGGCGTCATTCAGGGCGGTGCGGGCACCTCGACGAACATGAACGCCAACGAGGTCATCACCAACCTCGCGCTCGAGCTCGCCGGGTACGAGAAGGGCCGCTACGACATCCTGCACCCCATCGACGACGTCAACCGCAGCCAGTCCACGAACGACACCTACCCGACGGCCGTCAAGATCGCGCTCTCGTTCTCGCTCGCGCACCTGCTGCAGGAGCTCGCCCTGCTCAAGGAGTCGTTCGCGAAGAAGGGCGAGGAATTCGCGGACGTGCTGAAGGTGGGGCGTACCCAGTTGCAGGATGCGGTTCCCATGACCCTCGGGCAGGAGTTCCACGGCTACGCCACGACGCTCGGAGAGGACTACGACCGCCTGAGTGAGACGCTGTGGCTGCTGGCCGAGGTGAACATCGGCGCAACGGCCATCGGGACGGGCATCACGGCCGATCCGAACTATGCCACCTCGGCGATCGCGCACCTGCGCGAGATCACGGGGCTGAAGCTCGAGGCGGCGCCCGACCTCATCGAGTCCACGAGCGATGCGGGGGCGTTCATGTCGTTCAGCGGCTCGCTCAAGCGCAGTGCCATCAAGCTCTCGAAGATCTGCAACGACCTGCGACTGCTCTCCTCGGGCCCGCAGGCCGGCTTGGGCGAGATCAACCTGCCGGCGAAGCAGGCCGGCTCATCGATCATGCCCGGCAAGGTGAATCCCGTCATCCCCGAGGCGGTCAGCCAGGTGGCCTTCGCCATCGCGGGAACGGATGTGACCGTCACGATGGCTGCAGAGGCCGGCCAGCTGCAGCTGAACGCGTTCGAGCCCGTCATCGCGCATTCCCTGTTGCAGAGCCTGGCGTGGATGACACAGGCCTGCTGGACCCTGCGGGTCAACTGCGTCGACGGCATCACGGCCAACACCGAGCGCCTCGCCGCCATGGTGGCCTCGAGCGTCGGCGTGATCACCGCGCTCATCCCCTACATCGGCTATACCGAGGCCGCGAACCTCGCCAAGACGGCGTTGATCACCGGGCGTCCGGTCGCCGAACTCGTCGTGGAAGCGGGCCTGATGTCGATCGAGGAGGTCACCCGCAGGCTCTCTCCTGCCCGCCTGTCGGGCATCGCCGTGACGACCGCGACGCAGGCGTCGGAGAAGAAGGGCGAACCGGCGGAGTAGGGCCGCCGGGGCTCAGATGACCCGGCAGTGCGTGGTGAGGCTGCCGATGCCGCCGATGGAGACGGTGACGGTCGACCCGTCGCGCAGGAAGACGGGCGGCGTGCGGGAGTAGCCCGCGCCGCCGGGGCTGCCCGTCGAGATGAGCGTTCCCGCCGGCATCGTCGCCGACCGCGAGAGGTAGGAGATGATCTCGGCCACGGTGCGCACCATGTCGCCGCTGGAGGCATCCTGCAGGATGCGGCCGTCGAGGTTCGTGGTGAGCCAGACATCCTGCGGGTCGGGAATCTCGTCGGCAGTCACCACGACCGGACCGGTCGGGGTGAAGCCGTCGAACGACTTGCACCGCGACCACTGCGCCTCGCTGAACTGCAGGTCGCGGGCGGTGATGTCGTTGACGACGGTGTACCCCCAGACGTGGTCGAGGGCGTCGCGCACGGGCACGTTCCTCGCCGGCGTGCCGATGATGACGCCCAGTTCGGCCTCGTAGTCCACCTCGCGCGACAGGTCGCCCGGCCAGGTGGTCGTCATGTCGTGGCCGGAGAGCGAGTTGGGCCAGAGGGAGAACACCGTCATGGCGCTCTCGCTGCGCAGCTTGAGTTCCGAGGCGTGCGCCGCGTAGTTGGCGCCGATCGCGAGGATGTGCGGGGGACGCAGCACCGCCGAGGCGTGACGCAGGGTGCGCACCGGCGTGCGACGTGCGCCGGCGGCGACCGCCGCATCCACGGCCGAGCGCACGGCCGTCAGGCCCGAATCACCCTGCTCGATGAGCTGCTGGAGATCGACGGGGGCGTTCGGCATGACGTCGGCCAGGAAGAGTGCCTCGTCGTCGATGACGGCCGCGAACCGGGGCTCCGATTCGCCCTCGACCCTGAGATGCGCGAACTTCACACTGCCTAGGCTATCGGCGCTGCGGCGGGTACAGCCCGATCGCGGCCGCCGCCATTCACTGCGGCGCAGACGCCGTGACCACGGTCGCGTCGATCTGCTCGTCGCGCACGATCAGGGCGGTGAACCCCGCCTCCCGCAGGACCGCGGCGGTCACAGGGGCTTGGCGCCGGCTCGTCTCGATGACGAGGCGCCCTCCCGGGGTGAGCCACGAGAAAGCCTCCGCCGCGATGCGCCGGTGCAGGTCCAGGCCGTCGGTGCCTCCGTCGAGCGTCACGAGCGGCTCATGCTCGCGGGCCTCCGGCGGCATGAGGCGGATCTCATCGCTCGGAACGTACGGCGCGTTCACCGCCAGCACGTCGATGACGCCGCGCAGGTCTCGCGGCAGCGCGTCGAACAGGTCGCCCTCGAAGACCCGATGCGCCGGCAGGTTGCGACGGGCCACGCGCACCGCATCCGGCTGCAGGTCGCTCGCGTACACCGTCGCATCCGGCAGGGCGGCCTGCATGGCGGCGCCGATGGCGCCGGACCCGCAGCAGAGATCGACGAGCACCGCGTCACCTGGTGTTGCGGCGAGCGCCTCACGCACCACCAGTTCCGTGCGCCGACGCGGAACGAAGACGTTGGCATCCACGGCGACGCGCAGTCCGTAGAACTGCGCCCACCCCACGACGACCTCGAGCGGCTCTCCGGCGACACGGCGCTGCACCAGGCGTTCCAGGGCGTCGCTCGAGACGCCCGAGTGAAGCAGCACCGCTGCCTCCTCCTCGGCGAAGACGCACCCCGCCGCGCGCAGGCGCGTGGTGATCGTTGCGAGCTCTGACACGGCCAGTTATGCTACTCGGAACCCCGCGGCCGGAACCCCGGCGAAACGGCGTCGGGCCTGAGGGTTCCGGCGCGCGCCATCGCTAATGTCGGATGCGTGAAGCAGCACGTTCGAGACGAGGACGACGCCGCACGCCGGGATCATCGCCTCGGAGACCTGGACTGGATGCGATTGCCCGAGGGCACCGTGCGCAGCACCTTCGCAGCGCCCAGTGGGGAGCTGGCCATGATCTCGCTCGGGGATCCCGCCGATCCCCGAGTGCTGCTCGTTCCCGGCGCCACGGGATCGAAGGAGGACTTCATCCTCGTCATGCCGCTCCTCGCGCAGGCGGGCTTCTACGTGCAGAGCTACGACCTCGCCGGCCAGTACGAGTCGGCTGCCGCGGGTCCGCGAGAGGGCCGCTACACCTACGACCTGTTCGTCGATGACATGGTCGCCGTGATCGAAGCCGGAGCCCGTCCGGTGCACCTGCTGGGGTACTCCTTCGCAGGGGTCATCGCCCAGCTCGTCTCCGTGCGCAGGCCGGAACTGGTGGCGAGTCTGGCGCTGCTGGGGTGCCCGCCGCAGTCGGGGCTGGCGTACCGCGGCATCCCGGTCATCGGACCCATCAGCCGCGTCGTCACACCGCGCCAGGGCGCCGGCCTGATGATCTGGGGCGTCTCGACCAACAAGAACCGCGTGCTGCCCGGCCGGCTCGCGCTCGCCCGTCACCGCTTCGCCTACACCCGTCGTGAGAGTGTCGACGACATCATCGGGCTGATGTTCCGCACGCCCGACGTGTCGCCGGAGGTGCGGGCTACGGGCGTGCCGGTTCTCGTCACTGCTGGTGCCCGCGACCTGTGGCCCGCCCGGCTGCAGCGCGCGTTCGCGGAGCGGCTCGGTGCGCGGCTGGCGCTCTACGACACGGGGCACAGCCCGTGCGAGACGACACCGCATCAACTCGCCCGCGATCTCGTGGAGCACTATCGGCGGGCCGCGGCGGGCGACCTCGCGGCCTGAGAGTGGCCGGCCCTGCGTGCGCTGAGCGTGTCGAAGCGTCGTTCCGTGCGCCGGGCGCCGGCCCTTCGACAGGCTCAGGGACCGGGCTTCTGAGACGGCCACCCTTGTGTTCGCTGAGCCTTTCGAAGCGTCGTTCCGTGCGCCGGGTGTGGGCCCTTCGACAGGCTCAGGGACCGGGCCTGTGTGAGCGACCCAGCGCTGCGTTCGCTGAGCTTGTCGAAGCGTCGTTCCGTGCGCGGGGTGCCGGCCCTTCGACAGGCTCAGGGACCGGGCCTGTGCGAGCAATCCAGCCCTGCGTGCGCTGAGCTTGTCGAAGCGTCGTTCCGTGCGCGGGGTGCTGGCCCTTCGACAGGCTCAGGGACCGGACCTGTGCGAGCGACCCAGCCTTGTGTTCGCTGAGCCTGTCGAAGCGTCGTTCCGAACGCTGGGCGCGGGCCCTTCGACAAGCTCAGGGACCGGGACCCCCGTGCCGGCCCTTCGACAAGCTCACGGACCGGGCTTCAACAGGAAGTGACCGCTCCGACAGGGAGGTGAGGCCCGAACAGGAGGAAAATCCCGCATCCGTCCTGTTGACGCGCGCAATCCCTGTTGGAGTGCGGGATTCCTGTCGAGGGACGTGAGCGTGCCCGGCTTCGCCGACAGAGCCGGGTTCCCGTCACGGACCCGCGCTCGTGAAGCCCGCGATGCCGCGCTCCTCCTCGTACTCCTTGCGCGCGGCGCGCCGTCGCCATGGCGTTGCCTCGGGCAGGTGCATGCCCAGCGTTCCGAACGCCCACTCGATGCGCCGGGAGAATCCGTGCCACGTCGAGAACGGTCGCGCCGAGATGCCGACCCTGAGCGTGTCGTCGAAGGCCACGATCACCTCGGGACCGAGGTGCAGGCTGAGATCGAGGTCGTCGTGCACCTCGCGCAGTTCGCGGTGCACCTGCGAGCGCACGCGCCACCAGAGCTCCCGGCGCATGGCGAAGTTCGATCCGAAGAGCGGGGGATGGCCGAGCCAGATCGACATGGACCAGAAGTAGCCGCCGATGTAGAGCGCTTCGCCCAGCCACGCGAGGATCGGGTTGCCGTCGTAGAAGTCGCCGGGCCCGGTCAAGGCGTCGATCTCGGGGGTGGTGACGAACTCGGCCTCGATGTGCGCGAGCCAGTCGACGGGGGGAACCGAATCCGCGTCGAGCCGCGCGATGATGTCGCACGAGGCGGCGTCGTATCCGGCAGCAGCGGCCGGCCAGATGCCCCGCACCGGTTCGAGGATGACGCGCGCGCCGGCATCCGTCGCCACCTGGGCCGTGTCATCCGTCGACCCGTTGTCGACGACGATGACCTCGTCGGGCAGCAGCAGCTGGTCCCGCAGGGCCGCGAGGCACCGGCGCAGCATGTCGGCGTCGTTGAGCGCAGGAATGACGACGCTCACACTGGGCATGTTCCCTCCACCGCTCAGGCTACCGCCGCTGCCGCCCTCCAGAGATGTATTCCGGCGTAGCTGCGCCATGGCGCCCACGCGGCGCCTCGGGCAGCGAGGGCACGCTCCTGCGCCGGCAGTCCGAGACGATCGGCGCCCTGCCGGATGGCCAGGTCGCTCGTGAGCAGGATGTCGGGCGAACCGAGTACGCGCATGGCCACGTACCCGGCCGTCCAGGGCCCGATGCCCGGGAGGGCCTGCAGGGTCGCGGTCAGTTCGGCGGTGCTCATGCCGACGTCCAGGCGCAACCGGCCGTCGGCGAGTCGCTCGGCCACGCCGAGCATGGCGCCCACGCGCGCGGCGGGCCCGCGCAGCACGGCGGATCCGTTCTCGGCGATTGCCGCCGCCGTCGGGAACAGCACGCCCGAGTCGAACGGCTCACCGAGCGCCTCGGCGAGTCGACCGAGGGTGGTGCGTGCCGATGCCACCGACACCTGCTGACCCACGAGCGCACGGAAGAGGGTCTCGTCCGCGTCCACCGATCCCGGAACCCTCATTCCGGGCACCGCGGCAACAGAGGCGGCAAGCGCCGGGTCGGCCGCCAGGGCGGCGTCTATGGCGTCGGCATCCGCGTCGAGGTCGAGCAGGCGCCGGATGCGCCCGACGAGCGGCATCAGGTCGGCCAACGACGACAGCGTCGCCTCGCAGGCGATGGCGGGATTGCCCGACCCCTCGTCCACGCGCAGGCGAACGGATGCCGGCCCGTGCGGCAGCGCAACGGAACGCGCGTAGGTGACGCCGTCCCAGGCCTCCACGCCGGCGACGGCCCTGACGCCGTGGAACGCCAGCGCGCCGGCCCCGTCGAAGGGCGCCCGAGCCGGCAGGCGCAGGGAGACCGTCGTCGAGGCGACCGTCGGGTTCGACGAAGACGAGCCGTTCGGAGGCGCGGCAACCGGCGTGCCGCCGGGGGAGCGGAGTTCTCGCACGGTGGCCGCACCGGCGTGCGCAGCCGCCGAACGAGCGCCGGCGCGGCCGCGTGCCTTGGCACGAAGCTCGCGCGGGGACATCTCGTACACCGCGGCGATCGTCTCGTTGAACTGCCGCACGCTGCCGAACCCCGCCGCGAAGGCAACGTCGGCGACGGGCATGTCGGTGCTCGTGAGCAGCGCGCGCGCCGTCTGGGCACGATGCGCCCGCGACAGCGCGAGCGGCCCGGCGCCGAGCTCTGATTGCAGCACACGGGTGAGGTGCCGTGGGGTGTAGCCGAGGTGCGACGCCAGGCCAGGCACGCCCTCCCGCTCCACGACCCCGTCGGCGATCAGCCGCATCGCGCGGGCGGCGAGGTCGTCGCGCACGTTCCATTCGGGCGAGCCGGGAACGGCGTCGGGCAGGCAGCGCTTGCAGGCGCGAAGGCCCGCCTCGTGGGCGGCTGCGGCCGTGAGGTAGAAGGTGACGTTGGAGGGCTTGGGTGTCATCGCGGGGCAACTGGGCCGGCAGTAGATGCCCGTGGAGTGCACGCCGGTGATGAACTGACCGTCGAAGCGCGCGTCACGCGAACTCATGGCGCGGTAGCGCTCGGCGAACACGGGGTCGGTGAACGCCGTATCCGCTGACATCACGTGCGGGGAGGCCTGGGGCATGATTCCAGCCTGCCACGGCAGGTCCCCTCCGACGAGCGGTTTTCGGACATCGCCGCGTCGGTTCGCACCGCGCCATTCCCGGCCGGCTGTCAAGGGGCAGAGGCCGGCGGGGGCGGCTCGATAGCCTGAGCGCATGAGCGACGCGTCGAGTGCCCCGAAGAAGCATCCGTGGGATCCGATCGTCGCCTGGTTCACCGGCGTAATGCAGTGGGTACTCAGCACCAAGCCGGCCCGCGCCTTCCTGCGCTACCAGGAGCACCACGGGCCGATGCTCGCAGACAGCGTCACCTATCGCACCCTGTTCTCCATCTTCGCGGGCGTCTTCCTCGGCTTCGCGATCGCGGGCCTGTGGCTCGCGGGCAACCAGGATGCGATGGATGCCCTCGTGGCCACCCTCGGCACCGCCATCCCCGGCCTGGTCGGCGACGGCGGTCTCATCGACCCTGACGACCTGGTGCAGCCCCTGACGCTCAGCCTGGCCGGCGCCTTCGCGCTGGTGGGCCTCATCGGAGCGGCGATCGGCGCCATCCGTTCCCTGCGCATCGCACTGCGCACCGTCTCCGACGAGAGCGACGACAAGACCTTCTTCCTCTGGCTCACCCTGCGCGACCTCGGGCTGGCACTCGGCTTCGGCCTGGCGCTCGCCGCTGCGGCAGCCGTCACCTTCTTGAGCACGACCGCCCTCAACGTCGTCTTCGACTGGCTCGGCCTCTCCACGCGCTCCTGGATGTACCAAGGCGGTTCGCAGGCCATCAGCATCCTCGTCATCTTCGCCATCGACACGGCCGTCGTGGCCGTGATGTTCCGCTTGCTCTCGGGCCTGAAGCCCAACGCACGTTCCCTCTGGAGCGGCGCCATCATCGGCGGTGTCGGCCTCACCGTGCTGCAGGTGCTCTCGAGCCTGTTCGTGGGGGGCGCGAAGAGCAATCCGCTGCTCGCGAGCTTCGGATCACTCATCGCGCTGCTGCTCTGGATCAACTTCTCGGCACAGGTCATCCTCATCGCCTTCTCGTACATCGTCACCGGCGTTGAAGAGCAGACCGATCGGGTGAAGGCACGGTACGGCGCCCAGTCCATCGCCGAGCGCAACGTCAAGCGGGCGGAGCGCAAGGTGGCGAACGCCGCGGCGGAACTCGAGTCCGCCCGTGCCCAGGCCGCCAAGGCGCGCCCGGTCGCCACCGAGGCCTCCGCCGGGTCGTAGGCCGGCGCAGTCGTAGGGTGGGCGCATGATCGAGATGCTCAGGGCAGTGCTGGGGGAGTCGGTCTCGACGGATGCCGCGACCATGGACGCCGCTCGGGCCGACCGCTCGGGCTTCGTCGGCGAGGATGCTCCGCTCGCCGTCGTGTTCGCCCGCTCGGTCGATGAGGTGCAGGCGCTCCTGCGCTTTGCGAGCCAGTACGGCGTCGCCGTTGTTCCCCGGGGAACCGGAACGGGCCTTGCCGGCGGCGCGATCGCAAGCGACGGGGCGATCGTGCTCGATCTCTCCCGCATGAACCGCATCCTGTCGATCGAGCCCGACGACCAGTTGGCCGTCGTCGAACCGGGGGCCATCAACGCCGACCTCAGCCGGGCGGCACAGCCCTACGGTCTCTGGTTCGCTCCCGACCCCGCCTCCAAGGAAATCTCGACCATCGGCGGCAACATCGCCACCGGAGCCGGCGGGCTGCTCTGCGCCAAGTACGGCGTGACCCGGGAGGCGGTGCTCGGTCTCGCCGTCGTACTGGCCGATGGCCGTCTGCTCCGCACCGGCCACCGCACCGTCAAGGGCGTGACCGGCTACGACCTCACCGCCTTGCTCACGGGATCGGGAAGGCACTCTGGGGGTCATCGTCGAGGCGACGGTGCGCCTGGTCCCGCTTCCGCTGGGGGAGCCCGCGACGATCGGCGCGTTCTTCCCCGACGTCACCGCGGCGGCGCACGCCAGCGCGGCCATCACCGCGGCACGACTGCGGCCTGCCGTCATGGAACTGTGCGACACCGGCGCTCTCGCCGCGGTGATCGCGTACCTCGGACCCCAGGTGTTGGCCGGCACGCCCCTCGAGGCGATTCCGGATGCCGGCGCCGCGGCCTTCCTGCTCGTGCAGTTCGACGGTGCCACCGCCGCAGCCGACGCAGCCGTCGCCGTCGAGATCATCTCGGCCCAAGGCGGCTCCGCGCGGCTCGCGCCCAACGAGGCGGCGGGCGAGGCGCTGCTCGCCATACGGCGGGCCTTCCATCCCGCTCTTGCGGCACAGGGCGAGGTGCTCATCGAGGACGTCTCCGTTCCGCGCTCGCAGATGGCTGCGATGTTCGCCACCATCGACGAGATCTCGCGGCGCTCCGGCATCGCGATTCCGACCGTGGCGCACGCCGGAGACGGC
Organism: Rathayibacter sp. YIM 133350; assembly: GCF_037404875.1. Lineage (NCBI taxonomy): Bacteria > Bacillati > Actinomycetota > Actinomycetes > Micrococcales > Microbacteriaceae > Rathayibacter > Rathayibacter sp. YIM 133350. The sequence continues at coordinate 57,595 of NZ_JBBELO010000007.1, forward strand.
AACCTGCATCCGAACTTCGTCTACACCGGCCGCGAGGTTCCGCAGGAGGTCTGGGCGGCTGCCGACGAACTGTTCCGGGCCGCCCTGTCCCTGGGCGGAACCCTCACGGGGGAGCACGGCGTCGGAGTTCTCAAGCGGCGGTGGCTGGCGGACGAGCTCGGCGACGACGGTTACGCGCTGCAACGGGAGATCAAGCGGGTCTTCGACCCCCAGGGCATCCTGAATCCGGGCAAGGTGTTCACCGAGTGAGCACCGGCAGCGCCCGCCCGGCTCCACCAGAAGGCCTCCGTCAGGAAGGATGAGCGCATGAGTTCCGTCACCTCGTCTCCGCAGCCGCCGCGCGCACCTGCGTGGAGTGCTCCCGCCCGCGCGCGCAGCAGCGTCGGTGTCGTACTCGCCGTCATCGGCATCCTCATCGGCGGGGTGGCATTCCTGCTCGTGCTGGCCTACCTCGCCCTCTCCCTCGGCGTCGCCTCCGTCGCCGTCGCCCTGGTACTCGCCCTGATCCCGCTCGCAGTGCTGCTGCTGGCCGTGCGCTGGATCGATCGGTGGGAACCCGAGCCCCGCGGAGCGCTGTGGTTCGCCCTGCTGTGGGGCGGCGGCGTCTCCGTCGTGCTCGCCCTCGTGGTCGACCTCGGCATCAGCGTCGCGGGCGCGGGGGAGGCGACGACCAATGCAGAGGTGCTCTCCACCACCGTGCAGGCGCCCATCGTCGAGGAGATAGCGAAGGGCCTGGGCGTGCTCATCCTCGCGTTCGCCGGCCGCCGCTATCTCGACGGCCCCGTGGACGGCATCGTCTACGCGGCAGTGATCGCCGCGGGCTTCACCTTCACCGAAGACATCCTGTACTTCGGCACCACCTACGTGGAGCAGGGTGCGGGCGGGCTCGCCGGCATCTTCGTGGTGCGCGAGATCTTCTCGCCGTTCGCGCACATGATGTTCACGGCCTGCACGGGAGCGGCCGTCGGATTCGCCGTCCAGCGCACCCGCGGCGCCGGCATCCTTGGCTATTGGGCACTCGGACTGGTTCCCGCGATGCTGCTGCACGCACTCTGGAACAGCGCCGGCTTCTTCGTCTCGGACTTCTTCGCCTACTACCTGCTCGTACAGGTGCCGTTCTTCCTCATCGCCGTCGTTCTCGTGATCCTCCTGCGTCGACGTGAGGCGCACGTGACCCGCGTGCGGTTGGAGGAGTACGCGGCGGCCGGTTGGTTCCTGCCGGGCGAGATCGACTGGCTGGCGACGCCATCGGGCAGGCGGCGGGCACGGGCGTGGGCGCGTGCCCAGCCCGGCGGAAAGTCGGCCGCCATGCAGCGCTTCACGCGGGATGCGACGAAACTCGCGTTCGCACGGCAGCGCGTGGTGCTCGGTCGTGCCGACATCGGCCAGCAGGACGACGAGCGCGAACTGCTCAACGCGATCGTGGCCGACCGGCATGCGCTGCTGGCCTGAGAGCCCAAAAACGGATTAAAAACTCGACGCCCGGTGGTGTGGCACTGCCGACGACTCGACCGGGCGAAGAGTTTTCTCCCTCTCAGGATGCGCCTTTTCCGCTGCGCTGGCAAGGGTGAGCATCCATCGAAGAGGGCGACCACGCGTTGGGATGAGCTGGGGGTTGCGTACGCGCGGTGATTGCCCTGCCCATGCCTTCAGGCTAAAATGTAGCCACATACCTACATTCGCAGGAGGCGACGATGGCTACGGTCACAGCGCGCGAGTTCAATCATGATGTCAGCGGAGCGAAAAGGCTCGCCGATCGCGAACCTGTGATCATCACCGATCGCGGAGCCCCGGCCTACGCGCTTATCACCATCGCCACGTACCGACAGTTGACCGGGCAGAAGCGCAACATCCTCAACGCGCTCCGTATCGAAGGCAGCGACGACATCGACTTCGACACCGAGCCGGTGCAGATCGAACTTCAAGCAGCTGACCTGTGAGCTGGCTCCTCGACACCAACATCGTCAGCGAACTGCGGAAGACCAACCCGAACCCAGGTGTCGCGTCATGGGCTGAGTCTGAAGATCCGCTCACCATGTACCTCAGCGCCGTCGTCGTATTCGAACTCGAGCTGGGTGTCCTACGTCAGGAACAGAAGGATTCCAGGCAAGGTGCAATCCTTCGCAGTTGGCTGGACGACCACGTACTCGCGGAGTTCAAGGACAGGATTCTGCCGGTGGACCTAGCTGTCGCTGTGGCAACCTCGCGTCTCCATGTCCCTGACCCGAAGCCGGTGAACGACACGTTCATCGCCGTCACCGCAAGAATCCACGGTCTCACTGTGGTCACCCACAACGCGAAGGATTTCGAGGGCACCGGAGTCCGCACCCTCGACCCCTGGTCGTAACCGAACGAACGGGAGGCCACGCGCCTGCGTTGCCGCCACGCCACCCCAGCCAAGGTCCCAGCCGTGTCACCAAGCCGGAAGGCCATCCTTCCACGGTGCTCTGGCGGCAACCCCACACGTGGTTCCACCGCAAGCTCGTACAGACGGTGCGGCAGGAGGATCGGCGCGTTGTACACGGAGTCGTCCAGCGGCCACAGCGGTTCTCATACCCGCCCACACGGTCGCTTTCACTCGTGACTGGTCCGGGTCGGCGTCCTCATCCCTCGGCTGAATGTCCTGGCCGGTGAGCCACGCCATGTACTGTCCAGTTAGTGGCCGCCCTTGTCAGGGTTCCGGACCAGGAATCGCAACGCCAACGCGCCAGCCAGCCCAGCGAAGGCACCAACCATCGACACGACATTCCACTCTGACGTGACCAACCCCATGACGAGAGCAGCGATCAGGAGGAGTATCGCGACGACCAGGAGCAGCGAAGCGAAGGCTTTCATCTATTGCAAATCCATCGCCGGTCCTGCCGTGTTCAACACGGTGGGGGAGCTTCATCCGCCGGGTAGGCGGCCCCAAACCAGTGATCCATGCTGGACGCTTAGAACAGATCCGGCGCCGCATCGGTGCAAGCCATCACTCCCCGCTTCGTCGCAGTCGTTGAGATACCCGGATGCTGAAGAAGAGAAGTATCCCTGTCGCCGCCGCTCCGAGCACGAAAATCCCCCACAAGCTGCCCCCATCGATTACGGAGATCACACCGAGGAACACGGTGGCCGCGCCAGCAACAGCCACCGCAATCCACATAACAGCCGCCGCAACCCAAGCACCGCGCGAAAAAACCACCGTCTGCGTCCCCTTCGCTTTTAGCACTGGAGTCCATCAACGAACAAGTAACCCCAAACGCATCGCTGCCGCGCCGACCTCCGCTTCTCCTGCGCCCGCGAAGGTAATGGCTGCGACTCCGAGCTCTGCTTCTCCCGACGTCATCGCCACCAATCCAGCGACGATACCAACAACGATTGCGGCGCCCAGCACGGCCTCGCCAGCGCACGCTAAAACGATAGCGTCGGTGCCCGTCGTGTCCGTGGCGTTCACCGGGTTACAGCTCGTGTACGCGTAGGGCATACCTTCTTGCCCGGACGGGTCATTCAACCATCAGCGCCTGCATTTGGAATCGGCTATCGAACCCCGGAATACCATCAGAACCACGCCTAGGAACCCCTGTCCGCGTGAACACGAAGCCTCTACCAAACCCCGTACGGTTCATCGACGGCGTCATCAAGAGGCACGGGTCTGGGGCTATCCGCCTCGGGCTCGGAGGAATCAAGACCGGCGCCGTCTGGCAGATGCGACGGGAGAAGCTGTCCAAGAGGGCAACCACACACTGGGATGAGCTGGCGGTGGCGTACGCCAGATGAGAGCGTCGAGGATGCCGCTGGCCGCGAATCCGGCGGCCACGAAACGGAACCACGTGCTCTCGCGGGCTTCACGCGCGAGCAGGGGTGCACGTCGCGGAGCTCAGCACTTGCCCGAGCGAGATGGACAGCGAGAGACCGGCGCGATCACCGTCAATTCCCGGACGGCTTGCGATCGTTCACCGCCAGCAGCCAGAAGGTGGCTGCGAGGAGAGCGAGAAGGAACCCGATCACCCATCCGGAGATTGGTGTCGATGGCTGCATAAAACTGAATGTCAGTGTGCATAGCAGCGAGAACCACAGGATTAGGCCGACTATCAGCAAAACCTTCTGCGGCCGGCGAAACGTCCGAAACCGGCCAACCGCGAGCGTGACGGATATCCCGAACATCAGCCCCGCGATAACGAAGATGAGCCCGAACACAAGTTCCCGTGTCGTTGCCAAGAGGGAGAGGGTGAAAAGGCCTACCAGAAAAGCTATTGCACCTCCGGCGCTCCACAGTCGGCGGCCGCCCGACGGATCCGAGCCGCGACGCTCATCCGTCATTCCCAACCTGCGCCTTCAGAAACGAGAGTACCGAACACCGAGCCAGCAACGGCCCCAAGGGCCGGGCATCCCAGTGAGGCGGCGAGGCTGATTCCGGCGGTCGGGATTGCAGAGCCGGTTGCGAGGCCAAAGCACGTTCCGGTCACCACGAATCCGACGACCGCGCCAAAGTAGCTCGAAACCAAGCCGATACCAATGTCTTCACCTGTAACAGTTCCGGTCGGGTCGGTTCCGTTGACTGGGTTGCATTGAGTGTAGGCGTACGGCATCCTCTCCTGTCCGGACGGGTCCATCTGCGTGAATCGTCCGAGGGTGGGGTCGTAGTAGCGGGCGCCCAACTTGTAATACCCGGAGTTGGTGTCGAGGTAACCACCGGTGTATCGGATCTTGTTGACGACCGCGGTGGCGGTGGTGGCTGCTGCTCGGATTTCCCCGTAGGGGCTGTAGGAGTAGCCGCCTTCCCAGGCGCCAGTGCTGGACAGAAGTCCGACAACACTGCCGAGCATGTCGGTGATGTAGTAGTGGCTGCTGCCGCCGCTGCGCAGACTGACGGGAGTGCCGTGGCTGTCGCGGGTGATGTACCCGGTGACCCCGGCATCGGTTCCGGAGGCGAGGCCGAGAGCGGAGGTGGTGAAGGTGCCGGTGCCTGAGCTGAGGCGTTCGGTGTTGCCGTCGCCGAAGTAGGCTTGCGCGGTTCCGCCGATGCTACGGGCGGCGCCGCGGTCATCGACGGTTTGGGTGGTGCCGGCGCGGCCGTTGTTTGTTTGGTTGCCGGCGGCGTCGTAGGTCCAGCTGCTGGTGGAGCCGGTTGCGGTGGCGATCTCGTTGGCGTTGTTGTACGTGTAGCTGATCGTGCCGGCGGTGGCGCCGGTGGATCCGGATCGGGTGTTGCTGAGCCGGTTGCCTGCTGCGTCGTACGTGTAGGTCCATGCTGCGGTCTGGGTGGACCCGGATGTCTCGACAGCGCTGAGCAGGTGCCGTTGACTGTCGTAACCGTACGTGGTCACCGCCCCGGCGGTCACGCCCTGCTCCTTGAAAGCGGTGCGGGTCTGCAGGGTGAACTGGTCGGCGCTGCCGTTGGTGTAGCTGTACCCGATGCTGACCTGGGTGGTGCCGGCGGCGTCCTTCCCGGTGATCTTGGTCGGCCGACCCGACGCGTCGTACTCATGGGTGACGATGGCACCGCCCGGGAACACTCTGCTCTTCTCGATGTTGTTGGCGTAGTAATCCAACTGGGTGCAGCCTGAGTTTGTGGCGGGCGTTCCCGAGGAGGGGCAGGCGCCGCCGGGCTCTTGGATGGTCTTGAGCAGGTTGTTGTTGAAGTAACGGTAGGCGGTCTTCCCGCCGCCGTCTTGGAAGGAGGCCAAGTTCCCGACCGGGTCATAGGAGAACTTCTGCACCACACTGTTCGGTCCGCCCTGCCGGGTCAGGTGACCCTGAGCGTCATACTCGTACGTCTCAGAGTCGGCCGCGTACGAGTCGGTCACGGACTTGCGGAGCCCGTTCGGGTTGTAGCTGGTGGTGAGGGTGTCATTGTCGTCGAAGGTGATCAGCGTCTGCCGGTCCGCCAAGCTGTACCCGTAGTCGGTGTCCAACCCGCGCCCATCGATGACCGTGGTGAGCCGGCCGAGGGTGTCATAGAAGTTCTGGGTGGAACCCAGCGGGGCTGGCGGGATCACCTTCGTCAAATCCCCAGCCGCGTTGTACTGATAGGTGGTGACTTTCCCGCGCGCGTCGGTCGCGGTGCAGATCTGCCCGGCATAGTTGCTGCAGGAACCGTGTCCGTCGGAGTACGTGTAGGTGCTCAGGGTGACCGGAGTCGCCGCGGTTGCGTCCAGCTTGGTCAACACGTTACCGGCGGCGTCGTAACTGTAGGCGTCCTTATGCCCAGCCGGGTCGGTGGTGCAGGTGGGTTGGTAACCGGTGCCGCTGGTCGCGGGGGTACTCGCCGGCGCGGACCCGCAGGTGGTGCCCTGCCCGTACAGTGCGGTCGCCGCCGCTCCGGTGGGGATCTCGGCTCTGGTGGTGTTGAACAGGGCGTCGTAGCTGTAGGTGGTCTTCTTGCCCTGAGTCTGTCCCGACTGCAACGCGTCCGTGGTGGTTTCCACATCCGAGTTCGGCTTCCAGGTCTGTTCCCGTTTCCGGTTCAGCGCGTCCGTCGCCGAGGTCACCCGCCCGAGGGTGTCATACGCGTACGTGCTGGTGTGGTTGTTGGGATCCGCTACCGCCGTCGAGGAGGTGCTGTAGGTGAACCCGGTGACGATGTCCGACCCGTCACCCCAGGTCGGCGAGGTGGACTTCTGCGTCACCGACACCACCCGGGAGCCGCTGTCGTAGCCGAACTTGACCACGGTCGTGCCTGGGGCGGCCGGCACCGTGATCGTGGACAACCGGCCGGCAGCGTCATACGTGTAGGACTCGACCGTGCCATCCGGTGCAGTGACTTTGCCCAACTGGCCGTACGCGGTTTGGGCGTATTTGGTTTGCCGGCCCGCGGAATCGGTGATCACCGTCGGCACCGTCCCTGAGAGAGTCACATCCGCGTACCGGCCTGAGGCTTGCAGTGCACGGGTGATCGCGTTGCCGGAGTATTGGTAGGTGACGCCGACACCGTTGCGGTCCAGATCCGCGGTCAGGAACCCGGACCCGTTGAAGAACAACTCCTCCCCGGTGCGTGTGTAGGAGAGCTGGAACACTCGGTCGGGGTTCCCGGTCTGGGCTTTCAGGATCGCGTTGAAGCCCGCCGGTGTGGTGTACCCGGTGCCGGTGTTCGTGAAGCTCTCCTGGATTCCGGACGGCCCGTAGAACACCTGGGTGGCACCCCCATCGGAGGTGTACAAGCCGACGTCGCGGGCGGCGATCGAGGACGACCAACCCCCACCGAACACGCCCTGCGAGCGGGACAGGCCGTTGTAGAACCGGTCCGCCCGCAACCCCACCCCCGGCCCGGTGATGGCGGTGTCGTTGGAGGTAACGAGCAGGTTCCCGTTCGCCACGTTCACCCGGGCGACCGTGCGATCCGACAACGGGAAATCGATGAACGACATGAACGGCAGCGACCCCAACCCCGGCGCGCCCACCGTCGTGCCAGCGGGCGCGTTCTGCGGCGACGCCTGCGCATTCGGGTTCGCGCTCGTGGATGATGTCACCCGCGGTGTCGCGTCCGGCGCCCACTGTGTCGATGGGGCGCCCGCAGCAGCTTGCGCCCCATCATCCGCAGTGGTCGGTGGGGTCCACACATCAGCCGCCGGCAACGCCTCGGTGCGAACCTGTGGTGCGGCCGCAGCCGGTGAGGTCACGGCGCCGACAGTGAGCAGTGCGCTGATAGCGGTTCCGGCGAGAAGCGCGCGTGCACGCATGATGAAGCTCCCAAGACAATCGGTGGATCCCCGCTGCGATCACGCCGGACCAAGAGCCTCGACCTCGCTTCGACTGAAGCTTCCCGCACCCGCTGAAGAGTGTCAAGCAAATTCTGAGGGATGCTCATTCGATGGTGCGCATGAGCTACGCGAGCTCAGCCGCGAGTCCGCCCGCCGGCCGCAGTTCGCACCTGAGAACCTCGGGCAGCGACGACGATGTTGCTCTGCTTGATGATGATGATTTCGGAATCTGGTTGGACTCCCTCTGCGGTATCGGCCCACTGGATGGCCGCACACGAGCACCCGCTGGGACTGGGAACCAGGGAAGTAATGCGGGGGAGTGATCCGGCCGGTGTGCGGTGAGCATCCGTCGCGAAGGTGCGTGCGCGGCCGGGATCGGCTTGGATGGGGACATGACTGATCTGAACAGCAAGCCAGAAGCGGACTTTCCCGAGGGACCCGCGCCCGAGGTGCTCGTCATCGAAGACGTCGTCGTCGGTGACGGCGCTGAGGCGCAGGCATCCTCAACGGTCGATGTGCACTACCTCGGCTACGAGTACGACACCGGCGAGGAGTTCGACTCGTCGTGGAGCCGCGGTGAATCGATCAACTTCCCCCTGCGCTCGCTCATCGCGGGCTGGCAGGAGGGCATCCCCGGAATGAAGGTGGGCGGTCGGCGCAAGCTCGTCGTTCCTCCGCACCAGGCGTACGGTCCTGCCGGCGGCGGTCACCGGCTCTCGGGCAAGACCCTCGTCTTCATCATCGACCTGCGGGGCGTCAGCTGATCGGAGTCAGCTGACCCGACTGCGCTCGCCGTCGTCGACCACCTCGTCGACGACGGCGAGCGCGCGCACGTCCTCCAGCAGGCGGAAGTGCCCCGCGAACGGCAGCCGGATGTTGCGCTCGGCACCGGCGAGAAAGCTCCCGTCGGGAACGACCAGGTCGAGGCTGCTGTAGACCGAGGTGATCCGTGCGTTGACGTCGGTGATCGCGGAGAAGCGCAGCAGTGCCGCGTCGCGCGGCGAGAACTCCCGCAATTCTCGGCGCACGGCGTAGCGCGCGAGCCGGGAACCGGAGAACGGCGTGTTGATCGCCACCATCCGGGTGATGCGCGCCCGCTCCTCCGACTCGACCATGACCCATTTCCCGATCAAGCCCCCCTTGCTGTGGGCCACGATCACGACGTCGCTCAGCCCGCGCGAGGCGAGCAGGTCGGCCGCCGCGCGTCCCGCCTCCGCGATTCTCGAGCGGTTGTAGCCCAACTGGGGCAGCAGGTGCACGGGATGCCCCGCCCCGGCCAGTCGCGCGGCGACGGGCCGCATGAACCGCCAGTCCTCGTAGATGCCCGGGAGCATGAGCACCGGACGCTTCGAGCCGCTGCTCGCGTACTCATTCGGGTCGTGGCGGGTGCTCACCGCCTCCCACCAGCGTGCGAACACGAAGGCGTAGTCGCGCACGAGGCTCACACCGATGGCGAGCGGATTCACGGCGCGGACGTGTTCTGGCGCGGCGCGCTTCGGGTGGCCTGGCCGCCCTGCGCGAACGTCGCGATGATGCCCGATGCCCGCTCGGCGTCGGTGTACATGCCCACGTGCGCCTGGCCCGGCAACTCCACCATGGTGCCTGCGGGAAGGGCGCCGGCGATGGCCCGGTTCCAGACGCGCGGCGAAATGGGGTCGTGCTCCCCACGCATCACGAGCGCGGGCTGCGAGACGCGTGCCGCTCGCGTCAGCAGGGGGTAATCCCTCATGACGGGCGCGATCTTGAGCATCCACCGCGGCCCACAGCGCAGATAGTCCGTGAAGACGATGAGGTTCACGTCGAGCCGTTCCTTGAGGCTGTCCTGCGCCAGCCGAAGCGCCTGCTTGGTCACTGAGCGTTCCGCGGGATTGGTGACCGCACCGATCAGCACGACGCGGCCAACGGCATCCGGTGCCCGCAGGGCGAATTCCGTGGTGATCTGCGTGCCCATGGAATGGCCCACGACGGTGGCGTCGGCGAGGTTCTCATGCCGGGCCCAGGCGGCGAGCAGGTCGGCGTAGCGTTCGATGGATGCCGCGTGCCGAGGCTCGGGGGTCGAGCCCATACCGGGCAGCTCCAGTGCGATGACCGCGCCGTACGGGGCCAGCGCCCGGGCGAGCGGCCCGAAGTACCGTGAGGCCACGCCGATGCCGTGAACGAGCACGAAGAGCGCATCCGTGGGGCCGTCGAGGTGCTTCGCCACGAGGGTGAGGTCATCGTGCGTGAACCGCTCCTCCCGCGAATACTGCGGCTGGGCACTGGCTCCTGCCCGTCTGGTCTTCACGTCGTCCTCTCGCTCCCGGCACGCCTCAGGGGTGAGGCATCGTGCGGCGAACCTCAGGCTAACGCCTCAGGGTGAGCCCGCATGCGGGTTGCGCAGCGGCTGCTTAGGCTGGCACGACACTCTCCGACAGTAAGGGCCGCCCGTGACCAACCACGTTCAGCGGAGCAGCCGATGGCGGGCCTTCGTGCCGTACGCGCTCGTGGGCATGGCCCACGTCGTCCTCGTGCTGACCGGTCCGGAACCCGCCGCGGCTGTATCCAAGGCGCTGCTCATGCCCGCGCTGGCCCTCGGACTGTTCCTGTCGGCGCGGTCGCTGCGGCGAGCGGTCGTGCTCAGCACTCTCGCGGCGCTCGTGTTGTCGTGGCTCGGCGACGTCGTTCTGGGCCTGCCGTGGGCGAACTCCTTCGTGATCGGGCTGGCAGCGTTCCTGCTCGCCCACGCCGCCTACCTCGTGCTGTTCCTCGCCGTGCTGCGGCTGCGCCGTCCCCGTCTGTGGGCCGGCGTCTACGTTCTCTGGTTCGTCGCCTTCGTCGCCGTGCTGGGGCCATCGCTCGGTGCGCTCTTCGTGCCGGTCGCCGTCTACGGCGCGGTTCTCGGGGCCATGGCGGCCTTCGCGTCCGGCGGCTCCCGGATGCTGGCGGCCGGCGGCGCGCTCTTCGTCGCCTCCGACAGCCTGCTCGCGTTCCTGACGTTCTGGCCGGGCATCCGCTTTCCCGGCGTGGACGCCCTCATCATGGCGGGCTACATTCTCGCGCAGGGCCTGATCATCGCCAGTGTGGTGCGAACCTCCGCGGCATCGAGGCAGCCGGATCCCGATGGCGATGTCGCGCCCGCGTTCGAGGGAGCGGCGTAGCCGGACGTAGCTAGAGGGCCGCGGCGGCCGCTGCACTCGGGCGCTGACCGGCCTCGCGCACGCGATCCACGAGCGTGCGCCACGGACCCTGCACCTGCTGTTCGGCGAGTGTCGCCTCTCGCGTGGGCGGGTGCGCCTGGGGCTCCTCGTACCGGATGCGGTAGACGAACCGATCCGGAGTCGCGGGGGCGGCCGGAACCTCGTCCCAGGGCAGCTCGCTCACCAATAGCCTCCAGTCGGGAGCGTCGGGTTGGTCGTCGATGACGACCTGCCAGGTCATCCTCATTCCGGCGAACCCGCCGGAACGCGAGACGATCACCCTCATGCGGGCGATGCTACTCCCGTCGCCGGGCTCTTACGAGGGCCTCACACCACGCCGACGGCCCGCCATGCCGTCTGCACGGCGCTGGTCTGGCTCGCGTCCGCGCCGAATCGCGCGGTGGCCGCGGCGATCGTGGCATCGGCGAACTGGGCGAAGGTCCCGTTGGTCGGTATGTCTTCGCCGGTCAGCGCGTCGTACCAGATCTGCCCGGCCTGCTCCCACGCGTGACCGCCGATGGCGGTGGCCACGAGGTAGAAGGCATGGTTGGGAATGCCCGAATTGATGTGCACGCCGCCGTTGTCGTCGTCGGTCTCGACGTACCCGCTCATGTGATCGGGCTGGGGGTCCTTGCCGAGCACGTCGTCGTCGTATGCGGTGCCGGGTGCCTTCATCGAGCGGAGTGCCACGCCCTGCACCTGGTCGGTGAACAGGCCCTCGCCGATCAGCCAGCTCGCCTGGTCGGCCCTCTGGCCCTTGGCATGCTGGGCGACCAGCGAGCCGAACACATCCGACACCGACTCGTTGAGCGCGCCGGCCTGCCCCTCGTATGCGAGACCGGCGGTCGCCTGTGTGACGCCGTGGGTCAGCTCGTGGCCGATCACGTCGACCGCGATGGTGAAGCGGTTGAAGACCTGGCCGTCGCCGTCGCCGAAGACCATCTGCTCCCCGTCCCAGAAGGCGTTGTCGTAGAGCTCGCCATAGTGCACGGTGGCCTTCAGGGGCAGGCCGCGGCCATCGATGGAGGAACGCTGGTACTGCTCCCAGTACAGCTCGAACGTCTGCCCGAGGCCGTCGTAGGCCTCGTTGACAGCGGCGTCGGCGGTGGGCGGCTCTCCCTCGCGCCGAACGACGCGACCGGGAACCTTCTCGGCGTGTTCGGCATCACCGATGGTGCGATCGGGGTGATCGGTCACCGCGTCGGATTCCGCGCGCATGCCGTTCAGTGGACGGTGGGGATGCGGCTCGGAGGTGCGCACGCCACGGAAGGGGTCGTCGCGCTCGAGCGACCGACGAGCCGCAGTGGCGGCCTCCTCGAAGCGCGGGTCTTCGACCTGCGCCAGCCGAGCCAGCAGGTACGGCGGCACGATGTGGCGGTGAGTATGCGTCATGTTCCCCCCAGTCATGCACCGAGCCTAATCGGAGCCGACGACATCGCGGCTGCTCCGTGGCCCAACTGCGCCGGAGCTGCTGGTAGACTCTTGAGGTTGCCGTCACGACGGCCGCGGATAAAGAGAGCTCGGGCATTCGGCTGCGAGCACCGCGCAACGAGAGAAAGAGGGATCCCACCTATGGCACTTGATGCAGATATCAAGAAGGCGATCATCGAAGAGTACGCGACGCACCCCGGTGACACCGGATCCCCCGAGGTTCAGATCGCGATTCTGACCAAGCGGATCAAGGATCTCACCGAGCACCTCAAGGAGCACAAGCACGACCACCACTCGCGTCGTGGCCTGCTGCTGCTCGTCGGCCAGCGCCGCCGTCTGCTCGGATACCTCTCCGACGTGGACATCAACCGTTACCGCGCTCTCATCGAGCGCCTCGGTCTTCGACGATAACGCGAACTTCTTCAGGACGGCCGTCACCCTCGGGTGGCGGCCGTTCTCGTTTGTCGTGAGCTCCGATCACCGCCGAGCGCGATAGGCGCGCACGGCCATCCGGTTTCCGCAGCGGGTACTGCAGAAGCGGCGCGAGCCGTTCTTTGAGGCATCGAAGAAGATGCCCTCGCAGTCGTCGGCGTCACAGCTGCGCAGCCTCTTCATCTCGTCGGACCGGATGACGTCGACGAGCGCCATCGCGGCCTCGACGAGGATGCGCTCGGCCAGGGGGGCGTTCGGCTCCGTCGCGTGGATGTGCCAGTCGACCGCGTCGTGACGCACCAACCGCGGAACAGCGCGGGAAGCCGCGAGGATCTCATTGACCTCGAGCGCGGCGGCGTCGCGATCCAGGGTCCACAACGAGCGCAAGCGGTACCGTAGCGACGCGACGGCCAAGCGTTCGGCCTCGTCGCCGTCCCGTCGTCCCGAGTACTGCCAGTGCTCGATGATCCGCGCGAGTTGGCCGGGGGTCGCGAGCTCATCGTCGCCGCTGTCCGAGGCCTCCGGGACGGTATCGGCGAGGGCCGCCATGAAGCTGAGGGCGGCATCCGTGTCATGGGTGAAAATCATTTGACTCCTGACGGAATGCAGGTCTAGTGTCATGAGCATAACGCGGTTGACTCATGACACGGGTTGTCCGCTTGAAGGTCCCATCGGAGGAAGCCGTGATCGAGAGCCGCAACCGAGCGTCATCGGGGGTCGTGCTCGGCCTCGCCGCGGCCCTCGCCTTCGGCGCCGGCGGAGCCTTCGTGAAGCCGCTGCTCGAAGCCGGCTGGTCGCCGGGAGCCGCTGTGCTGGCGCGCATCAGCGTCGCCGCGCTCGTGCTTCTCTACCCCGCCCTGCGGGCACTGCGCTTCGACGTGCGGCCGCTCTGGCGCGCGCGTTGGACCGTGCTGATCTATGCCGCCGTGGCCGTTGCGGGCACGCAGGTCGCGTTCTACGCGGCCATCGCGCGCATCCCGGTCGGCACGGCGCTGCTCATCGAGTACCTCGCACCGATCGCGCTCGTACTGCTCGCCTGGCTGCGCTCGCGCAGGGTGCCGCAGGTCGTCGTGCTGGCGGGCTCGGTGCTGGCGCTGCTGGGCCTCGTGCTCGTGATCGGGCCCGCCGGCGGGGGATTGGATGTCATCGGGCTGCTGTTCGCCGTTCTCGCGATGCTGGGCGTCGCCGTCTACTACGTCGTCGGCGCCCGTGTCGACGACGACGTCCCGCCCGTCGCTCTCGCCGGCAGCGGCTTCGTCCTGGGGGCGATGCTGCTGGGACTGGCCGGAGCATGCGGCGCGCTGCCGATGTCGGCCGACTTCGGCGAGGTCGCCTTCCTGGGCGGGCAGGCGCCGTGGTTCGTCCCGGTGCTCACGGTGGGCGTGCTCTCTACGGCCTTCGCCTATGTCGCCGGCATCGCCGCGATCGCCCGGCTCGGCACGCGACTGGCCTCGTTCCTTGGCCTCGCGGAGGTCGTCTTCGCGGCCATCCTCAGCTGGATGCTGCTCGGCGAGTCTCTCAGCGTCCCCCAGCTCTTCGGCGGCGCCCTCATTCTGGCGGGCATCGTCTGCGTGCGTCTCGAGCGCCCTGAGACGAACCGGCCGGGGAGCGTGGTGGGTGCGGCTGCGATGGATGAACCGGTGGTGCCCGAGCGCCCGGCACCTCGCCGTTCCTAGACTGGCTCCATGCGCTTCGGAATCATCATCCTGCCCCAGCACGACTGGCCGGAGGCCGAGCGCTACTGGCGCGGAGCCGAGGAGTGCGGATTCGATCACGCCTGGACCTACGACCACCTGAGCTGGCGGGGTCTCGCGGGGGAGCGCTGGCACGCGACCCTCCCCACGCTGACCGCCGCGGCGATGGTGACCAGCCGCATCCGCCTCGGCACGTTCGTCGCGTCGCCGAACTTCCGGCATCCGGTTCCGTTCGCCAAGGACATCGCGACCCTCGACCAGATCTCCGGTGGCCGGGTCGTTCTCGGGCTCGGCTCCGGCGGCACCGGATTCGATTCTCGGGTGCTCGGGCAGCCGGAGTACACGCCGCGGCAGCGCCTGCAACGCTTCACGGAGTTCGTCCGCGACCTCGACCGGCTGCTGCGCTTCGAGACCGAGGGCCCGCTCTCGTTCTCGGGCGAGTGGTTCACGGCCGACGGGGCGCGGATGGTGGGCGAACCCGCGCAGCACCCGCGGATGCCGTTCCTCATCGCCGCCGACGGCGAGCGCACCATGAGGCTCGCCGCCCGCTGGGGCCGGGGATGGGTGACCACCGGAGGCGGCGCCGAGGACCGCGAGCAGTGGTGGGCCCGGGTGGCCGAGCTTGCCGGCCGCATCGACGACGCGTGCGCGGCCGAGGACCGCGACCCCGCGAGCGTGGAGCGCTCACTGCTGCTGGACGGCGAGCACGGGTACTCCCTGCAGAGCGTCGCCGCCTTCGAAGACGACGTCGCGCGGGCGGCCGGCCTCGGGTTCACCGACGTCATGGCGCACTGGCCACGAACCTCCGGCCTCTACGCCGGCGACGAGGCCGTGCTCGACACGGTCGCCGAGCGCCTGCCAGGGCTTCGGGCACTGTCAACCCCCTCCTGAGCGTGCCGGCCTGGCCTAGCGTCGAAACTCCTGAGCATTCCGAGACCAAGGAGGAGGAGGACGCATGGCGAACGAACTGGATGGCAAGCGGGTCGCGTTCCTGATGACGGATGGCGTGGAGCAGGTGGAGTTCACCGCGCCGTGGCAGGCGGTGACGGATGCGGGAGCATCGGCGACGCTCGTCTCGTTGCAGGAAGGCGAGGTGCAGGGCTTCAACCACGTCGACAAGGGCGACACCTTCCCGGTCGATGCGGTCGTGGGAACGCTCGCCGCGAACGACTTCGACGCCCTCGTGCTGCCGGGCGGCGTGGTCAACGGCGATGCGCTGCGCATCGAGGAGAAGGCGCAGCAGTTCGTGCGGGGCTTCTTCGAAGAGCACAAGCCGGTCGGCGTGATCTGTCACGGTGGCTGGATACTGATCGACGCGGGCGTGGCATCCGGTCGCACCCTCACCTCCTGGCCCACGCTGCAGAGCGACCTGCGGAATGCCGGGGCGACGTGGGTCGACAAAGAGGTGCACGTCGACAACGGCCTGGTCTCCAGCCGCAAGCCCGACGACCTGCCGGCTTTCACGACCAAACTCGTCGAGGAGATCGCCGAGGGCGCGCACGCCGGCCAGACGGCCTGAGGGGCGCCGGCGTGAACACCTCCGAGTTGCTCGACGCGAACCTGCACGGGATCTTCGGGAACCGCGACGCGACCACACGACGCGCGACGGCCGAGAGCGCCTACGCCCCTGATGTCGTCTTCCTCGATCCCGAGGGCAGGCTCGAGGGTCGCGACGCCGTGCTCGAGAAGGCCGCCGCTCTGCTCGAGGGTGCCCCCGAGACCTTCGTATTCGCCGAGGACGGCCACCGCTACGTCTCCGACGGCACGGGCGCGCTCCCGTGGGCGTTCGGGCCGGAAGGCGAGCCGGTCGTGCGCGGCATCGACGTCATCACGGTGCACGACGGCGTCATCTCCTCGATCACGACGATCCTGCTCGAGGGCCAGACGACCTGAACTCAGACGGCCTGAACGCTGTGGCTTCACCGACCCGCGGGTCTACCTTGGTCTCGTGTACACGATGAACGTGTCCCTCGACCGGCGGATCGCCGGCGCCCAGGCGGTCGCCCACATCGTGCAGAGGCGCCGCTGATGATCAGGCGCATCGCCGAGGGCGTCCAGGTGCACGAGAGCGCGTGCATCCAGAGCAACGCCGTCATCGTGCAGGGTGAGGCGGGTGTCCTGCTCGTCGATCCGGGCATCACGCGCGGCGAGTTGGCGGCCATTGCGGGCGACCTGCGCGACCAGAGCCGGCCCGTCGTCGCGGGCTTCAGCACGCATCCCGATTGGGATCACGCGCTCTGGCATCCCGGCTTCGGCGATGCGCCGCGGTACGGCACCGCCCGCTGCGCCGCCTCGTTGGCCGCGCTGCTCTCCACGTCGGACTGGGAGTCCCGGGTGGCGCAGGTGCTGCCGCCGGAGTTCGCCGACGACATCCCGATGGAGCTGCTGGGGCGCATCACCGCCCTGCCCGAGGAGGCTGCCCTCCTGCCGTGGGAGGGCCCGCGCATCCGGATCATCGAGCATCAGGCGCATGCCGAGGGCCATGCGGCCCTGCTGGTCGAGGGCAGGGGCGTGCTCGTCGCCGGCGACATGCTCTCCGACGTGCTCGTTCCCATACTCGACCTCGACGCCGTGGATCCGATCGAGGACTACCTCGCCGCCCTGCGGCTGCTCGAGGGCGTGGCGGGCGAGGTGAGCGTCGTCGTTCCGGGCCACGGGTCCATCGGCGACGGCGACGACATGCTCGCGCGCATCGAGCGGGATCGCGCGTACGTGGAGGCGTTGCGGAGGAATGAGGATGCCACCGACCTGCGGATCGGGCCGGCCGCCTCGCCCGGATGGGAATGGGTGAGCGACGTGCACGCCTGGCAACGCCGGCGACTGACTCAGGGAGCGGGGCGATGAACCGCATCCTCTCGGGCGTGGAACTCGATGGACGGGTGCTGCTGCCCGGCGAGGACGGTTACGACGACGCGCGCACCGTCTGGAACGCGATGATCGATCATCGGCCGCGCGCGATCGTGCAGTGCGCGAGCGTCGCCGATGTTCAGGCGGCGGTGCGCGCCGCTCGGGACGACGACCTCGAGATCGGGGTGCGCTGCGGAGGCCACAGCGTCGTCGGACTCGCCGTGCCGCACGACGGCCTCATGATCGACCTCACGCCCCTCGCCGCGGTGCGCGTGGACCCCGCGCGTCGCCGGGCGCAGGTGCAGGGTGGTGCGCTCCTCGGGGCGCTCGACCGCGCGAGTCAGCTTCACGGGCTCGCGACGACCGCGGGCAACGTGTCGCACACCGGCGTCGGCGGCCTGACGCTCGGCGGCGGCATGGGCTGGCTGGCACGCCAGCACGGCCTCTCGTGCGACAACGTGCGATCCTTCGAGGTCGTCACGGCGGAAGGTGAAATCCTCACCGCGTCGGCGCAGGTGAACCCCGACCTCTTCTGGGCGCTGCGTGGCGGGGGAGGCAACTTCGGCGTGGTCACGCTGTTCGAGTTCGATCTCCATCCCGCTGGCACGCAGGCGCTCAGCGTCGAGCTCGACTTTCCCCGGCAGGCGGCGACCGCGGCGCTGCGACGCTGGCGCGACCTGAACGACGACGCCCCGAGGCAGGCCACCTTCCAGGCAACGGTGGACGGCGAGACCGTCAGCCTCGGATTCGTGTGGATCGGAGACCCGGATGCCGGCTCGGCATACGCGGAGCACCTCGCCGCCCTCGGGCGCCCCGTCGCCCGGCGCACCGTCGAACTGTCCTATCTCGAGCTCCAGAGCCGGGACGACAGCATCCGAGGCCACGCCCAGCGGCGTTACTGGAAGGGCCACTACTTTCGCGAGCTGCCCGACGCCGCCCTGGACGCGCTCCTCGAGCACGATCCCGGCGTGGCGGCGAGCCTGCAGGCCTACGGCGGAGCGATCGCCGAGATCCCCGATGAGGACACCGCGTTCGGAGGGCGCGACACGCTCTTCGAGTATGTCGCCGGAACCCGCTGGAGCGACCCCGGCGAGGATGCCGATCGCATCCAGCGTGCCCGGCTCTCGGCGTCGCGGTTGGCGCCGTTCGCGAGCGGCGTGTACGTCAACGTGCTCACGGATGAGGGCGCCGCCGGCATCCGCGCCGCCTACCCGGCCGCGAAGCTCGCCCGGCTGCGCTCGGTCAAGGCCGCGTGGGACCCGGACAACGTGTTCCACCTGAACCAGAACATCCCGCCGGCGGCCTGAGCGCCATCCCATGCGCCTCGCGAGGCTCGGCCGCGCCTCAGCCCGCCCGGCGGTAGCGGATGTGCGTGGCCAACGGCGAGTGCAGCACCTCGACCGGCTCATAGCCGAAGCTCTCGCTGCCGTCGAAGATCCGCTCGCCCGACCCGAGCAGCACAGGGGCGATGTCGAGCGTGAGCTCGTCAATCACCCCCGCAGCGAGCGCCTGACGCACGGTGCTGGCGCCACCCGCGATGTCGACGCCGCCCCCACCGGCCGCCTCGAGCGCCCGGGCGTACGCTGCGTCGAAGCCCTCGGTCACGAAATGGAACGTCGTACCGCCCTGCATCTGGATCGGCTCGTGCGCATGATGAGTGAGCACGAACACCGGTGCGTGATACGGCGGCTCCTCGCCCCACCATCCTCGCCATTCGCCGTCCCACTCGCCCCGGATGGGTCCGAACATGTTGCGGCCCATCACGTACGCGCCCCGCGGGCGCATGAGCCAGCCGGTGGCGATGCCGTCGGCATCGTTCGCGCGCTCATCGCCGATGTGCCAGCGATGCAGCTCGATCCCGCGCCTGCCGAGCCCCTGCTCGAGGCTCTGGTCGGGCCCGGCGACGAAGCCGTCGAGCGAGATGGACATGTGGCAGGTGGTGTCGGTCATCTGCGGCCCTTTCAACGATGCTCGGAAGAGTCGAGCAGTCGCCCGAATCTACCGGAGGTCGCGATGGCTCGAGAAGCGCTCGCCGCCCAGCCGCACGCGCGCGGGTGCCGCGGGCTCGGTAGCATGCGACTCATGCCCATCACACTGGAGAACGTCGGTATCGCCGTTCGCGACCTCGAAGCGACGATCGCCTTCTTCACCGACCTCGGTCTCACGGTCATGGGCCGTGACACGATCAGCGGTGCCTGGGCCGACACCGCCGTCGGCCTCGACGGCAACCACGCCAAGATCGCCGTGCTCCAGACCCCGGACGGGCATGGCCGACTCGAACTCTTCGAGTACATCCACCCGGATGCGATCCAGACCAGCCCCACCCTGCCGAACGAGATCGGCATGCACCGCGTCGCGTTCTCCGTCGACGACATCGATGAGGCGCTCGCCATCGCGGCCACGCACGGCTGCCATCCGCTTCGCGGCGTGGCGACCTACGAAGACGTCTACAAGCTCACGTACGTGCGTGGTCCGAGCGGCATCCTCGTGATGTTCGCCCAGGAACTGAAGAAGAGCTGACGACGGCCGCGCCGACGGCCGCAGTGCCGGTCACGCCGGCGCGCTAGCGTTGAGGGGTGACGGAACCGCGCTACAAGAACCTGCTGGTGTGGGAGCCCTTCCCCTTTCTCGTGCTCTTCGTGCTCGTGGTGGTCGCCGGGTCCATCCGACCCTCGGATGCGCCGGTCGCCTTCTGGATCGCCGCGGGACTGACACTCGTCGCGACCGTCTACTTCGTCGTCGCCTTCATCGTGCAGGGCCGGCGTTCCAAGGCGAACCCCGACGCGGAGGGCAATCTGCGCACCCTCGACGGGCTCACGCTCATCGAGTCGGCCCACAACGACGACGAGGTCGCCCCCTTCGTGGCCGTCGCCGACGTGCACCGCCACCAGGCGGCGATCGAGGTGACGCTCACCCGCGGCGGTGATCGTGTCAGCGCCGTGCTCGTTCCCAAGGCGAGTCGTTGGATGGGCCTGCGGTACCGCATCGGCGTCCAGCTCGTCGCGGGCTCCCAGGTGCGCCACGTCGGCTTCCTGCCCGACCAGGTCGAGCGGCGCTGGGCCGATCAGCTCGGGGAGCTCCGCCGTGCCAATCTCTTCGCCCAGGTGCCCGCGCGCATCCGCGGCTCGGCTCGTCCGTTCACGGTCGAGCTCGATGTCAGCGGGCTCGAGGACGCGATCGCCCGCCGCCGGGCCGGCACCGGCGCCTAGATGTGATGTCACCTAAAGGGGAGTCAGGAACGTGAGCTGCGAGCCGTCCTCGACGATGAGGTCACGCAGGGCCGCATTGAAGCGCGCGCCATGCTCGGTGTCCAGGTGCGCCTGGAAGGCGGCGCGATCGCGGTAGCACTCGAACACGAAGAACCGATGCGGCGCATCGGCCCGGCTGCAGGGATCGAAGGCTATGGTGCCGGGCTCGCGACGCACGTCGTTCGCGAACCCGGCGAGGAGGTCGCCCACCCGATGAGCCAGACCCGGGTGGGCTGTGAACTCCGCGAAGAGCACCACGGGGGCGCCGGCGTCGGCGCTCACGCCTTCTGTGCTCCGGTCATGATCGCCACGGCTTCGGTCATGGAGTGGGATTGCGGCGTGATGGTCGCCGCGCGCTTTCCCAGCCTCTGGATGTGGATGCGATCGGCGACCTCGAAGACCTGCGGCATGTTGTGGCTGATGAGGATCACGGGGATTCCCTTGTCACGCAGGTTCTTGACGAGTTGCAGCACCTGGTTCGACTCGCGCACGCCGAGCGCGGCGGTCGGCTCGTCGAGCACGACCACCTTCGACCCGAAGGCGGCAGCACGCGCCACCGCCACCGCCTGGCGCTGGCCTCCCGAGAGGTTCTCGACCGGCACCGTGACGTCTTGAAGGGTGCTGATGCCGAGTTCGTTGAGCTCGGCGCGCGCCGCGGCCCGCATGCCCTTCGCATCCACCACGCGGAAGAGTGATCCGAGGATGCCCTTCTTGCGCACCTCGCGGCCGAGGTAGAGATTGGCCGCGACGTCGAGTGCGGGCGAGACCGCGAGGTTCTGGTAGACGGTCTCGATGCCGGCTGCTCGCGCATCCTGCGGGCGCTTGAAGTGCACGGGCTTGCCGTCGAGGAAGATCTCGCCCTCGTCGGGCACCTCGGCTCCCGTCAGGCACTTGACCAGCGTCGACTTGCCGGCGCCGTTGTCGCCGATGATGGCCAGCACCTCGCCCGGGTAGAGCTGCAGGCTCACGCCGTCGAGCCCGACCACGCGACCGAAGGTCTTCACCAGGCGCCTCGCCTCGAGGATGGGGGAGCGTTCAGCCTGGGGGCCGGATGCCGGTGCCTGTTCCGCTGCGATTGTCATTTCCGTACCTTCCGAATCCACTGGTCGACCGCGACGGCGACGATGATGAGCACGCCCACGGCGAACGTCTGCCAGAGCACGTCCAGGCCCGCGAGCGAGAGGCCGTTACGGAACACGCCGACGATGAGGGCGCCGAGCAGGGTGCCCCAGACGGTGCCGCGACCGCCGAAGAGGCTCGTTCCGCCGATCACTACGGCGGTGATCGAGTCGAGGTTGAGGTCGACGCCGGCATTGGGTGAGGCCGCGTTCGAACGGCCGATCTGAATCCACGCCCCGATGGCGAGGATGGCGCCTGCGGCGAGATAGACGCTCATGAGCACACGGCTGACGCGGATGCCGGCCAGGCGGGCGGATTCGCGGTCGTCCCCGACGGCGTAGACGTGTCGGCCCCAGGCCGTCTTCTGCAGGATGAGGGCGATCACGATGTAGAGCACGAGCATCATGACCACGCCGATGGTGATGTTCACGCCGCCGATGTCGAAGGTCGTGCCCGTCCAGGTGAGCAGGTCGGGCATCTCGCCGCCACGCACCGTCGCCCCACCGGAGTACAGCAGCGTGAGGGCGACGAAGACGTTCAGCGTGCCGAGCGTGACGATGAACGGGGGCAGCTTGAACCGCGTGACGAGGAAGCCGTTGAACGCCCCGGCCGCGAGGCCCACGAGGAGGCCGAGCAGCAGGCCGAGCACGGCCGGCACGCCGGCCTGTGCGGTCGATTGGGCGATGACCATCGAACTCAGCACCATCACGGCGCCGACCGACAGGTCGATTCCCGCCGTGAGGATGATGAGCGTCTGTGCGATCGCGAGCGTTCCGACAACGGCGACCTGCTGCGTGATGAGCGAGAGGTTGGCGGGGTTGAGGAAGCGGTCGTTCAGGAGGCCGAAGACGATGATCGAGATCACCAGCACGACGGCCGGGCTGATCGCCGGGTAGCGATGCAGGAGGTTGCGGATGCGACTGAGTGGGGTGGTGCGGTCGAGGAACTCCTCGGCGAGGTCGAGATTGGCCGTCGCGACGGGCGGCTCCGTGGTGTGCTGACTCACAGCTGAACTCCGATGTTCTCGGGGCGGACGGTTCCTCCCGGGGGAGTGACCGCCCGCCCGCATTCGTCTCTGGTGGGATCAGCCCCAGCAGATGTCGCCCGCCTTGGCGGTGTCGATGGACTCGACGCCGTCCTGCGGGTCGTCCGTCACGAGCGCGACGCCCGTGTTGTAGAAGTCGAGCCCCTTGCTGACCTCCGGCTTCTTTCCGTCCTTCACGAGGTCGAAGATGGCCTGCACTCCGAGGTCGGCCATCTTCACCGGATACTGCTGGCTCGTGGCACCGATGACGCCCTTCTTGACGTTGTCCACTCCGGCGCAGCCGCCGTCGATCGAGACGACGATCAATCCGTCCGTCTTGTCGGCGGCCTTGAACGCCTGGTAGGCGCCGTAGGCAGCCGGCTCGTTGATCGTGTAGACGACGTTGATGTCGGGGTCCTGGCTCAGAAGGGTCTCCGCCGCGGTGCGGCCGCCGTCCTCCGCGCCTTGCGAGGCCTCGTTGCCGACGATCTCGTAGTCGCCGCCGCTGTAACTACCGGTCTTCTTCTCATCGCCGTTCTTGGCCTTGTCGCCGAGGTCGATGCCCATGCCGTTGAGGAACCCCTGGTCGCGGTTGACGTCGACGGAGACCACCTTGTCGTCGAACAGGTCGATCATCGCGATGGTGGCCTTCTTGCCGGCGAGCTTGGCCGCCGTCCACTTTCCGATGTCTTGGCCGGCGAGGTAGTTGTCGGTGGCGAACGTGATGTCGACGGCATCCGGATCCGACGGCGGGGTGTCGAGTGCGATCACGTAGAGCCCGGCATCGCGTGCCTTGGTCAGCGCATCCTCGACGCCGGGACCATTCGGGGTGATGAGGATGCCCTTGTCGCCCTTCGAGATGGCGTTCTCCACCGCCTGGATCTGGGTGTCCTCGTCGCCGTCCTCCTTGCCTGCCGCCAGGGTGAGGTTCACGCCGAGCTTCTTTGCCGCGGCCTTGGCACCGTCTTCCATGGCGACGAAGAAGGGGTTCGAGGTGGTCTTGACGATCAGCGAGACGCCGATGTCGTCGGAGGAGCCCGAGGCGCTCGAAGAGCCGCCGCCGGAGGAGCAGCCGGCGAGGGTGCCGATGGTGAGGGTGGCCGCGACGCCGACGGCGAGCAGTCGCCGGACGGGCGGGCGGAGGGCTGTGCGATTCATCGGGGAATCTCCTTGGTCGAGGTGGATGACATCGTTGTCTGACATCGATGTCAAGACTCAGGTTTAGAGCATTCCTGTTGTAGAGTCAAGACCATCACGGGCAATGGGAGGCGAATGTGACATCGTTGTCGAACCGCGACCACGCGGATGCCGACAGACGCAAACGGCCGACCATGCGCGATGTCGCCGCGCGCGCCGGGGTGGGCATCAAGACCGTCTCCCGGGTGATCAACGGCGAGCCGAACGTGTCGGCGAGCACCATCGAGCGAGTGAGGACCGCGGCACGGCAACTGGACTACCAACCCGACCTGCATGCCGGAAACCTGCGCCGGGCCGACGGGCGCACCCGTACGCTCGGGCTGCTCGTCGGCAACGTCGAGAACCCGTTCTCCGGCGCGCTGCACCGCGCCGTGGAGGAGGCGGCGCGCGACCGCGGCTTCGCCGTCTTCGCTTCGAGCCTGGACGACGAGGCCGAACGCGAGCAGGAGAGCATCTCGGCGTTCCTCCGTCGTCGCGTCGACGGCCTCATCCTCACCACCATCTCGCGGAGCCAGGCCTACCTGCTCCCCGAGCAGGAACGCGGAACGCCCCTCGTCTTCGTCGACCGCGAGCCCGTCGACCTCGTCGCGGACGCCGTCGTCAGCGACAACGCGGCCGGCATGGCCATAGCGACCCGCCACCTGATCGACCACGGGCACACCCGCATCGCGTATCTCGGGGATCGGCTCGAGATCCAGACGGCGCGCGAGCGACGTCGCGGGTTCATCGAGGAGATGGGGCGTGCAGGTCTGGACGCGCCCGACGAGTTCGTCGTGGCCGGCCTGGATGACGAGGCGAGCGCGGCCTCGGCGACGCTCAACCTGCTCGCGTCCGACCATCCGCCGACCGCGCTCGTCAGCGGCCAGAACCTCATCACGATCGGCGCGATCCGCGGCCTGCGTGCCCGCGGGCTGCAGGGCACGACAGCGCTCGTCGGTTTCGATGACATCTCGCTCGCCGACATGATCGAGCCCGGCTTGACCGTGATCGCCCAAGACCCTGCGCGCATCGGCGCGGTCGCGGCCGAGCGGCTGTTCGCCCGACTCGACGGCGACGACGCCCCGAGCGAGCGACTGATCGTGCCGACGCGCCTCATCGCGCGGGGAAGCGGGGAGATCCGTGCCCGAGAGTGAGAACCGCCGGGAGGCTGGCCGTGAGGCAGGCGCTGATGTGACGGCCGGAGGGCGTGTTCTCGTCGTCGGCGATGCGCTCATCGATGAGCTCCACGACGAGTCGGGGACGCGCGAGTTCGTGGGCGGCGCCGGTCTGAACGTCGCCGTCGGGCTGGCGGTGCTCGGCGTGCCGAGCACGTTGCTGGCGCAGGTGGCGACGGATGCCGCCGGGCACGAGATCCGCAGCTATCTCGAGCGGTTCGACGTCGAGCTGCTCACCGGTGAGGCACCGAACGGAACGGCCCGAGCGGTCTCGGAGCGGGTGGGCGGCGAGCCGCGCTATTCGTTCAATGAGGCGGCCCGTGAGCGCGTCTTCGACATCGGACGGGCGAAGGAGGCGATCGCCGCGGCGCCTGCGGTGGTCGTGAGCTGCTTCCCCTTCGACGACGCCGGCCAGGCGGCGGCGCTCGCTGCGGCGACGGCCGGATACGAGGTGATCGTCGACCCGAACCCGCGTGCGGGCATGATGCGCGACCGCGGCGCGTTCCTGGAGGGCTTCCGCAGGCTCGCCGCCGGTGCCACGCTCGTGAAGGTCGGCGACGAGGACGCCGCGCTGCTGCTGGGAGCGAGCCTGGATGATCTCGAGGACTTCGCCAGCGCGGCCGGCGCACGAGCCGTGCTGGCGACGGCCGGCGCTGCCGGCGCGCGCGTGCGACTGGCGGACGGAACCCGGGTGGATGCGCCCATCGCGCACCTCGACGGCGCGGTCATCGACACCATGGGGGCCGGGGACGCGACGCTCGCGGCATCCGTTCGCCGCATCGTGAACGCGGGGGTGCCGGGCGATGCAGAGGGTTGGCGCGAGCTGCTCGACGAGGCGATGGTGATCGCGGCGGCGACGGTGCGTGCCGAGGGAGCCCTCCTCCGTCGCCCGCAGGCAACCTAGGCACCCGCCCTTCCCAAAAGCGAGGACATCCCGAAAAGCGAGGCGATCTCGCGCGAAACGCGGCGTTTCGGCCTGCTGACGCGGCGAGTCCCGCGAGATCGCCTCGCTTTCGGGGGATCCGGCCAGGACGGGCCAGGCGCGCGGGTTAGAGCTCGCTGCGCTCGATCGATTCGATCGCGTCGTCGGTCTCGGCGTGGGCCTCCTGCTCGGCGATCTGGGCCCGCACCGCATCCATGTCGAGGTCGCGCACCTGGCCGATGAGGTCTTCGAGCACGGGTGCGGGGAGCGCTCCGGCCTGCGAGAACACGCCGATGCCGTCCTTGAAGACCATGAGCGTCGGGATCGACTGGATGCCCATGCCGCCCGCGATCTCACGCTCGGCCTCGGTGTCGACCTTCGCGAAGGTGATGTCGGGGTTCTTCTCCGAGGCGGCCTCGAACGTCGGGCCGAACTGGCGGCACGGGCCGCACCATTCCGCCCAGTAGTCGATGAGCACGATGCCCCCATCGGTGATCGTCTTCTCGAACGTCTCCATGTTCAGGTTCACGGTAGCCATCCCTCGAGTTTACGGGCGGATGCCGCTACATCCGCCGTGCTGCACTGTCAAACGCCTGAGGCCGCAACGCCCCGGACGCATAGCCTTGAGGAGCGCCCGCACCCGGCGCCTTCGAGAGGGGGAACCATGGCTCGCGCAGTGCAGTTCGACCGCTTCGGACCGACGGACGTGCTCGAGGTCGTGCATGTCGATCCGCCGCATGCCGGCCCAGGGGAGGTGCGTGTGCGCGTCGCCGCAGCGGGCCTGAACCCCGTCGACTGGAAGATCATCCGCTTCCGGCAGGTGGCCGAGGCGTACGGATGCCCGCGGCTACCGGCCGGGAACGGCAACGACTTCGCCGGCGTCATCGACGAGGTCGGCGACGGGGTCGAGGGGTGGAGCGTGGGGGATGAGGTCTTCGGCGGCCACCGCTTCTTTGCCCAGGCCGACTTCGCCGTCGTCCCCGCCGGGAAGCTCGTGCGCAAGCCGCGCGGCATCAGCTGGGAGCAGGCCGGAGCGCTCGACATCGTCGGTCGCACGGCGTGGGCATCCGTTCGCGCCATCGATCCGACGCCCGACGACACCGTGCTCGTGACGGCGGCGGCCGGCGGCGTCGGCGTGCTCGCCGCGCAGCTCGCCGTCGGCCGAGGCGCCCGCGTGATCGGCACGGCGAGCGAGGCCAACCACGAGTTCCTCGAACGCCTCGGCGTCACGCCCGTCACCTACGGCGAGGGGGCGGCCGATCGCATCCGTGCCGCAGCGCCGCAGGGCGTGACGGCGGTGCTCGACAACCAGGGAGAGGCCAGCATCGAGCTCGCCCTCGAGCTCGGCGTGCCGCGCGATCGCATCAACACCATCGCCGGCCGCGGGAGCGAGAAGACCGAGGGCATCCTGCAGGTCGGCGGCGCCCAGGCGAACCTCGGCGAGCTCGAGCACATGGCCCAGCTCATCGCCGACGGGCTCGTCTTCCCCATCGATTCCGTCTTTCCCGTCGAGCGCGTGCGGGAGGCCTACGCACGGCTCGAAGCCGGTCACGTGCGCGGAAAAGTGGTGCTCGCCTTCGAGTGATTCCCGGCGGATGCCGCCCGGCGACGTCATGCGCGCACCGCGGGAATAGATTCCGCCTGGATGCGTTACATCGGCCGTACATGCAAATGCATGGAAAAGGTGAGTGGACCAGGAGGCCACGAAATGCAGTTCGGCATCTTCACGGTGAGCGACATCACCGAGGACCCCACGACGGGTCGCACGCCGACCGAGGGCGAGCGCATCAAGGCGATCGTCGAGATCGCCAAGAAGACCGAAGAGGTCGGAATGGACGTCTTCGCGCTCGGTGAGCACCACAATCCGCCGTTCTTCTCTTCCTCGCCGACGACCACGCTGGCCTACATCGCGGCCCAGACCGAGCGGCTCATCCTCTCGACAGCCACGACGCTCATCACCACGAACGACCCGGTGAAGATCGCCGAGGACTACGCGATGCTGCAGCACCTGGCCGACGGCCGCGTCGACCTCACGCTCGGCCGCGGAAACACCGGCCCCGTCTATCCGTGGTTCGGCAAGGACATCCGCCAGGGCATCGAGCTCGCCATCGAGAACTACGCGCTGCTGCACCGCCTGTGGCGCGAGGACTACGTCGACTGGCAGGGCAGCTTCCGCACCCCGCTGCAGGGCTTCCAGTCCACGCCGCGTCCGCTGGATGAGGTTCCCCCGTTCGTCTGGCACGGCAGCATCCGTTCGCCCGAGATCGCCGAGCAGGCCGCCTACTACGGCGACGGCTTCTTCGCCAACAACATCTTCTGGCCCAAGGAGCACTACATGCGCCTGATCGGGCTGTACCGCCAGCGCTTCGAGCACTACGGACATGGCAGCGCCGACCAGGCGATCGTCGGCCTCGGCGGCCAGGTCTTCATGCGGGCCAAGTCGCAGGATGCTGTGAACGAGTTCCGCCCCTACTTCGACAATGCGCCGGTGTACGGCCACGGACCCTCGCTCGAGGAGTTCACCGAGATGACGCCGCTCACCGTCGGCAGCCCTCAGGAGGTCATCGACCGCTACATGTCGATGCGGGAATACTACGGCGACTACCAGCGCCAGCTCTTCCTCATGGATCACGCCGGCCTGCCGCTGAAGACGGTTCTCGAGCAGCTCGACATCCTCGGCGAGGAGGTCGTGCCGGTGCTGCGCCGCGAGCTCGACGCCAAGCGTCCCGCTCACGTGCCCGACGGTCCCACGCACGAGGCGATGGTGGCCCGCCGCAACGCCGAGCGCGTCGCCGCCCGTTCGAATGCCTCCGACGACGCGGCGGCATCCGCCGGGTCGACCGGAAGCAAGGGATCGGGCGCTGCGTTCGGTCTCGTCTCGAAGGGAGCATGAGCATGACCACCAAGCGACTCGCCGTCCTCTCCGCGGGACTCAGCCAGCCCTCATCGACCCGGCTGCTCGCCGACCGGCTTGCCGATGCCACCGTCGCCCGTCTGCGCGACGTGCACGGCGTCGAGGCGGAGGTGAGCGTGATCGAGTTGCGTGACATCGCCCGCGACGTCACGAACAACCTCATCACCGGATTCCCGAGCCCCACCCTCGAGACGAGCATCGAGAAGGTCACGGGTGCCGACGGTCTCATCGCCGTCAGCCCGATCTTCTCGGCGAGCTACAGCGGCCTCTTCAAGTCGTTCATCGACGTGCTCGACCCGAAGTCGCTCGAGGGCATGCCCGTGCTCCTCGGCGCGACCGGCGGCTCGCCCCGGCACTCGCTCGCGCTCGACCACGCACTGCGGCCGCTGTTCAGCTACCTGCATGCCGTTGCCGTTCCGACCGGCGTCTACGCCGCCGCTGAGGACTGGGGCAGCGTCTCGGATTCGGTGCGGCCCCTGCCCGACCGCATCGAGCGCGCCGCCAGCGAGCTCGCTCCGCTGATCGCCGCATCCGACCGGTCGCAGCACATGCGCGACGCGTTCGCGCTCGACGCCGGCTTCAGCGTCACGGGCGGCTTCTCAGCGCAGTAGGCCGCCTCCCCGAAAAGCGAGGAGATTCCGAAAAGCGAGGAGATTCGCATGACACGCCGTCCGTTCGGGGCGGCGTGTCGGCGTGTCGGCCAAAATCGCCTCGCTTCTCGGAATCTCCTCGCTTTTCGGAAAGGGCGGCGGGGAACCGGAGGGGCGAGGGGCTCAGCCGCCGCTCTTCCGGCGGAACTCCTGGCGGTTGTCGGCGCTTCCGTGCGCGTGGTTGATCGGCGAGCCGCCGTCGAGATGCGCCTCGCCCTTCCGCGACGAGCGCGCGTTCTTCTTCTCCAGCGCCTCCCGGAACTTGCGCTTCACGTCGTCGGATGCCGCTTCGGGCTTCTGTTCGGAATCCATGGCTCCAGATTACGCCTCACCCGACGGGCTCGCTGGGCCCGCCGTGTCGGCCGGAACAACGGCTGCGGATGCCGCGCGCGCCGCCTTGCCGGCGGCAAGACGTGCAGAGACCGCATCCACGAGCAGGCCGACGAGCACGGCCACGACGACCGAGACGATGATGGCTAGCAACGGGGTGGCCGAGAGGGCTGCCCCCACGGTGGCGCCCACCGCGGTGTTGTAGACGGCCCACGCCAGCCCGGCCCCAGCCGAGAGCGGGAGGTAGCGCCGCAGCGCGAGCCCGCTCGATCCCGCCGCGAGGTTCACCGCGATGCGCGCGAACGGCACGTACCGCGCGGTGAAGACGAGCACCGCGGCGCGTCGGTGGATGCCGAGCCGCGCGCGGTCGATGGCCCGCCCGATGCGGCCCCTCCGCTGCCAGGCCCACCGGTCCAGGCCCACCTCTCGTCCGAGAAGAAAGCACGCGAGATCGCCGGTGAGCGCTCCGGCGGCCGCGATGGGGATCACGATCGCGGGGGAGGGAGCACCCGTCGCCGCCCAGAGGGCCCCGAGCGTGACGATGAAGGTCTCGCTCGGCAGTACGACGAGAAAGGCGTCTCCCACCACGAGCGCGAACAGCGCGGGGTAGAGCCACGGCGAGGCCGCGATGTGTTCGAGCCACGCCTGATCCACGACTGTGTTCTAGCGCGCACAGGTGAACGGAGAGCGACACCGTGCCGCCGGCGTCCTCGGAACGGGGGTAACGCGAGCGGTACACCTCGTGAATCCTTCGCCGAGAGGGGTTGTCGGCCATCCTGCGGCCATCTCGGGCGAGCATCCTGACGGCGTGAGAGTCGTACTGTTCGCAGAGTCCTTCCTCCCGCACATGAATGGCGTGACGCACTCCCTCCTGCAGGTTCTGCGCCACCTGGAATCCCGAGGCGACGAGGCGCTCGTCGTCGCTCCGAAGTCGGGCCCGATCGACCAGGGCCTGCACGGCGCCGCCACGGCCCTGTTGCGCTCCGTGCCCTTGCCTTCCTACCCCGAGGTTCGCCTCACCTTCGCCCGGGCCGGTCGCCTCGCGGGCATCATCGAGCAGTTCCGGCCCGACGTGGCGCACCTCGCGTCGCCCTTCGTGCTCGGATGGCAGGCCGTCCGCGCCGCCGAACACCTCGGCGTGCCGACGGTGGCGATCTACCAGACCGATATCGCCGGGTATGCCGAGCGCTACGGCATCCCCGGTGCCGCCCCAGCGCTCGCCCGGCACGTGGCGCGGCTGCACGCCCGCGCCACCCTGACCCTCGCGCCCTCCACTGCATCCGTCGCCCAACTCGAGGCGCTCGGAGTGCCGCACATCCGCACGTGGGCGCGCGGGGTGGATGCGCAGCGCTTCCAGCCCGCCCGACGAAGCGAGAGCTGGCGGGCGGCCGTAGCACCGGCCGGTGAGGTGCTCGTGGGGTACGTCGGCCGCCTCGCCGCCGAGAAGCAGGTGGAGGACCTGCGCGCGATCACCGACCTTCCCGGTACCCGCCTCGTCGTCATCGGCGACGGACCTTCCCGGCCCGCTCTGGAACGGATGCTGCCCAGCGCACTGTTCACCGGCTTCCTCGCCGGTGACGAGCTCGCGCAGGCTCTCGCGAGCCTGGACGTGTTCGTGCACCCGGGCGAGACCGAGACCTTCTGCCAGAGCGTGCAGGAAGCGCTCGCCAGCGGGGTGCCCGTGGTCGCGACCGGCAGCGGCGGCCCTCTCGACCTCGTGCACAGCAGCGTGACCGGATGGCTCTACGAACCCGGCAACCTCGCCGAACTGCGTGCCCGCGTGCTCGACCTCGCCGGTGACGGCGCGAAGCGCCGCGCCTTCGGAGCCGCCGCGCGGGCATCGGTCGCCGATCGCAGCTGGAGCAGTCTGGGCGAGGAACTCATCGGCCACTACCGCGACGCCATCGCGACGCGCGTGCCGGCAGCGACAGCCGCTCCCTCGCCCGCCCCCTCAGGGCCGCGGTCCGTGAGCCTGCGCGACCGGCCGGTCGCCAAGGCCGCATCCGTCGGCGCCGTTGCGGGCGCGCCCCTTCAGCCGCCGTGGAAGCGCTACGTCGCCCTGGGCGACTCGCTGACCGAAGGGCTGTGCGACACCTCGCGGATGCCGGCCGGCCAGTACCGGGGCTGGGCCGACCGGCTCGCCCTGCTGCTCGCGTACTCGAGACCGGCGACCGATCCGCTGCGCTACGCGAATCTCGCCGTGCGCTCACGGCGCACGGCCGAGGTGATCACCGAGCAGATGCCGCAGGCCATCGAGCTCGGAGCCGACCTGGTCTCGGTACTCGTCGGCGGCAACGACCTCGTCAAGCCGCACGTCGATCCGCGGGTCACGGCCGACATCCTCGCCGAGGGCATCGGGCGCCTCGTGGCGCCGGCCCGCGACGTGCTCGTCGTCACGGCCTTCAGCCCTCGTCGCCCGTACCTGGGCGCGCTGGATGCCCGCTTCGCGGCCTTCAATGAGCGGCTGGTGGATGCCATCGACGGCACCGGCGCGATCGTGCTCGACACGCGCAGTTTCGAGCAGCTGCGCGCTCCCGAGATGTGGGCCGCCGATCGCGTGCACCTGAACTCACGTGGCCATCGCGCCCTCGCGTACACCGCCGGAACGATGCTCGGCGTACCGGATGCGCAGACCCTCGGCGGCCTCGAGTTGGCGGTGCACGAGGAGAGCGTGCACGCCACGGAGGAGGCGGCCGTGCCCACGGGTCGATGGCTCGTCGCGCACGCCGCGCCGTGGGCGCTCCGGCGCTTGCGCGGGCACACCGCCGGCGAGGGCCGCGCCGCAAAGCACGACGCCCTCGTGGCGCTCGCGCGCGGCGCCGAGAGGCCCTCTGAGGCGGGTCTCTGCTAGTGTTGGTGTGGCCCACATGTGGGCTGCTCACAATTGAAGAGAGCACCAACGGAGCAGGCTGGCAGGATGCTGGTCCCCTGTGGTGGCTTACCAAGCGGCCGATTCGCGGCATCCGTTTGGTGGACTTCTACTGGTGGCCAGCGCAAGCGAATCAACCTGACGCGCTGAAATCTGCCTGTTCCCCCTGCTCCTGCGTAGGAGTCGTGCCCATACGGTCGCGACGTTAAACAAAGGAGAAAGACCTCTTGGAAGGTCCAGAAATCACGTTCGCCGAGACCGTCATCGACAATGGCTCGTTCGGCACCCGCACCATCCGCTTCGAGACCGGCCGTCTCGCCCAGCAGGCCCAGGGCTCTGCTGCCGCCTACATCGACGAAGAGACCATGCTTCTCTCGGCGACGAGCGTCTCCAAGCAGCCGAAGGACAACTTCGACTTCTTCCCGCTGACGATCGACGTCGAAGAGCGCATGTACGCCGCCGGCCGCATCCCCGGATCGTTCTTCCGTCGTGAGGGCCGCCCCTCGACCGAGGCGATCCTCACCTGCCGCCTCATCGACCGTCCGCTGCGTCCGTCGTTCGTCGACGGCCTGCGCAACGAGATCCAGGTCGTCGTGACGGTTCTGGCCATCGAGCCCGACGAGCTCTACGACGTGCTCGCCATCAACGCGGCGTCGATGTCGACCCAGCTCGCCGGCCTCCCGTTCTCGGGCCCCATCGGCGGTGTGCGCCTCGCGCTCATCCCCACCGAGCACGGCAAGGGCCAGTGGGTCGCGTTCCCGAAGTACTCGCAGCTCGCGGATGCCGTCTTCAGCATGGTCGTCGCGGGTCGCGTCGTCACCGACGAGTCCGGCAACCAGGATGTCGCGATCATGATGATCGAGGCAGAGGCCACCGACGGCGCCTGGAACCTCATCCAGGGCGGCGCCGTCAAGCCGAACGAAGAGGTCATCGCCGAGGGCATCGAGGCGGCCAAGCCGTTCATCGCCCAGCTGGTCGAGGCACAGGCGAAGGTCGCCGCTGCGGCCGCCAAGCCGACCGCCGACTTCCCGGTGTTCCCGCCCTACGAGCAGTCCACGTATGACGCCGTCGCCGGCCTCGCCTACGACGAGCTCAAGGGCGTCTACCAGATCGCCGACAAGATCGCCCGCCAGAACGCGGACGACGAGCTCAAGGCGCGCGTCAAGCAGGCCATCACGGCCAAGGTCGACGCCGGTGAGCTCGAGGCCGGTGCACTGCACCAGTTCAGCGCCGCCTACAAGTCGGTCACCAAGCTCGTCATGCGCACCCGTGTGCTGAACGAGGGCATCCGCATCGACGGCCGCGGGCTCGCGGACATCCGCCCGCTCGACGCCGAGGTCGCCGTGATCCCGCGCGTGCACGGCTCGGCGATCTTCCAGCGCGGCGAGACCCAGATCCTGGGTGTCACCACGCTGAACATGCTCAAGATGGAGCAGCAGATCGACGCGCTCACGCCCGAGAAGCACAAGCGCTACATGCACAACTACAACTTCCCGCCCTACTCGACCGGTGAGACCGGCCGCGTGGGTTCGCCGAAGCGTCGCGAGATCGGACACGGTGCTCTCGCCGAGCGCGCCCTCGTTCCGGTGCTGCCCTCGCGCGAGGAGTTCCCCTACGCGATCCGCCAGGTCTCCGAGGCACTCGGATCCAACGGATCGACCTCCATGGGCTCCGTGTGCGCCTCGACCCTGTCGCTGCTGAACGCCGGTGTGCCGCTGCGCGCCCCGGTCGCCGGCATCGCCATGGGCCTCATCTCCGACACCATCGACGGCCAGACCCGCTACGCGGCCCTGACCGACATCCTCGGTGCCGAAGACGCCCTGGGCGACATGGACTTCAAGGTCGCCGGTACCAGCGAGTTCGTCACCGCGATCCAGCTCGACACCAAGCTCGACGGCATCCCCGCGTCCGTGCTCGGTGCCGCCCTCAAGCAGGCCAAGGATGCGCGCACCACGATCCTGCAGGTTCTGAACGCGGCCATCGACGCTCCCGACGAGATGGCTCCGACGGCTCCGCGCGTGATCAGCGTGCAGATCCCCGTCGACAAGATCGGCGAGCTCATCGGCCCCAAGGGCAAGACGATCAACTCCATCCAGGACGAGACCGGCGCCGACATCTCCATCGAGGAGGACGGCACCGTCTACATCGGTGCGGTCGACGGCCCCTCGGCCGAGGCTGCCCGCCTGCGGGTGAACGCGATCGCCAACCCGACCAACCCCGAGGTCGGCGAGCAGTTCCTCGGAACCGTCGTCAAGATCGCGGCCTTCGGCGCGTTCGTCTCCCTGCTCCCGGGCAAGGACGGCCTGCTGCACATCAGCGAGGTGCGCAAGCTCGCCGGCGGCAAGCGCGTCGAGAACGTCGAAGACGTTCTCGGTGTCGGTCAGAAGGTGCTCGTCGAGATCACGAAGATCGACGACCGCGGCAAGCTCTCGCTCGCCCCGGTCATCGCCGACGAGGCCGAGGGCGCCGGCGAGGCCGCAGCTCCCGCCGAGGGCGCTCAGCAGCCTGAGAGCGTGAACGCCGAGTAGTTCCCGCACGACGACGGATGCCCGTCGTCCGGCCCGAGGCCCCGCACCATGCGGGCGATCGGGTCGGGCGGCGGGCATCCGTCGTTCCGGGGGATCGTGACAAACGTCATGCCGCGATCACGACGGCAGTGACGGGTCGTTCCCGCCATGCCCCCGCAGGATTGGGGGCATGGATACAGAAATACGTGCGCGGGACGAGTCAGACGTCGCCGCCCTCGAGGCGCTGCCGGCCATCGACGCGGTCGGCCTGAGCAAGGCCTACGGGTCGGTCCGAGCGGTCGA
This sequence comes from Rathayibacter sp. YIM 133350, assembly GCF_037404875.1. Classification (NCBI taxonomy): domain Bacteria; kingdom Bacillati; phylum Actinomycetota; class Actinomycetes; order Micrococcales; family Microbacteriaceae; genus Rathayibacter; species Rathayibacter sp. YIM 133350. The sequence goes on from NZ_JBBELO010000007.1 coordinate 93,088, forward strand.
CCGCATCGATCTGCGGGTGCGACCGGGCGAGATCGTGGCCTTCCTCGGACCCAACGGCGCCGGCAAGACCACGAGCATCGACATGATGCTCGGACTCGCCTCACCCGACAGCGGCAGCGTGCGCATCTTCGGCCGTTCGCCCCGCGCCGCGATCTCCCAAGGGCTCGTATCGGCGGTGCTTCAGACCGGCGGACTGCTGAAGGACCTGACGGTGCGCGAGACGGTACGCCTCACGGCATCGCTGTTCACCGACCCGCGCCCGGTCGATGACGTGATGCAGCGCGCGGGCATCACGCTGATCGCCGACCGCATGGTGGGCAAGTGCTCCGGCGGCGAGCAGCAGCGCCTGCGGTTCGCGATGGCGTTGCTCAGTGATCCGGGACTGCTCATCCTCGACGAGCCGACGACGGGCATGGACGTGGAGGGTCGCCGCGACTTCTGGGGTGCCATCCGCGCGGACGCGGAGCGCGGACGCACCGTGCTCTTCGCCACGCACTACCTCGACGAGGCCGACGCCTACGCCGACCGCATCGTGCTTCTGCGCCACGGGCGCGTGGTGGCCGACGGCACGGCAACCGAGGTGAAGAACCTCGCAGCCGACCGTACGGTGCGCGCCACGATCGAGCAGGTCGACGCCGACGCGCTCGCTGCCCTGCCCGGCGTGATCGGTGTCGAGCGCCGAGGACAGCGCATCGGCATCACCACGGGCGATTCGGATGCGGTGGCCCGCTACCTGCTCACCCAGACCGCCGCGTACGACATCGAGATCACCGCGCAGGGGCTCGAAGACGTCTTCATCGCACTTACTTCGGAAGGACAGCCCTCATGAGCACCGCCATCGAAGATCGCGTCAGCCTGGAGCGCACGGCCGCGCCGCTCGGCGGCTTCAACCTCACCTTCCTCGGCATCGAACTGCGCCGGAAGCTGCGCAACCGTCGTTCGATCGCGTTCACCGTCGTCTTTCCCGTGCTGATGTACTACCTCGCCGGCTATCCGAACCACGACGTTGCCCTCACCGAAGTTCCACTCGCGCAGGGCGGCCTGTCGGTCGCCGCCTACATCATGGTCTCGATGGCGCTCTACGGGGCGATGATGTCGGCCACCAACGCTGGAGGAGCGGTCGCGACGGAGCGGGCGCTCGGGTGGAGCCGGCAGTTGCGCCTGACGCCCCTGAACCCCATGGCGAACGTGGCCATGAAACTCATCGCCGGAATGATGTTCGGACTCATCGCCGTGGTGGCGACCTATCTCGCCGGCGTCATCAGCGGCGTGCATATGTCGGCCGCGCAGTGGATCTTCTCCGGCTTGGCAGCCTGGCTGCTGGGCTCGGCGGTGTTCACCACGCTCGGCCTGCTGTTCGGCTACCTCGTTCCCGGCGAGAACGCGATGCAGGTCACGAGCCTCGTCGTGGTGTTCTTCTCGTTCATCGGCGGCCTGTTCTACCCGGTGAGCATGATGCCGCCGATCATGCAGGATGTCGCGGCGTGGACGCCGGTCTACGGCATCGGCGAGATCGCCCGCGCACCGCTCACGGGTCAGGGATTCGACGCTCTCGTGCTGGTGAACGCGGTGTGCTGGTTCGCGATTTTCGCGGTGGGCACGGCGCTGCTGTTCCGCCGCGACACCAAGCGGGTCTAGGGCGAACCGTCGGTCGTGCACGGACAGGTCAGTGGAGCGAAGAGGGGCTGAGTAGGGTGGACGACGTGCAGCGACAGGGCGTCGATGAGCAGTGGGCCGGCCCCGGCTGGCCCATCCTGCCTCCGTCGATGGCGATCGCACGGCGGGCGGGAGTGCGCACCGTGCTCTGGTCGAACAGCGCGGCGCGCTGGTACGTCGGCGCCGCCCTCGCCGACATCTGGCTGATCGCCATCGCGGTGAACATCGCCCAGGAGGATTCTGGGCCGGCGCCGGCATGGGGCATCGCCCTCGTTGTGCTGTTCGGCATCGCGTTCGCGATCGCGGCTCCGCTGTGCTGGGCGCTTCCCCGAGGCACGCGACTGTTCGTCCCGACGGGGCTCTTCCTGCTCTCGCTCACGCTGGTGCCGTGGCTCGCCTGGGGCGTGTCGGGTCTCTGGACCTATGTCGGCGTCATCATCGGCATGGCCGTGCTCTCGTGGGGCCAGACGTGGTGGCTCATCTTCGGGCTGGCGGCGCTCGGGGCCGTCTTCGAGTTCATGGGGAACGGCTGGAGTGAGGGGCTCTTCTACGGGCCGGTGATCATCCTCTCGATCTCGATGATGATGGCGTCCTTCGCACGGGTGCTGGCGTCGATGAACCAGCTGACGGCGACACAGCGCGAGATGGAACGCCTTGCGGCTGAGCAGGAGCGCAGTCGGGTGGCCCGCGACATGCACGACATCCTCGGGCATTCCCTCACCGTCATCACGGTCAAGGCCGAACTGGCGAGGCGACTGATGGATGTGGACCCGGAACGCGCCCGCCGCGAGATCGGCGAGGTCGAGGACCTCTCCAGGGTGGCGCTCGCCGACGTGCGCTCCACTGTCGCGGGATTCCGTGGCGTGAACCTGGTCGCGGAACTGGCGGCCGCCCGCTCCGCCCTCTCGAGCGCCGGCATCACGGCAGACCTGCCCTCGACGACGGATGCCGTTCCTCCCGAGCGACGCGAGCTCGCCGCCTGGGTGGTGCGCGAGGGGGTCACGAACGTCATCCGGCACTCCGGCGCTCACCTGTGCCGCGTGCGCCTCGACGCAGACGCCATCGAGGTGGCCGATGACGGCATCGGGGTCGCCAGCCAGGTGCCTGGCACCGGGCTGACCGGGTTGAGGGAACGTGCGGAGGCCGTGGGTGCACGTCTGTCCATGACGACCTCGGAGCTCGGCGGCCTCAGCCTCATGGTGCGCACGTGATCCGCTTGCTCATCGCCGATGACCAGGCCCTGGTCAGGGGAGCGCTCTCGGCGCTGCTCAGCCTCGAACACGACATCGAGGTCGTCAGCGAGGTGGGTCGTGGAGACGAGGTCGTCGCCGCAGCCCTCGCCGCGGCCCCCGATGTCGCCCTGCTCGACATCGAGATGCCGGGCATGGACGGCATCGCCGCAGCCGGGCAGTTGCGGCGGCAGGTGCCGCAGTGCCGCATCCTCATCGTGACGACCTTCGGGCGGCCCGGCTACCTGACCCGGGCCATCCAAGCGGGCGCTTCGGGCTTCGTCGTGAAGGACACCCCGGCCGCGCAACTCGCCGACGCGGTACGCCGGGTCGCGATGGGCCTGCGGGTGGTCGATCCCGCACTCGCCGCCGAGTCTCTCGCGCAGGGCTACTCGCCGCTGACGGAACGGGAGAAGGGCGTGCTGCAGGTCGCCAGGTCCGGTGGTTCCATCGCCGAGATCGCGCGCATCCTGCACCTCTCGGAGGGCACGGTGCGAAATCACCTCTCGAACGTCATCGGCAAGACGGGCGGACGTAACCGTGCCGATGCCGCCCGGATCGCCGAGCAGAACGGCTGGTTGTGACGGCTGCTCAGCGCAGGGGCGCGTAGGTTCCCAGCAGCACCGACGAATCGTTGTCGCGACGCGCGGCTGCGGCCTCGGCCGCCGCGGCGAGCCGCAGGGTGAGCTGCTCCCGATCCGGCACACGCAGCGAGCGTCGGCGCCCCCACGCCTCGAGCGCTCGCCCGATGCGGATGGCCAGGCCGTTGACGCCCCGCGCCGACGCACCGGCGGTGCCGAGGGGAGATGCTATTGCTGCGTTCATCGCTGGTCCTCCTCTGAGGGTGAAGCACTGGAGTCCGTCTCGCCGTCGAAGATCTCGCCGCGCACGAGCGGGAAGGCGTTGATGTGGATCTGCACGGGGCGCGATCCCGGCGTCGGTGTTCTCTTGTACGCGTCGAGGTAGCGCCAGAGCACCACGTCGATGTCGGCGACGAGCTGCTTCAGCTGTTCGGGCGTCAGTCGCAGGTTGATGGTGTCGCCGACGGCGACGTCGAGCCACTCCTCACCGAAGACCTTCTCGCCCTCGGTGATGAAGTCGTGGTAGTTGCGCTCGCGACCGCGGTTCCATTCCTCTTCGATGAGTTCGGTGGCGAGGCGCTCGGCGCTGCCGGGCGCGAATTCCCGTGGCTCCGGCGCGGCGATCGAGCCGGGCCGGCGCTCCCACCAGCGCTCGCGTGCCGTTCCCCTGCTGGTGTCCTCGCGCACGAGGTCGTGCTTCTCCAGCTGGCGCAGGTGGTAGCTCATGACGCCGCTGGACTCGCCCAACCGCTCGCCGAGGCCGGTGGCCGTGAGTGGACCGTAGGCCGAGAGCTCGTCGAGGATGCGGATGCGCAGCGGGTGGGCGAGGCCGCGCAGGGCGCTCATGCCGAGCACGGCATCCCGTCCGGGATGCTGCGGACTGCTCTGCGGAGGCTTCTCGTCGGACATGATGCAAAGATACCTCTGCAAACAAGACTATGCAAGGGTTTCTTTGCATTCCGGAGAGGCGGCCGCCGGACGCTCTCGCTCAGCCCGGGCAGCCGGCGAGCACGGCGTCAGCCACGGCCACGAGGTGATCGAAGCGCTCCCGGGCCGGCGGCAGCGTACTGGTGAGGTAGCTGAAGACGAGTCGGCGGTCGGGATCGGCCCACGCCATGCAGCAGTTGCTGCCGTTGTGCCCGAATGCTCGTGGGCTGCTGAGCGTGCCCATCGGATTGACGGCGCCCGGAACACCGCGGGAGCCGCCGATCTGGAAGCCGTTGGACCACCGGATCGGGGTGCGGGCGAAGCGATCGAGCATTCCGTCGCTCGTCGGAGTGAGTGCGTCGGCGAGGGTCTGGGGTGCGAGCAGTCGGGGCGCGTCCCCGCCGCCGAGAAGGGCGAGGTAGAACCGTGCGAGGTCTCGTGCCGTCGTCGAGATGCCCGCAGAGGGAATGACGGCTGCGCGGGTGCGCGGACGATTGACGAGGGAACGCACGGCGGCGCCGCTCACCCCCGGGGCAGCCGTCGCGACCGATCGCGCACGATGATGCGGCGGCAGGCCGAGGAAGGTGTCGGCCAGCTCGAGGGGCTCGAGGATCTCGGTCGAGAGCAGCTCGGGCAGCGGTCGTCCGCTCACCCGCTGGGCGATCTCCCCGATGATGAAACCGTATGCGATCCACTGGTAGGCCGGACCCCACCCCGGAGGGTGCCGCGGCCGGGTGCGCTCGATGCGGCCGATCATGCGAGGCCAATCCGACATGGCGAGCGCATCGGCAACCGGGCTGCCGGTCGTCGCGAAGCCGCTGCGGTGCTGCAGCACGTGACGGATGGTGATGGCCGACTTGCCGTTACGGGCGAACTCTGGCCAGTAGGAGGCCACGGACTCGTCGAGATCGACGAGCCCGCGCTCGGCGAGCATGAGCAGCAGAACCGTGACGAACGGCTTTCCCGCGGAGAACGTCCAGAACAGCGCGTCGTCGGCGCAGCGCACGGACGCGTCGAGCACCACGACGCCGTCGCGGATGATGCAGAGTTGCGCGGCGGCATCCCGTTCGCGCACGAGCCTCACGGCCTGCTGCAGTGCCGCCGGATCGATCTCGGCTGCCGGGCGTGGAGGAGGGGCCGCCGCATCCGTCACGGGGCGCCCTGCTCGAGCAGGGGCCGCATGCGGAAGGGGATGAGCTCGCCCATGGCGAGACTGGTCTCGGTGCGCTCGACGCCCTCGATCGCGAGGATGCCGGCGTCGATGCGGAACAGGTGATCGGCGTCGCGCGCCGCCACCTGCACGAGCACGTCGACCTGGCCCGAGAGCCCGTGCGCCTGGATGACCTCGGGAATGGCGGCGATCGCCGAGACGATGTCGCTCAGCGACTTCTGGCGCACGTGCACCGCGATGAAGGCGGTAAGCGGGTAGCCGAGGCTCACGGGCTCGATCCGCCGCTCGACGGAGGCCAGCACGGATGCCTCGAGGCTCGACATGCGGGCCTGCACCGTATTGCGGGAGAGGCCGAGGCGCTCGGCGAGGGCGACGTTCGATGCGCGGGGAGCGTCGATCAGCGCGCGGATCATCTGCACGTCGGTGGCATCCATGGTCCTCATAGTGCGCAACGGTAGCACCGTCGTTACCCGTCGAACAGTGCACCCTGCTCAATTCGTGCGGCGATCATTGTGCGGGATGCTCGGGGCGCCTACCCTTGGAGCATCCCCGGCAGCGTCGCCGCGGGACGACCGGCGGTGCCCACAAGGCGCGCCGGCCGAGGTTGCGGCAGAAGAGGCCCTCACCATGTCGATGCACGAAACAGTCACCCCGTCGCTCACCGATCTGCTGCAGCTGCTCGCCCCGGATGGGCGCAGGGCCCCCCAGCCCGCGTGGGACGCGCGGGTCGCCGACCTCGATGGCGCGGCGCTGCGCGGCCTCTACGAGGACATGGTGCTCGTGCGTCGCATCGACACCGAGGCCACCGCTCTGCAGCGACAGGGCCAGCTGGGCCTCTGGCCTCCGGTTCTCGGACAGGAGGCCGCGCAGATCGGATCGGCGCGCGCCCTCAGGGACGAGGACTTCGTCTTCTCCAGCTACCGCGAGCACGGCGTCGCCTGGTGCCGCGGCGTGGCGATCGACCAGATCTCGCCGGTCTGGCGCGGCACGGCCGCCAGCGGCTGGAACCCCTACGACGTCGGCATGGCGGCGCCGCAGGTGATCATCGGCGCCCAGGCCCTGCACGCCGTGGGCTACGCCCTCGGCATCCAGAACGACGGGGCCGACGCCGTCGCCATCGCCTACTTCGGTGACGGTGCGACGAGCGAGGGCGACGTCAACGAGGCGCTCGTGTTCGCCGCGAGCTTCCAGGTGCCCGTCGTCTTCTTCTGCCAGAACAACCAGTGGGCCATCAGCGAGCCCGTCTCGCTGCAGGCGCGACGGGCGCTCGCCGATCGCGCACCCGGCTTCGGCATCCCGAGCCTGCGCGTGGACGGCAATGACGTGCTCGCCGTGATGGCCGCCACCCGCCTCGCGCTGGATCGCGCCCGCACGGGCGGCGGACCGACCTTCATCGAAGCGGTGACCTATCGCATGGGCCCCCACACCACGGCAGACGACCCCACGCGCTACCGTATCGAGGCCGAGCTGGAGGAATGGCGCCAGCGCGACCCGATCGCCCGCCTGCGCAGCCATCTGCGGGAACTCGGCGAACTCGACGACGAGCGCGAGGCCGAGATCGCCGAGAAGGGCGAGGCGGCGGCCGCAGAGCTGCGAGCCGCCACCCTCGCGCTCGCCGATCCGGAGCCCCTCACCCTGTTCGACAACGTCTATGCGGAGCCGAACTCGATGATCGAGCGGCAGCGCGATCAGCTCGAGCGCTACCTCGCCATGTTCGAGCAGGACGCGCGATGAGCACGACCAGGGCTCCGATCCCGACCGCGACCCCGGTCTCCACCGGCACACAGACCCTCACCCTCGGAAAGGCGATCACCGCCGGCCTGCGCGACGCGCTCGCCGCAGACGAGCGGGTGATGCTGCTCGGCGAGGACATCGGGCACCTCGGCGGCGTCTATCGCATCACCGACGGACTGCAGCGCGAGTTCGGCCCCCGCCGCGTTCTCGACACGCCCCTCGCCGAGGCGGGCATCATCGGAACCGCCGTCGGCCTCGCCTACCGGGGTTACCGACCGGTGTGCGAGATCCAGTTCGACGGCTTCATCTATCCCGCCTTCGACCAGATCGTGAGCCAGGTCGCCAAGCTGCACTATCGCACCCGTGGCGCCGTGCGCATGCCCATCACGATCCGCGTGCCCTTCGCCGGCGGCATCGGTGCGGCGGAGCACCACTCGGAGTCGCCCGAGGCGTACTTCACACACACGAGCGGGCTGCGGGTGGTGTCGGTGTCCAACCCGCAGGACGCGTACACGATGATCCGGCAGGCGATCGCGAGTGATGACCCCGTGCTGTTCTTCGAGCCGAAGCGGCGCTACCAGGTCAAGGGCGAGGTGCGCCTGGACGACGACACGTCGATGGGCAGCGCCCGCGTGGTGACCGCGGGCAGCGACGTCACCCTCATCGCCTACGGTCCGCTCGTGCGCACGGCGACGGATGCGGCGCGCGCCGCCGCGGCCGATGGCATCTCCATCGAGGTGATCGACCTGCGCTCGCTCTCCCCGGTGGATTACGAGACCCTCGAGGCGTCCGTGCGCAAGACCGGCCGGGTGGTGATCGCCCACGAGGCCGCCGGGCAAGGGGGAGTGGGTGCCGAGATCGCCGCCGCTCTCACCGAGCGCTGCTTCTACAGCCTCGAGCACGCGCCCGTGCGGGTGACCGGCTTCGACATCCCGTACCCGCCGTCCAAGCTGGAGTCGCATCACGTGCCCGACCTGGACCGCATCCTCGATGGAGTGGATCGCGCGATGGGGCGGCCGAACTCGCTCGGAGACGCGCTCGAGAACTCGGGGGTCCGCTCGTGAGCCTGCTCGATTTCCGGTTGCCCGACCTGGGAGAGGGGCTCACCGAGTCCGAGATCGTCGCCTGGCACGTGAGCGTCGGCGATGACGTGCGCCTGAACCAGGTGATTGCGGATGTCGAGACGGCGAAAGCCGTCGTGGAGCTTCCCTCGCCCTATGCCGGCCGCATCGCGCGTCTCTATGCGGAACCTGGGGTTCCGGTCGAGGTGGGGGAGCCGATCGTCGCGTTCGAGCTGGAGGAGACCCAGCCGTTCCCTGAGCAGCCGTTCCCTGAGCAGCCGACCCCTGAGCGCTCGTTCCCTGAGCCTGTCGAAGGGAACCCGACGTCCTCCTCCCAACCGGCCGAACCGGCCGAGCCCTCTGCGGCGCACCTCGTCGGCTACGGCCCCGTTGACGCCACCGCATCGAAGGCAGGCGGCCCCGTGCGTCGGCCCCGGCGAGCCGCGCTCGCCGCTGACCTCGTGCCGGTGGCACCCGAGGACGCCTCCGATATGCCCACCAACGAGCCGGTGGCATTCGCACCCGTGTCGGGGCGACCCGCCACCGCAGCACGGCCCCTCTCCACGCCCCCGGTGCGCAAGCTCGCCCACGATCTCGGCGTCGACCTGAGCGCACTCGACGGATCGGGACGGCACGGGCTCATCACCCGGGACGACGTCCGTGCCGCCGCGGCTCCGCGTCAGACGGGCCCCGCGCCCGATGTCGTCGTCGCTTCCGACGCCTCGACCGGGCGACGGGAGACGCGCACCCTCATCCACGGCATCCGCAAGGCGACGGCCGCGGCGATGGTCGCCAGCGCGTTCACGGCCCCGCAGGCGACCGTCTTCCTGACGGTCGACGTCACCGAGACCCTTCGCCTCGCGCAACGCCTGAGCAGCGACCCGGCGTTCGGCGGCCGGCGCATCGGCGTGCTCGCGGTGACGGCCAAGGCCCTGTGCCTCGCGCTGCGTGCCAACCCGACCCTGAACAGCCGCTGGGATGAGGCGGCAGGCCAGATCGTGCAGTTCCACTACGTCGACCTCGGCATCGCCGTTGCGACGCCGCGCGGACTGATCGTGCCGAGCATCCCCTCCGCCGACGCGTGCACGCTGCCGGAACTCGCGACGGCCATCGGCGAGCTCGCAGCGTCCGCCCGTGCCGGGTCGACTCCGGCCGAGCGATTGCGCGGGGGCACCATCACCATCAGCAACGTCGGCGTGTTCGGCGTCGACGCGGGCACCCCCATCCTGATGCCCGGCGAGGCGGCGATCCTCGCGACGGGAAGCGTGCGCCGCGAGCCACGTGAGCATGAGGGAGCCATCGCGTTGCGCGACGTGATGACGCTCAGCCTGAGCTTCGATCACCGGCTGGCAGATGGTGAGCAGGCGGCGCACCTGCTCACCGGCATCGGTCGCATCCTGCGCGATCCGGCCAGCGTGCTCGCCATCGTCTAGAGGCAGCGGCGCACCGCGCCGGCATTCCGCGTGCGGGGGAGCGCCGGGGCGGGCACAATGGGCAGATGAGCGAACCGATCGATCCGTCCGCAGTGCAGTCGGCGCTCGAGGGCACCGCGTTCGCCCATCTGGGTGACGTGCTCCTGGGCAGCTACGCCACCGGCGACTTCGCGGGAGCGGTGCGGTTGCTGGACGCGGTCGCCCAGGTCGCCGAGGAGCTGAACCACCACCCCGACGTGCACCTGGAGTACGGCCGCATCGAGTTCGAGCTGACATCGCACGACGTCGGAGAAGTGACGGCGCGCGACCTCGACCTTGCCGCGCGCATCCAGCAGCTCGCTGACGAGCAGGGCGCGACGGCCGAATAGCGAGGGCCGAAAAGCGCCGGCAGACCGCTTTCGGTTCAGGCGCGCAGGGCGGTGATCGCCATGCCCTCCAACGCCGCGCGCACGCCGGCCTCGGCGGGCGGGCGACCCGAGATGCGGGCGCTGTGGGGCGTGGAATTCATGAGCCCGAAGGCGGCGTGCGCGCGCACCCGCAGGTCGGCCTCGGCCCGATGCGGGTGCAGCTGCGCGAGCACGCCCACCCACACCTCGACGTACCGGCGCTGCAGGCTGCGTACGCGGTGACGCTCAGCGTCGGGCAGGCTCGCCATGTCGCGGTCCTGCACGAGGATGACGTCGGCGTTGCCCAGGGCGAATGCGACATGGAAGCGCACGAGCGCAGCCAGCGCGCTCGGGGCATCGGCGTGCTCGGCGACGACGGACTCGCCCCCGCGCAGCAGGCCGTCCGAGGCGTCGATGAGGATCGCGGCGAGCACCGCCGGCTTGTTCGGGAAGTGCCGGTAGAGGGCCGGACCTGAGACGCCGGCTGCTCCGCCGAGGTCATCGATCGAGACTCCGGCGTAGCCGCGCTCGGCGAACAGTCGCGAGGCCGCCCCGAGCAGCGCGGTTCGCCGGTCGGCCTTCGCCGCCTCCCGTGAGGTGCGGACGCCGCTGCCCGTCGTGCTCATCCGCGCCTCCTTCGGTGAGTGGATGCTAACTGAAGACCGCCCGCCGCGGCAAGCGCCGGCGAGACGGCCTCAGTGACCGGATGCCGAGGCGAGTGCCCGGGCGAGTTCGGCGGTGCCGCGGTTCCACGGCGTGCCATGGCCGGGAAGCACCCAGGTCGCGGGGATCTCGGCGAGCTTCTGGTGGGAGCGGGCGGCCGACTCGGGGTCGTCGGTGAACGGCGCGGGCTGCGGTCCGCTCGCCCCCGTCAGCACGTGGCGGGTCGTGAGGGCGTCGCCGACGAAGATCGCGTCCACCTGCGGCACGTGCACGGCGATGCTTCCGGCGGAGTGCCCGGGAAGCCCGACGATGCGCGGCGATCCCGGAAGCGAGAGAACGTCGCCATCCTGCACCGGAACAACGGCCCTCAGGTAGTGGGTGCGCGCCCCGCCCTTGCGCAGCGCGTACCAGAGAAAGCCCGCCGTGGCGCCGATGCGCATCGAGCCGCCCTTGCCGGTGCCCTTCTGCTTTCCCTGCGCCCGGGCGGCATCTGCCGCATGCACGTAGACCGGGACGTTCTTCTCGCGGCGCAGGCGTTCGGCGAAGCCGATGTGATCGCTGTCGCCGTGCGTGAGGATGAGCCCGCGCACGTCGTCGAGGGAGCGGCCCATCAGTGCCAGTTCGGCGAGCAGGTCGCGCCAGTGGCCGGGGAGTCCGGCGTCGATCACCGTGACTCCCGATGCGTCGTCGACGAGGTAGGCGGCCACGATGTCGTTGCCGATGCGGTGCAGGTGCGGTGCGAGTTCCATGGCGAATCCTTTGTCGAAGTGGTTGATGGCTACGATAATTAGCTATGATGGCTAATGTCAATAGCTATCGAATGGAGCGACATGCCCACGCCGGAACGCACCACTCTCGACCGGATCGTCTCCGCCGCCCGTGAGGTCCTCGAGTCCGAGGGCCTGGACGCCGTGACGATGAGTGCCGTCGCCGATCGTGTCGGCGTGCGAGCCCCTTCGCTCTACAAGCGCGTCCAGAGCAGGGATCACCTCATCGGCCTCGTCATCGAGTCGACGCTGCGTCAGCTCGCGGCGGCGCTCGATGCGGCACTCGAGGATGCCGACCTCGTCACGGCCAGCGGTGGAGCACGGCAGGACGCGCGCGCCGGACGGGCGGCGATCATCGCGCTCGCCGGTGAATTCCGCGCCTTCGCCCTCGCGGCGCCGGCCGCATTCCGCCTGGTCTTCGCCGACCTGCCCGCCGCAGCACGCCCGTCCGATGCCTCGATCACCGCAACGAGTGCAGCCATCGTGCGTGCCGCGACTCTCGTGGTGGGGGAGCAGTACGCGCTCGAGGCCGCGCGCACGGTGACGGCGTGGACCTACGGCTTCGTCAGCATGGAGCTCGCGGGCGCATTCCGGCTCGGCGGCGACGTGCAGCGCGCCTACGACTACGGGGTCGAACGGCTCGCGGCGGCGATCGCCGACGGAGGCGTCGCACCTCTCGGGTGACGCGGCCCTTGCCGACTCGGTTAGCGATCGCTAACATTGCTTGAGTTAGGAAGTACTAACTCGAAGATCGATGGAGATCGCCGGATGCCACGCCTGAGTTCCGCAATCGCGACGAGCGAGACCGACTTCGCGGCGAACGCGGAGCGCAACCGCGCCCTGGTGGGCGACCTGCGTGATCGACTGGCTCGCGCGGCTCGGGGCGGGCCGGAGGCCAGCCGCATCCGTCACACGGATCGTGGAAAGCTGCTGCCGCGCGATCGGGTCGACCACCTGCTCGACGAGGGCAGCCCGTTCCTGGAGATCGCGCCCCTCGCCGGCGACGGCCTCTACGACGACGAGACACCGGCAGCGGGCGTCATCGCCGGTATCGGCCTCGTGCACGGGCGGCATGTGCTCGTCATCGCCAACGACGCCACGGTCAAGGGCGGCACCTACTACCCGATCACCGTGAAGAAGCACCTGCGTGCCCAGGAGATCGCCCTCGAGAACCGCCTGCCGTGCATCTACCTCGTCGACTCGGGGGGAGCCTTCCTTCCCAAGCAGCACGAGGTCTTCCCCGACCGTGACCACTTCGGCCGCATCTTCTTCAACCAGGCGCGCATGTCGGCGGCCGGCATCCCGCAGATCGCGGCGGTACTCGGGTCGTGCACGGCCGGCGGCGCGTACGTGCCCGCGATGAGCGATGAGACCGTGATCGTGCGCGGGCAGGGCACCATCTTCCTCGGCGGACCGCCGCTCGTGATGGCGGCCATCGGCGAGGTCGTCACGCCCGAGGAGCTCGGCGGCGGCGAACTGCACGCCCGCACTTCGGGCGTCGTCGATCACCTCGCCGAGAACGACGAGCACGCCCTTGCCATCGTGCGCGACATCGTGGCGACGCTGCCGGAACCCGCGGCCCCCGCCTGGCCGACGCGCCCCTCGGTGCCGCCGCAGGCGGAGGCGGACGAGGTCTACGGCATCGTGCCCGGCGATGTGCAGCAGCCCTACGACGTGCGCGAGATTCTCGCCCGGCTCGTCGACGACAGCCGCGTGCAGGAGTTCAAGAGCGAGTACGGCACGAGCCTCGTCACCGCTTTCGCGCAGATCCACGGGCATCCCGTGGGCATCGTCGCCAACAACGGAGTGCTGTTCAGCGAGTCGGCGCAGAAGGGTGCCCACTTCATCGAGTTGTGCGACCAGCGCGGCATTCCGCTCGTGTTCCTGCAGAACATCTCGGGCTTCATGGTCGGCACGGATGCAGAGGCCGGCGGAATTGCGAAGCACGGAGCCAAGATGGTCACCGCCGTCGCGACGACGCGCGTGCCCAAGCTCACGGTCGTCATCGGCGGCAGCTTCGGCGCAGGCAACTACTCGATGTGCGGCCGCGCCTACTCGCCACGTTTCCTGTGGATGTGGCCGAACGCCCGCATCAGCGTGATGGGCGGCGCGCAGGCGGCGTCGGTTCTCTCGACCGTGAAGCGCGACGCTCTCGCTGCCCGCGGTGAGTCGTTCTCACCGTCGGATGAGGCGGCATTCAGTGCGCCGATCCGCGCGCAGTACGACGAACAGGGCTCGCCCTACTTCTCCAGCGCACGCCTCTGGGATGACGGGGTGATCGACCCGGCCGACACCCGCACCGTTCTCGGGCTGGCCCTCGACGTGTGCTCCCGCACCCCGCTGCCCGAGCCGGCCTTCGGCCTCTTCCGGATGTGAGGGCCGTGTTCACGAGCGTGCTGGTGGCCAATCGCGGCGAGATCGCGGTACGGGTGATGCGCACCCTGCGCGAGCTCGGCATCCGTTCGGTGGCCGTCTACAGCGACGCCGATGCGGATGCGGTGCACGTGCATGCTGCGGACGCAGCGGTGCGGATCGGGCCGGCGCCCGCGGCGCAGAGCTACCTCGACATCGACGCGGTGATCGCGGCGGCGCTCACCTCCGGGGCCGAGGCCATCCATCCGGGGTACGGCTTCCTCAGCGAGAATCCGGAGTTCGCCCGGGCGTGCGCGGCCGCAGGCATCACCTTCATCGGCCCCGGCGTGAGGGCGCTCGAGGTCATGGCCGACAAGATCCGCGCGAAGCAGCAGGTCGCCGCCTCCGGCGTTCCGGTCGTTCCGGGAATCAGCGATGCGGCCCTCGATGACGCCGCTCTCGCCGCGGCGGCGCTCTCCGTCGGCTTTCCGCTGCTGCTCAAGCCTTCTGCGGGCGGCGGCGGCAAGGGCATGCAGCTCGTGCGGGAGGCCGCAGAACTGCCGGAGGCGATCGCGGCGGCGCGGCGCGTCGCGCGCAACGCCTTCGGCGATGACACCCTGCTCGTCGAGCGGTTCATCTCGGAGCCGCGGCACATCGAGGTGCAGGTGCTTGCCGACGACTCCGGCGCCGTCGTGCACCTGGGCGAGCGGGAGTGCTCGCTGCAGCGACGCCACCAGAAGGTGATCGAGGAGGCGCCGTCGGCCCTCATCGACGCCGCGACCCGTGAGCGCCTCGGAGCCGCGGCCGTCGCCGCCGCGCGCAGCGTGGACTACCGGGGAGCGGGAACCGTCGAGTTCCTGGTCTCGGCCAGCGCGCCCGACACCTTCTACTTCATCGAGATGAACACCCGGCTGCAGGTCGAGCACCCGGTGAGCGAGCTCGTGACCGGAATCGACATCGTCGCCGCCCAGCTGCGCATCGCGGCGGGGGAGCCCCTCGGGTTCGGCCAGGACGACGTGCGACTGAGCGGTCACGCCGTCGAGGCGCGCGTCTACGCCGAGAGCCCGGAGCGGGGATTCCTGCCCGAGACGGGAACGGTCATCCGCTACGAGGAGCCTCGAGGCGCCGGGGTGCGCATCGACAGCGGCATCCGTCAGGGATCGGTCATCACGGCGGACTACGACCCCATGATCGCCAAGGTCATCGCCCGCGGAGAGGACCGTTCGCAGGCGATCCAGCGCCTCGACGACGCGCTCGCCGCGACGATCGTGCTCGGCGTCGAGACGAATCTCCGCTTCCTGCGGGGACTGCTCGCCGACGAGCGGGTGCGCAGCGGTGCGCTCGACACCGAGCTGATCGACCGGATGCCTCCGCCCGCCGGGCTCACCCCCTCCCGGTCGTTGTTGGCCGCCGTGGCCGCTCGGATCGCGGACGAGGACGCGCTCGAGCCGGGCGCTGCCTCGGAACTCTGGCGGCGACGGTCGGGATGGCGACTGGGTGTGAGGGCGCCGAGGGTGCTCTCCTTCGAGCTCGCCGACGGCAGCGTCGTCGACGTGACCGCGGACGCTGCAGCGGCCGACGCGATGCAGCTGGCTCGCTCCGGTGACTCCGTGTGGGTGCACTCGGGAGCAGACGCCCACCTGCTGACGCTCCTGGGCCGCGAGGCTCGGCTGCAGCGCTCGCTCGCCGCGGTGAAGCGGGCCGAAGGCTCCGTCGACCCCGAGGTGCGTTCGCCGATGCCGGGCTCGGTCGTCGCGCTGCACGCGGGCGACGGCGAGCCCGTGGCGCTTGGCCAGGCGGTCGCGAGCATCGAGGCGATGAAGATGGAGCACCCCGTGACCGCACCCGTCGACGGCATCCTGCGACTGCACGTCGGCCTCGGCGACCAGGTGCAGCGCGGAACCCTGCTCGCCACCGTCGAGATCCCGATCCCGGCCCCTGCCGCCACCCCCGACCCGACGACAACGACCACCGCCCCGAGCGAGAAGGACGCCACTTCATGAACTACGACTTCAGTCCCGAGGAACAGCGGCTCTACGACGAGGTGTGCGACTTCGCCGACACTGTCGTCGCCCCGGCTGCCTACGAATACGACACCCAACGGCGGCTTCCGATGGAGATCATCGCCCAGATGGGCGAGATGGGCCTGTTCGGACTGCCGTTCCCGCAGAAGTACGGCGGCGCGGGCAAGGACTACTTCCAACTCTGCCTCGCGGTCGAGGCGCTCGGTCGGGTCGACCAGTCCATCGGCGTCACGCTCGAGGCCGGGGTGGGTCTGGGCATCATGCCCATCTACCGCAACGGCTCCCCGGAGCAGCGCGAGCAGTGGCTGCCCGGCCTCGTCTCGGGCCGGGCGCTCGCCGGCTTCGGACTGACCGAGGCAGGGGCGGGTTCGGATGCCGGGGCCACCGAGACCACGGCGGAACTGACCGGTGAGGAGTGGGTCATCAACGGCTCCAAGCAGTTCATCACCAATTCCGGAACGCCCATCACCCGTCTCGTGACCATCACGGCGGTGACGGGCGAGAAGACGGATGCCAACGGGCGGGTGAAGAAGGAGCTCTCGAGCATCATCGTGCCCAACGGCACGCCCGGCTTCACGGTGCAGCCCTCGTACGACAAGGTCGGCTGGCACACGAGCGACACGCATCCGCTCACCCTGGAGGACGTGCGGGTACCGCGGACCAACCTGCTCGGCGAGCGCGGCCGCGGCTACGCCAACTTCCTGCAGATCCTCGACGAGGGCCGGGTTGCCTTCGCGGCTCTCGCGACGGGCGCCGCCCAGGGCTGTCTCGACGAGGCACTGCGCTATGCCAAGAAGCGGGTCGTCTTCGGCTCTCCCATCGGATCGAACCAGCACGTCGCCTTCTCGATCGCGCGGATGCAGGCGCAGGTGCACCAGGCCCGACTCGCCTGGCACGATGCCGCCCGTAAACTCGTCGCGGGAAAATCCTTCAAAGTCGAGGCATCCATCGCCAAGATGGTGGCAGGAGAGGCAGCGATGGCGAATGCGAGAACGGCGACCCAGATCTTCGGCGGCTACGGGTTCCTGAACGAGAACCCGGTCGCCCGGCACTACCGGGACTCCAAGATCCTGGAGATCGGCGAGGGGACCACCGAGGTGCAGCTCATGATCATCACGCGCGAACTCGGCCTCGTGGCCTGAACCGGGGATCATGACGCACGACATCACGCAGCGCGGTCTCTGGTTCGAGGAGTTCGACCTCGATGCCCGTTATCTCCATCGCCCCGGCCGTACGGTGACGGAGGCCGACAACGTGCTGTTCACGACCCTCACGATGAACACGCAGCCGTTGCACCTCGACGCGGAGGCCGCCGCGCAGGAGCCGTTCCGCCAGCGGCTGGTGAACTCCATGTTCACGCTGTCCACGCTCGTCGGGGCGTCGGTGGCGCAGCTGACACTCGGCACCCTCGTGGCGAACCTCGGCTTCGCGGAGGTGGCATTCCCCGCACCGGTCTTCATCGGCGACACGCTGTACTGCGAGAGCCGGGTACGGGGAAAGCGGCTGTCGGCCTCACGCCCCGGCCAGGGTGTCGTGACGTTCGCGCACGTCGCCCGCAACCAGAAGGAGGAGGTCGTGGCCACTGCCGCGCGTACCGCGCTCGTGTGGTGCGAAGGGGCGAAGCGATGAGGTTCACCCTCGGCCCGGCACTGCTGTTCTGTCCCGGCGATCGTCCCGAGCGCTATCAGAAGGCCCTCGACCGGGCCGACGCCGTCATCATCGACCTCGAGGACGCCGTCGGTCACGATGATCGCGAGTTCGCGCGCGAGGCGCTCGTCGACACCGCGCTGGACCCGGAGCGCACCATCGTGCGGGTCAATCCGATCGGCTCGCACGACTTCTCCGCCGACCTCTCGGCCCTGCAGGCCACGGCCTACCGGTTCGTCATGGTTCCCAAGTGCGAGAGCGCCGAGCAGCTGCACGCCCTCACGGGCTACGAGATCATCGCGCTCTGCGAGACCGCGGCCGGCGTGCTGGCGGCGCCGCTGATCGCACGGGAGAGCGGCGTGGTCGCACTGATGTGGGGAGCCGAAGACCTGGTGGCCTCTCTCGGGGGTACCGGCAGCAGGCATGCGGACGGGCGCTACCGCGACGTCGCCCGCTACGCCCGCTCAGCGGTCCTGCTGGCGGCCGGCGCGGCCGGCATCGCGGCGATCGACACCGTGCATCCCGACATCGACGACGTCGACGGGCTCGCTGGGCAGGCCCGCGACGCCGTCGGCAGCGGCTTCCACGCGACCGCCTGCATCCACCCCTCGCAGGTCGCCACCATCCGTGACGCCTACCGCCCGAGCGACGACGCGATCGCCGAGGCGCGGGCGGTGATCGCGGCAGCGGCCGGGGCGCACGGCGTCTTCCGGCACGCCGACAGAATGGTCGATGCACCCCTCCTGCGGCACGCGGAAGCCGTGCTGAGGCGGGCCGAGGCCGGCTGACACGTTCACCGTGCGTTCACCAGCGAACGTTTGGGTAACGGTTCGCGCGAATCGCAGCCGCTGAGCCGAGGGATGTCGGCGCCCTGCCCTACGCTCAGATACCAGAGGGGAGGGATTGAGCATGTCTCAGGTGGTGTCGCAGGCCGGGGAAGAGGCTGTGCGTCCGATGAGCATCGCGGTGCCCGAACCCCTCGACATTCCCTCCCCCCTCTCCGGACCCGTCGGCGTTCAGAACGTCGTCGCGCCGGCCCGCCGGCACATCCCCGACACCGACCTCTGGGTCTTCCCCCTCGCCCTCGGCGCCCAGCGCTTCGTGCGCACCATCGACCAGCACACCGCCATCGAGTTGCTCGACCGTTACCGCGAGGGCGGCGGCAACCTCATCGACACCGTCGACGCCCTCATCGCCCGTCCGAGCGAGCGACTCATCGGCGCGTGGCTCGCCCAGCGCGGCTGCCGTGACGACGTCGTCATCGCCACGACAGTCGGTGGAGGCTCAGACTTCCCGGGGCTGACGCCGGTCAACGTCCGCGCCGCCGTCGATGCCTCGCTGCAGCGGCTCGGCGTCGAGCGCCTCGACCTGCTGTTCCTGCGCGAGGCTCCCGGCGTTCCCGTCGAACTCGAAGAGAGCCTCGGCGCCATCGATGCCCTCATCCGTGCCGGAAAGGTCGGGCACATCGCCGCGGCCGGATTCTCGGCGGAGCGGCTGCTCGAGGCGCGGGTGCTCGCCGCCAACGGACTGCCCGCCTTCCGTGCCATCCAGACCCGCTACAGCCTCGGCGAGCGCGATGCGTTCGAGTCCAGCGTGTCGGTGGTCGCGGCGGCGCAGGGCCTGGCCGTCTTCCCGTCGGGGCCGCTGGCTCACGGCGTGCTCGCCGGCCGTGACGGCGATGACCCTCGGCCATCGCGGGCGCTGCGCTATCTCGGCCGACGCGGCCAGCGCACGCAGGCGGTGCTCGACCGGGTCGCCAACGACCACGGCGTCACGTCCGCCACGATCGCGATCGCCTGGCTGCTGGCGAAGAGGGGCGTTGTGGCCCCGGTCACCGGCGCGCGTTCCATCGCCGAGCTGCACGCACTCATGGCAGCACCCCGGGTGCGCCTCACGCGCGCCGACATGCTCGACCTCGATCGCGTCACCCGGTAACGCGAACGGATGCTCTGCCGCGCGGCACCTCCGGCCGCGGGCGGTCGGTGACGCGGGTCTCGCATAGAGTGGAGCAGTGATGAACGGCGCGGTTGACCTTCCCCTCGGCCTGGCCGAACTGTCCGTGACCGCCGCCGGAGACGCTCTCGTCCGGCGCTCCGTGCTGCCGAGCGGCGTGCGCATCCTCACCGAGCACGTGCCCGGTTCCAGCAGCGCCACCATCGGCTACTGGGTGGCCGTCGGCTCCCGCGACGAACTGCCCGCCATCCCGGCGGCGCACGGCCTCGTCGAGCACCCGGCGACCTTCGGCTCGACCCACTTCCTCGAGCACCTGCTCTTCAAGGGAACGGGAACCCGTTCGGCGCTCGACATCGCCATCTCGTTCGACGCCGTCGGCGGCGAGCACAACGCCATGACGGCCAAGGAGTACACCTGCTACTACGCGAAGGTGCGTGATCGCGACCTTCCCATGGCGGCCGAGGTGCTCACCGACATGCTCACCTCGTCGCTGCTGGACGCCACCGAGTTCGAGAACGAGCGCGGCGTCATCCTCGAAGAGCTCTCGATGGCCGAGGACGACCCCGCCGACGTGGCGAACGAGCGGTTCTTCGAGGCCGTCTTCGGCGCGCACCCGCTCGGCCGGCCCATCGGCGGCAGCCCCGACACCATCGAGGCGGTCACCCGCTCGGCGGTCTGGGACCACTATCGGGCCAACTACCGCGCCCAGGATCTCGTCGTGACGGCCGCCGGGGCCGTGGACCACGATGCCCTCGTCGACGTCGTGACCCGCGCCCTCGTGGCCGCGGGCTGGGATCTCTCCGTCGAGGCGGCGCCGGTCTCCCGACGCTCATCGGAACAGGCCGAGATCGTGCGCGGAAACCCGATCGTCGTCGTGGACCGTCCGCTCGAGCAGGTCAACATGTTCCTCGGCATGCCGGCTCTCGTGGCCACCGATGACCGGCGCATGACGATGAGCGTGCTCAACTCGATCTTCGGCGGCGGCATGTCGTCGCGCCTGTTCCAGGAGGTGCGCGAGAAGCGCGGCCTCGCCTACTCGGTGTACTCCTTCTCGCCGGGTTACTCGGATGCGGGCGTGTTCGGCATGTATGCGGGCTGCTCGCCGGCCAAGGCGCCGCAGGTGGCCGAGCTCATGCTCGATGAGTTGCGCCGTCTTGCCGCCGACGGTGTCACGGCCGCCGAGATGGAACGCGCCGTCGGGCAGATCTCGGGCGCATCCGCCCTGGCACTCGAGGACTCCGACACCCGCATGACCCGACTCGGCCGCTCCGAGATCACGCAGGGCGAGTTCGTGGACCTCGATGAGGGGCTGCGGCGCGTGGCCCTCGTCACGGCCGAGGACGTGCGCGTGCTCGCCGCAGAGCTCGTCGAGCGTCCCCTCTCGCTCGCCGCTGTGGGAACGGTCGACGCCGATCGCTTCGCACACCTGATTCCGCACGTCGCGTAAGCGCTCCGCTCCGAAAGGGCCAATGGTGACCCACTCCCACTACGTCTACCTCGTTCGTCACGGCGAGCAGCAGCATGCCGAGCACGGCCTTCCCGACGGTCCGCTCTCGGCCCGGGGCAAGCGGCAGGCCCAACTGCTCGCCGAACGGCTCGGGGGAGTGCCGTTCGACGCCGCCTGGCATTCTCCGCTCCAGCGCGCCGAGGAGACGGCGGCGATCATCGCCGAACGGATGCCGGCCATCACGCCGGAACCGACTCCGCTGCTGATGGACTGCATCCCCTCCGGGCCCTCGGCCGAGACCCCGGACGCGTTCGACGCCTTCTTCGGATCGGTCACCGACGACCAGATCGAGGCCGGCCGGGCGCAGATGGAGGACGCCGTCGCCGAGTTCCTGAAGCCCGCCCGCGGCGAGCGTCACGACCTGCTCATCACGCACAACTTCGTCATCGGCTGGTTCGTGCGCGAGGCCCTCGGTGCTCCGGACTGGCGATGGATGAGCATCCCGGCCGCCAACTGCGGCCTGACGGTGCTTCAGCAGAAGCCGGGCCGGCCCTGGACGCTGCTGATGCACAACAGCCTCTCGCACCTGCCCGCCGAGCTGGTCACAGGCATGTCGGAGCCCTTGCCGGCGTGAGTGCACCGCGCCCTCAGAGGCGCAGGCGCTTGCCGAACCAGTTCGTCGCGTTCGGGTTCTCGTTGTAGGGCGGGATGTCGACGTAGCCGGAGCTGCGGTAGAGCCCGCCGGCCGCCTGCAGGCTCGCATTCGTGTCAAGCACGACCTCGTCCGCCCCCATCGAGACGGCGCGGCGCTCCAGTTCCTGCAACAGGCCCCGCCCGGCTCCGAGGCCGCGCGCGCTCGGCCGAAGGAAGAGGTGCTTGACCTCGAAGCGCACCCGGCCGTCATCGCCGTCGTCGATACGACGCAGACCGCCGCATCCGATCGGCTTCCGCGACGCGTCGAGCACGAGCAGGAACACGCCGGCCGGCGGCTCGAAGTGCTCAGGAGCGGGGAACGTGGTGCGATAGCCCCCCGCCGTCGGGAAGGTCAATTCCCGCTCGGCGAAGTACTCGGCGAGCAGGGCGTGCGCTGTGGCATCCGTCACGGGCGCTTCGCGGAAATCCACCATCACCCCAGCCTAGGTCGCCGTCCGGGTGGGTTCGACGGTGCGCGATAGGGTTAGCCGGTGACTCAACGCGTTGCCGTCGTCGGCGCCACTGGCAAGCTCGGCCGCCAGGTGAGCGCGCTCGTTCGGGCGACCGACGACTTCGAACTCGTCGCCGAGCTGGACTCGCGCAGCTCATTCAGCGAGATGCTCGCGGGCGACCTCGTGGTCGATGTCAGCCATCCCGCCGTGAGCCAGGAGGTGGTGGAGTTCGCGATCGAGAACGGCCGCCGTGTCCTGGTCGGAACCTCCGGCTGGACCCAGGAGCGCATCGACGGGCTGCGCTCAACGGTCGCCGCGCATGAGGGCACCGCCGTGATCATCGTGCCCAACTTCTCGCTCGGGTCGGTCATCGGAACGCTGCTCGCCACCGTCGCGGCCCGTTACTTCGATTCCATCGAGATCGTCGAGGCCCACCACGCCGGCAAGGTCGACTCGCCGTCGGGAACGGCCGTGCGCACCGCCGAGCTCATCGGCGCTGCACGCGGTGATCGCGGACCGGTCGAGGCTGCCCACACCGACCAGCGGGCGCGCGGCCAGCAGGTCGCCTCCATCCCGGTGCACAGCCTGCGGCTCGAGGGCGTTCAGGCCAGCCAGCAGGTGATCTTCGGCGGGCGCGGCGAGACCCTGAGCGTGCGTCACGACACGGTGTCGCCCGAGGCCTACGAACAGGGCATCCTGCTCGCGCTGCGCCGGCTCGCGGATGCCGAGGGCATCACGGTGGGACTGGACAACCTGATCGACCTCGGAATCGGGCGATAGCGACCATGAAGGCCCGTCTGGCCGTGCTGCTCATGGCGGTGCTGCTCGTGATCTACTTCGTGCTGATCGGCTGGCGCGCGGTGCAGTTCGTGCTGACCGGCGATCCGATCGCCATCATCATGGGAGTTGCTCTCATCGTGCTGCCGCTCGTGGGGGCGTGGGCGTTGTGGCGCGAACTCGCTTTCGGCCTGGCGACCCAGCGCATCGTGCAGCAACTCGACCGTGAGGATGCCCTGCCCGTCGAGGACCTGGAGACCCGGCCGAGCGGCCGACCCGACCGCGACGCCGCGACAGCGGACTTCGGCCGCTACCAGGCGCAGGTCGAAGCCGCACCCGAGGACTGGCGCAGCTGGTTCCGCCTCGGGCTGGCCTACGACGCGGCCGGGGATCGGCGGCGGGCGCGCGGCGCCATCCGTCACTCCCTCAGGCTCGAGCGTGACGAACGGCGTCGCCGTTCGGATCGGCCCGGCGCGGCGTCCGACCGCTGAGCATCCACTCGATGGCCGCCTCGGGCGTCTCGTGCCGAAAGCGGAAGCCAGTCTCGAGCAGGCGTTGCGGCACGACCTCCGCGTCGGCCAGCAGAAGGTCGCGGGCATCCTGCAGGGCGAGCGAGACGAGCTTCTTCGGGGCAGGCAGCAGATAGGGCCGGTGCAGTCGGTCGGTGAAGGCGCGCATGATGCGTTCCGCCGTCGTGGGCGTCGGCGCAACCAGGTTCACCGGGCCGTCGACATCCGTCGTCAGCAGGTGACGGATGGCGGCGACCTCATCGGGCAGCGTGATCCAGGGCCAGTGCTGTTGCCCGCCGCCGAGCGGACCGGCAAGGCCCAGCCGTGCCTGCAGCTCCACCATCGACATCACGCCGCCGCGGCCGATGACGAGTCCGGTGCGCAGGGTGACCACGTGCACCTCGGGCGGCGCGCGGTGCGCGGCCTTCTCCCATTCGCCGACGACGTCGGCGAGGAAGCCCGTGCCCTGCGCAGAGGTCTCGGTGAGCCGTTCGCCCGGCCGGTCGCCGTAGTAGCCGACGGCAGAGGCGCTCAGGAAGATCAGCGGTGGACTGGTCGCGGTGCGCATCGCATCCGTCAGCGTGTGCGTGGCCCGCAGCCGCGACGCGAGGATCTCGCGCTTGTAGCCGGGGGTCCAGGGCAGCCGCGCGAGCGAGGCGCCGGAGAGGTTGATGACGGCGTCGATGGAGTCCATGACGCCACCCGGGATGGCGCCCTCCTCCGGATGCCATTCGACCTCGTCGGACCCGCGCACCGGCCGTCGCACGAGGCGGACGACCTCGTGCCCGTCGGCCTCGAGGGCGCGTCGAAGCTCGCCGCCGATGAAGCCGGAAGCCCCGGAGATGAGGATGCGCATGTCGGGTCGCTACGCCCGGTCGGCCTCGAGGGTGATCGGAATTCCGGCGAGCGCCTTGGAGATCGGGCAGTTGGTCTTGGCGTCTTCGGCGATGCGGTGGAAGTCCTCGTCGCTGATGCCGGGAACGTCGGCGTTGACGAGCAGGTGCGAGCCAACGACCCCGCGTCCGGCCTCGAAGGTGACGGCGGCCGTGGTCTGGATCGAGGTGGGGCTGTGGCCGGCCTTGGTGAGCTCGTTCGAGAACGCCATCGAGAAGCAGCTGGCGTGCGCCGCGGCGAGCAGCTCCTCGGGATTGGTCGTGCCGACCGCGCCCTCCGCCCGCGCCTTCCAGGTCAGGGGGAAGGAGGCCGTCTGCGACGAGTCGAGGCTGACGCTTCCGCTTCCCGTGATCAGTTCACCGTTCCAGACGGTGGTGGCTTCGCTCGTGATCTCCATCGCATCCTCCTCGTGTCGTACAGCTCAGCCTAGGGAGATGGCAACGCGGTATCTACGCCCCCGTCGCGGTTCAGCTGATCTTGCGGCGGTAGATGCTGATGGCGAAGCCGTAGGCGACCACGAGGATGCCCACGAGCCAGGCCAGGGCGATCCAGATGTCGCTGCCGACGGGCTGCTGCGCGAACAGTGCCCGGACCGTGTTCACGATCGAGGTCACCGGCTGGTTCTCGGCGAACCAGGCCACCGGGCCCGGCATCGAGTCGGTGGGGACGAACGCGGAGCTGATGAACGGCAGGAAGATCAGCGGGTAGCTGAAGGCGCTCGCCCCGTCCACGGACTTCGCCGACAGGCCCGCGATGACGGCGAGCCAGGTGAGCGCGAGAGTGAACAGGATGAGGATGCCGGCGACGGCGAGCCACGCGCCAACGGATGCCCCGGTGCGGAACCCCATGAGAAGTGCCACCCCGACGACGATCGCCACGGAGACGAGGTTCGCCACGAGCGAGGTGAGCACGTGCGCCCACAGCACGCTCGAGCGTGCGATCGGCATCGACTGGAAGCGCTCGAAGATGCCGCCCTGCAGGTCGAGGAACAGCCGGTACGAGGTGTACGCGACGCCCGATGCGATCGTGATGAGCAGGATGCCCGGGAGCAGGTAGCTCACGTACGACTCGTCGGTGCCGGTGTTGATGGCGCCGCCGAGCACGTAGACGAACAGCAGCATGAGCGCGATCGGGGTGACCGCGGTCGTGATGATGGTGTCGGGACTGCGGAGGATGTGGCGCAGAGAGCGCCCCGTGAGCACGCCGGTGTCGGCGAGAGCGTAGCTGGTCATCGGAGTTCCCTTCCTGTGGGTGCGGTGTCGTTCGTGGTGCTCTCCTGCGAGCCGGTCTCGCCGGTCTCGCCGGCCTCGCCGGTCTCGCCGACGAGGGCGAGGAAGACGTCTTCGAGGGAGGGCTGCTTCTCGACGTACTCCACCTCGGCGGGCGGCAGCAGCTGCTTCAGCTCGCTCAGGGTGCCGTTCTGGATGATCGTGCCCTTGTGCAGGATCGCGATGCGATCGGCCAGCTGCTCGGCCTCATCGAGGTACTGGGTGGTCAGCAGTACGGTCGTGCCGACCTTCGCGAGCTGCTTGACCGTCTGCCAGACCTCGATGCGGGCCTGCGGGTCCAGTCCGGTCGTCGGCTCGTCGAGGAAGATGATCGGCGGGTTGCCGATCAGGCTCATCGCGATGTCGAGCCGACGCCGCATGCCGCCCGAGTAAGTGCCCGCACGGCGGCCACCGGCATCCGTCAGCGAGAAGCGGGCGAGCAGGTCGTCGGCGATCCCGCCCGGGTTCTTCAGGTGGCGCAGCTTGGCGACGAGGACGAGGTTCTCGCGGCCGGTGAGCACCTCGTCGACCGCGGCGAATTGGCCCGTCAGGCTGATGGACTCCCGCACGTCGCCGGCCTTGGTCGCGACGTCGAAGCCGTGCACCGTGGCAAGGCCCGCATCCGCCTTCAGCAGTGTGGAGAGGATGCGCACGAGCGTGGTCTTCCCCGCGCCGTTCGAGCCGAGCAGGGCGAAGATGCTGCCCGCGGTGACGTCGAAGTCGACGCCGCGCAGCACGTGGAGGTCCTTGAAGGACTTGGTGATTCCCGTCACCCGGATGGCGGGTTCGAGGGTGGGCTGGGCACTCATTTGTGCTCGTCTCCCTTCGCGTCCTCGATCGCCTGGTTCAGGCGAGCGCGCTCCTTGTCGATCCAGCGCTTGCCGACGTACGCCGCGGCGAAGTCCTCGGCGAACTCAACGGGGTCATCGCCGACGATGTCGGCGACGGGCGTTGCGTCGATGGCGGCCCGCTCCCAGAGATCGGCGGAGTCGCCGAGCATCTTCACCATGGTGTCGCCATCGGTGACTCCGCCGGTGTACATGAGGTAGCGGTCAACGGCCTTGGCGGCCGCGCGGTACGGCTCGGGCAGGGCCTCGAGGCGCGCCTTGTACTGCCGGTACTGCTTCTTCTGCTCGAGCGATCCTGTGAGGACCTCGATCCACTTGGCAGCCATGGTTACTCTCCTTCTTTCTGCGGGTGTTCGATGCGGTGGTGGAGCTGTTCGATGCGCTCAGCGAGAAAGCTCCAGGTCTTCCAGAACTCCTCGAGGTACTCGGCGCCCTGTGCGTTCAGCGAGTACACCTTGCGCGGCGGCCCTTTCTCCGACGGGATCTTCTCGACGTCGACGAGGCCGCGCTGCTCGATCCTGACCAGCAGGGCGTAGATGGTGCCCTCGGCGATGTCGGAGAAGCCCTGGTCGCGCAGCCGGGCCGTGATGTCGTAGCCGTATGCCGGCTGCACGGCCAGGATGGCGAGCACGATGCCCTCTAACGTGCCCTTGAGCATCTCCGTCGTCTGCTTGCCCATGAGGCCCTCCTTCCTACTACTCGGTGTCACTTGGTACCGGTACATAGTAAGCATGAGTACCGGTAGATAGCAACACTGAATACCAAGATTTCTCGTGTCGCCTGCCTTCGTGTCGAACAGCGGCGTCGCACCTCGGATGCGAGGCTGGGCCGCGGTAGCATCGACGCGATGAGCCAGCCGATTCCGACCCCGTACGAAGACCTGCTGCGCGATGTTCTCGAGCACGGCACGCAGAAGAGCGACCGCACCGGAACGGGAACGCGCAGCGTCTTCGGCCGGCAGCTGCGCTTCGACCTGAGCGAGTCCTTCCCGCTCATCACCACGAAGCGCGTGCACTTCAAGTCGATCGCGTATGAACTGCTGTGGTTCCTGCGCGGCGAGTCCAACGTGGCCTGGCTGCGCGAGAACGGCGTGAGCATCTGGGACGAGTGGGCCGACGCATCCGGAGAGCTCGGACCGGTCTACGGCGTGCAGTGGCGCTCGTGGCCCACCCCCTCCGGTGGGCACATCGACCAGATCTCCCAGGTGCTCAACGACATCCGCGCCACGCCCGACTCGCGTCGGCTCATCGTCTCGGCGTGGAATCCCGCCGACATCCCCGACATGGCGCTGGCCCCTTGCCACGCCCTGTTCCAGTTCTACGTGGCCGACGGCAAGCTCTCGTGCCAGCTCTACCAGCGCAGCGGCGACCTCTTTCTCGGAGTGCCGTTCAACATCGCCTCCTACGCCCTGCTCACGCTCATGGTCGCGGCGCAGACGGGGCTCGAGCCCGGCGAGTTCGTCTGGACGGGTGGCGACTGCCACATCTACGACAACCACGTCGAGCAGGTGAGGGAGCAGCTCACGCGCGAGCCCTTCCCGTATCCCCGCGTGCGCCTGGCACCGCGCGACTCGCTGTTCGACTACACCTACGACGACATCGAGCTGCTGGACTACCAGCACCATCCCGCCATCCGAGCGGCCGTCGCGGTATGACGGATGCCGCCCCGCGAGTCCGCGTCGGCCTCATCTGGGCGCAGGCACGCGACGGCGTGATCGGCAGCGGGGGACTGATGCCCTGGCACCTGCCCGAGGACCTCGCGCACTTCAAGCAGGTCACGATGGATGGTCCCGTCATCATGGGCCGCCGCACGTGGGACTCGATCCCCGAGCGGTTCCGACCGCTGCCCGGCCGGCGCAACATCGTCGTCACCCGCTCGCCCGCCTGGAGCGCCGAGGGCGCCGAGGCCGCGCCCTCGGTGCAGGACGCGCTCTCCCTCGCCGGTTGCGCCATTTCCGCGGCCCTTGCGCCAGAAGATCTGGCGCAACGCCCGCCGAAGTGGCGCAACGCCGGCGCGGCAGCGCCGGCGTTGGTGCCGCCCACCGTCTGGGTCATCGGGGGAGGGCAGGTCTACGCATCCGTCATCGATGCGGCCGACGTGCTCGAGGTGACCGAGATCGACCTCGAGGTCGAGGGCGACACGCTGGCCCCGGCCATCGACGCGGATACTTGGCACCCGGCATCCATCGACCCCGCCGAGGGATGGCACACCTCCCGCACCGGCCTGCGCTACCGCTTCCTCACCTATACCCGGGCCTGAACCACCCGACGCCCGACCCGTCACACGCCGTGACCGCACCCGGCGAACCGATACACTCGGGACGTGTCCATCGAGAATCCCTTCGGACAGGTGCTTGTCGCGCTCGTCACGCCCTTCACCGCCGATGGCGAAGTCGATTGGCCCGGGGTCGAGAAGCACATCGACTCCGTCATCACGGCGGGTGCCGACGGAATCGTCGTCACCGGAACGACCGGCGAGACCAGCACGCTGACGGATGCCGAGAAGCTGCGGCTCGTCGAGGTGGGCAAGTCCGTGGCCGACGGCCGTGCGAAGATCATCACCGGCGGCGGCTCCAACGAGACCGCGCACGCCATCCAGCTCGCCCAGCAGAGCGAGAAGGCCGGCGCCGACGGCAACATGATCGTCACGCCGTACTACAACAAGCCGACCCAGGCCGGCATCCTGACCCACTTCCGCATGATCGCGGATGCGACCGACCTGCCCGTGCTGCTCTACGACATCCCCGGCCGCACCGGCGTGCCCATCCGCTACGAGACGCTCGTGCGCCTGGCCAAGCACCCCAACATCCTCGCCGTCAAAGACGCCAAGGGCGACTTCAGCGAGGTCAGCCGCGTGCTGAACCAGACCGACCTCATGTACTTCTCGGGCGATGACGCGAACGTGCTGCCGCACCTGGCCATCGGCGCGACCGGGCTCGTCGGCGTGACGGCGAACATCGCCCCGACGCCCTACCGCACCATCGTCGACGCCGTGAACCGCGGCGACCTCGCCACGGCGACGGATGCCCACAAGAGACTCGAACCGCTGGTGCGCGCCGTGATGACGCACGTTCCCGGAACGGTATCGGCCAAGTACATCCTGCACGGCCTCGGCCGCATCGCGAGCCCGCGTGTGCGCCTGCCCCTCGTGGGTCCCGAGGAATGGGAAGCCGCGCAGATCGAAGACGAGATCGCGCTCGTGCGCGACATCGCCGGAGTCGACTTCTCGAACTTCCGGCCCGACAGGAATGCCGCCGCCGGCGGCGCCCTCCCGCGTATCGCGGGAACAACACGCTGAGCAGTACAGGAGGGCCTATGCCCCGCGACGTCTACGAACCCGCCCCTCTCGAGTCCGGCACCCTGCGTGTCATCCCCATCGGGGGACTCGGTGAGATCGGCCGCAACATGACCATCTTCGAGATCGACGGCAAGATCCTCATCGTCGACTGCGGCGTTCTCTTCCCCGAGGAGCACCAGCCTGGCGTCGACCTGATCCTGCCCGACTTCAGCCCCATCCGCGACCGCCTCGACGACATCGTCGGCGTCGTGCTGACACACGGCCACGAAGACCACATCGGCGCCGTCCCCTACCTGCTCAAGCTGCGGGCCGACATCCCGCTCATCGGATCCGGCCTCACGCTCGCCCTCATCGAGGCGAAGCTCAAGGAACACCGCATCAAGCCGTTCGTCCTCACCGTCAAGGAAGGCGACATGGAGGCGATGGGGCCGTTCGACCTCGAGTTCGTCGCCGTGAACCACTCGATACCGGATGCGCTGGCCGTCGTCATCCACTCGGCCGCCGGCACCGTTCTGGCCACCGGCGACTTCAAGATGGACCAGCTGCCGCTGGATGGCCGCCTCACCGACCTCCGCGAGTTCGCCCGCCTCGGCAAGAGCGGTGTCGACCTGTTCCTCGTGGACTCGACGAACGCCGACGTGCCGGGATTCACCACCCCCGAGCGCGCGATCGGTCCCGTGCTCGACCAGGTCATCTCCAAGGCGACGGGCAAGGTCATCGTGGCCAGTTTCTCGAGCCACGTGCACCGCGTGCAGCAGGTGCTCGACGCGGCCCACGCCAACGGCCGTCGGGTCGCCCTGCTCGGGCGCAGCATGGTGCGCAACATGACCATCGCCGCCGAGCTCGGCTACCTGAAGGTTCCCGCCGGCGTGCTGATCGACTACAAGAAGGCCGGCGACGTTCCGGACGCGAAGATCGTCTACATGTCGACGGGTTCCCAGGGGGAGCCGATGGCCGTGCTCAGCCGCATGGTCAACCGCGACCACGCGGTCGAGGTGGGGGAGGGCGACACCGTCATCCTCGCCTCCAGCCTCATCCCGGGCAACGAGAACGCCGTCTACCGCATCATCGACGGCCTCACGAAGCTCGGCGCGAACGTCGTGCACAAGGGCAACGCCAAGGTGCACGTCTCCGGTCACGCGGCCGCCGGCGAACTGCTCTACGTCTACAACATCCTGCAGCCGAAGAACGTGCTCCCGGTTCACGGCGAGTGGCGCCACCTCTGGGCCAATGCGGCTCTCGCACAGCAGACCGGCATCCCCGAGGCGAACACCTTCCTCGGCGAGGACGGCACGGTGTTCGACATGAAGGCCGGCGAGGTGAAAGTGGTCGGCCAGCTCGACCTCGGCTTCGTCTACGTCGACGGCTCGAGCGTCGGCGCGATCACGGATGCCGACCTCAAGGACCGTCGCATCCTCAGCGAGGAGGGCTTCATCTCGGTCATCGTGGTCGTCGACGCCGCCACCGGCAAGGTCATCTCGGGCCCCGAGATCCACGCCCGCGGTGTGGCCGAGGACGAGACGGTGTTCGAGTCGATCAAGCCCAAGATCATCTCCGCCCTCGCCGATGCCGCGCAGTCGGGCGTGCGCGATCAGCATGCGCTGCAGCAGGCGATCCGCCGCGTCGTCGGATCATGGGCGGGCCGGGCGCTTCGCCGTCGTCCGATGATCATCCCCGTCGTCGTCGAGGCGTAGCCGCGAGCAGCACCGGTGATCGCCCTCGCACGGGCGGCGATCACCGGTTGGTCGCAGACCGAAACGCAGGCGTAACACGCGACGCGTAGCATCCGTTCATGGCGGCATTCGCACTGCGGGCGGCGACGGCGAGCGATGCGAGATTGCTCACCGACATGATGGTCGAGGCCGCCAACTGGGACCGCCTGGCCGCCCGCAACCGCGTCGAGGTCATCGCGGACTCCGCCCATTCCCGGTACGTGATGGGTTGGAAGCGACCGAGCGACGAGGGCGTGGTCGCCGTCGATACCGAGGTCGATGAGAGCATCGGCGCCTGCTGGTTCCGGCTGTTCCCGACGGATGCACCGGGCTACGGCTTCGTGGCGGTGGGCGTGCCCGAACTCATCCTCGGCGTCAAGCCGTACTGGCGCGCCCAGGGAGTGGGCCGGGCGCTGCTGCGCGAGACGATCGGACTTGCCGCGCGACGCGGCTACAACCGCATCGCGTTGAGTGTCGAGAGCGGCAACCACGCCGTCAATCTCTACCGCAGCGAGGGCTTCGCGCCGGTGGCCCGGGTCGGCACGCGCGAGACCATGGTCAAGAACCTGCGCTGACACCGACCCGCAGCCCTCCCCGGTAGTGGGGGGCGTGGAGAAATGCGACTGTGCGCGGGATGTCACGTCGTCGCAACACGGGCGTTGTAGCGTCGAAGACGAGACAACCACTCGTGTGCGGGAACGCACTGTCGTCGAAGGGTTCGCATGTGCAGGCTCCTGGGGTACGCGGCGGCAGCGCCGGTGACGGTACGGGGAGTCCTCGGAGCGGACGAAGTCGGCGTGTTCCAAGACCTCGCCCTGCTGCACCGCGACGGCTGGGGAACCGCCTGGCTCGATGAGCAGGCGGGTCGGGTCGAGCGCGAACTCTCACCCACCAGCGGAGCGGCGGATGACCGGCTCACCCGCGCCCTGGCTCGCCGCGAGGCGCCCGCCGGGCTCGTGCACCTGCGCATGGCGACGGATGGCATGGCCTGCCGCGACGACAACACGCATCCGTTCACCGCAGACGGCATCGCCTTCGCGCACAACGGCGCGCTGAAGCCCGCCGCGGCCATCGAAGCCTTCATCGCGCCCGAACTGCGCGCTCAGCTGCGCGGCGACACCGACAGCGAACGCTACTTCGCCGTCATCCGCACCAAGCTCGCGCAGGGGCTCGACCTGCCGGATGCCGTCATGGCGACCGTGGAGCAGCTGCGGCCGCTCTTTCCCACGAGCAGCATGAACGCGCTCATCCTCTCGCCCACCCACCTGATCGCCGTGCACGCGAGCGAGGGCGCCCGCATCCCCCACGAGGACTTCGACGCGAGCGGCCTCGGCGAGCTCCTGCCGCGCGATCACCGCGACGCCTACTACCTCATGCGCCAGCGTCGCCTCGACGACGGCTCGGTCGTGTTCGCCTCGACCGGCCTCGACATCGCCGGCTGGCAGCCCTTGCCGGCAGAGAGCGTTGCCGTGCTCGAACTCGCCAGCCTCCAGGTCGAGGTGCGCTCGCTCGACACGCTCGCGCGACTCGCCGCCTGATCGGTCCTCACCCGGCCGGTGCTCGTCGCGGTCCTCGCGGCCGCCGTCGCCCCCGGTGGTTCGCGTGCGCGCCGGCGGCGACACCCGAGCCCGCCTCCCGGGCGATGACGGATGCCGCGGCTACCGTTGAACCATGGCTACGACCACCAAGGCGAACGGACGCGCCCGCAGCACCGGCGCGACGCGCGGCGGTGCGTCCACGAGCAAGCCCCGCACC
Source organism: Rathayibacter sp. YIM 133350 (assembly GCF_037404875.1). Lineage (NCBI taxonomy): Bacteria > Bacillati > Actinomycetota > Actinomycetes > Micrococcales > Microbacteriaceae > Rathayibacter > Rathayibacter sp. YIM 133350. The sequence continues at coordinate 126,324 of NZ_JBBELO010000007.1, forward strand.
TCGACCGCGACGGCAAAGACCGTCACCTTCGCCCCCGCGGAGGAGAAGCCCGCCCTCGTCGTGCGCATGTGGATGGCCATGGCCCACGTAGCCGGGGCAGCCGCGCGTGCGCTCGGGCCCGAGAAGCTCGCCAAGGAGGAGCGCCGCGACGGCCTGCCGTTCTTCATCGTGCTGCTCGCCGTTGCGGGAGCGGTCATCGAGTGGTTCTTCATCCAGGACCCGGTCGCCGAGACTCTCGACGCGTGGACCTTCGGCGGTCTGCTGGGCCGGGTGGCCTTCGGACTGCCCATCATCATGCTCGTCTTCGCGGTCTGGCTCTTCCGGCATCCGGCGTCGGTGCACGACAACTCCCGTATCGGCATTGGCCTCGGCATCCTGCTCGTCTCCATCGCCGGGCTCTGCCATGTCTTCGGCGGAACGCCCGAGCCCACCGACGGCATGGCCGTGCTGGCGAGGGCCGGCGGCATCCTCGGGTGGATGATCACCTGGCCGCTCCTGCTCGTCGGCGCCCCGCTGGCCGTGATCGTGATGATCCTGCTCATCGCGCTCTCGCTGCTCATCATCACCAAGACGCCGCCGAACCGCGTGCCGCAGCGCTTCCGGGAGCTCTACGCTTGGCTGTTCGGCGCGCAGCTGCAGCCCGAGGAGGAGCGGCAGGCGGCAAAGGCCGCCCGCAAGCAGAAGACCGAGCAGGTCGAGCTCGACGGCATCGACGACGAGCAGCCGACCGAGGGCCACCTGCCCTGGTGGCGGCGCAACAACTCCGGCCGTGAGGAAGACCCCGACTTCGCGGGGCCATCGGCCGACGGCTTCACCGAGATCTTCGGCGATGCGCCCGACGGCGGCTTCGCGAGTGCGATCGAGCCGGATGCCGATGCCCAGCAGACCGACGTGCTCGCCACCCTGCGCCAGGCAGAATCGGCCATCGGGAGGTTCACCGGCGACGTGGGCGCCACGGCGCTGCAGCCCGACGGCGCGGTGCCCGCCCTCGCCGCCCCGCTCGCATCCGGCCTGCCGGGTGCGGCAGGAGTGCTCCCCGGATTCTCCGACGAGAACTCCGAGGACTTCGACCTCGAGGGCTCCGAACCGGCAGAGGCGACGCCGACCGCGCCGTACAACCTGCCCTCCGTCTCGACGCTCATCGCCGGCGCTCCGGCGAAGACCCGCTCCGCAGCCAACGACGAGGTGGTTCGTGCCATCACCGAGGTGCTCGACCAGTTCTCGGTCGACGCTCGGGTCACCGGGTTCTCGCGCGGTCCCACCGTCACGCAGTACGAGGTCGAGCTCGGTCCGGGCGTCAAGGTCGAGCGCGTGACCGCGCTGGCGAAGAACCTCGCCTATGCCGTCGCCTCCAACGAGGTGCGCATCCTCTCCCCGATTCCTGGCAAGAGCGCGATCGGCATCGAGATCCCGAACAGCGACCGTGAGATCGTCACCCTCGGCGACGTGCTGCGCTCGAGCGCCGCGACCAAGTCCACGCATCCGATGACCATCGGCGTCGGCAAAGACGTCGGCGGAGGCTTCGTCGTGGCCAACCTCGCGAAGATGCCGCACCTGCTCGTGGCCGGCTCCACCGGATCGGGCAAGTCGAGCTTCGTCAACTCGATGATCACCTCCATCCTCATGCGCGCCAAGCCCAGCGAGGTGCGCATGGTCCTGGTCGACCCGAAGCGGGTCGAGCTGGCGCCCTACGCCGGTGTTCCGCACCTCATCACGCCCATCATCACGAACCCCAAGAAGGCCGCCGAGGCGCTGCAGTGGGTCGTGAAGGAGATGGATATGCGCTACGACGACCTCGCGTCGTTCGGCTTCCGTCACATCGACGACTTCAACAAGGCGGTCGTGGGCAACGAGATCGTGCTGCCGCCCGGAAGCGAGCGCACGCTCAAGCCCTACCCCTACCTGCTCGTCGTCGTCGACGAGCTCGCCGACCTCATGATGGTCGCCCCGCGCGACGTCGAGGACTCCATCGTGCGCATCACCCAGCTGGCTCGCGCCTCGGGCATTCACCTGGTGCTCGCGACCCAGCGGCCGTCGGTGGATGTGGTGACCGGCCTGATCAAGGCGAACGTTCCCTCGCGGCTCGCCTTCGCCGTGACGAGCGTGACCGATTCCCGCGTCATCCTCGACCAGCCCGGCGCCGACAAGCTCATCGGCCAGGGCGACGCCCTCTTCCTGCCCATGGGCGCCTCCAAGGCGCTTCGCGTGCAGGGTGCGTGGGTGAATGAGGCCGAGATCGAGAAGGTCGTCAAGCACGTCACCCGCCAGGCCCGCCCCGACTACCGACCCGATGTCACCGCTGTCGTGGAGCGCAAGGAGATCGATTCCGACATCGGCGACGACCTCGAGCTGCTTCTCGCGGCTGCCGAGCTCGTGGTCTCCTCGCAGTTCGGGTCCACCTCCATGCTGCAGCGCAAGCTGCGCGTCGGGTTCGCGAAGGCCGGGCGTCTCATGGACCTGCTCGAGTCCCGCGAGATCGTCGGGCCCTCCGAGGGTTCCAAGGCCCGCGACGTGTTGGTGACGGCCGAGCAGCTGCCCGGTGTGCTCGCCCGGCTGCGCGGCGAGGAACCGGCCGGCCCGGCTGCGGTTGCCGCCGCATCCGCCCCCGCGCGCGTCGAGGTCGATCCGTATGACGGCGACCCGGTCGCGCAGATGTCGCAGGGTTATCCTGAAGAGGATGGCCCCTCAGACGAGGACGCCTGGCAGCTGACCGGCAGGGACTGATCATGGTGTCATCCGACGCGCCGGTGCGTGTCTCGAACTGGAACGCGCCCAACGTCATCACGGTCATCCGCATCCTGCTGGCCCCGGTGTTCTTCTGGATGCTGCTGGCGGATGCCGGAGCCGACGGGGCACTGCGCTGGGCAGCCGCGGCCCTGTTCATCCTCGCCATCGCCACCGACAGCCTCGACGGGGCCATCGCGCGGCGGCGGAACCTGGTAACGGACCTGGGCAAGCTGCTGGATCCCATCGCCGACAAGCTGCTGACCAGCGGAGCCTTGGTCTGCCTGTCGATCCTGGGCGAGCTGTGGTGGTGGGTGACGATCGTCATCATCGTGCGCGAGGTGGGCATCACGGTCTGGCGCATGGTGGAGCTCTCGCACCGCAATGTCGTTCCGGCCGGGCGCGGCGGCAAGCTCAAGACCGTCGTGCAGGCCGTCGCCATCTCCCTCGCCCTCGCCCCGCTGTGGACGCTGCTCGGCGACTGGGTGTTCTGGCTGAACTGGATCGTCATGGCGGCGGCGCTCGTGCTCACCGTTCTCTCCGGGGCGGAGTACCTCTGGCTGGCGTGGAAGCTGCGACGCGCGGCGGCGAGAACGGATGCCTGAACCGCGCGACCCGGCGGCGGAGCTCGTCGACCTCCTGCGTCGGCGCTCCCTCACCATCGCGGTCGCCGAATCGCTCACCGGCGGGCTGCTGAGCGCGGAGATCGTGCGCATACCCGGAGCGTCGAACACCCTGCTCGGCGGTGTCGTGGCATACAACACCGCGATCAAGCACTCCGTACTCGGAGTGGATGCGGCGCTGCTGGCAGGGCACGGCGCGGTGCACCCCGCCGTGGCCGAGCAGATGGCGCACGGCGTGCGCGAGGCCCTCGCCGTCCAGGGCCGTCGAGCCGACGTGGGGGTGAGCACGACGGGCGTCGCCGGACCGGATCCCCAGGACGGCCAGCCGGTGGGAACGGTGTTCATCGGTGTCTCGATCGGGGGGCGCACGACATCGGAGGCGCTGCGCCTGACGGGCGATCGATCCGCCATCCGGAACGCCACGGTGCGCGCGGCGATCGAGAGCGCGCTCGACGCGCTCGCGTTACCGCCGGAATAGACCGCGTTAACACGCCGTTACAAGGTACTGATTCACAAGAAAACGTCAGTAGCCGGCAGTAGGCTTGAGGTATTGGATGGCAGACGCTCTTCCAACCTGAGAGAAGATCTCGGTCGTTCTGGCAGTAGAAAAGGGGGTTCCAATGATTCTGGTTCGTCAGGAAATTGGCGATGTTCTGAGGGACTTCCGCCTGCAGAAGGGCCGCACCCTGCGCCAGGTCGCCAGCAAGGCGAGCGTGGCGCTCGGTTACCTCAGCGAGGTGGAGCGTGGTCAGAAGGAAGCGTCGAGCGAGATTCTCGCCTCCGTCGCCGATGCGCTCGACACCCCGATCTCGGTGATCATGCGCGAGGTCGGCGACCGGCTGGCCGTGCTGGAGGGAATCAATCCCATCCCTGACACGGTTCCCGAAGACCTGGTCGTGGACTTCGACGCGGAGCTCGCGGTTCGGTAGTCCCCAGAAGCATCCCGAACGCCAGCCGGTCCATCGACCGGCTGGCGTTCGCGTCTGTTCGATTCGAGGTGTGGTGTGAAGCTCAGTGAGTTCCGGCTCGCCGTCTCCGAGGAGTTCGGCGAGGCATATGGTCGTTCGCTCCTGCGCGACCTCGTGCTGGCCGAACTGAGCAACCGCACGGCCCAGGAGGCGCTCGATGCCGGTCTGCGGCCTGCCGATGTCTGGATCGCCCTGTGCCGCGCCATGGACGTGCCCGAGAATCGACGCTACGGCGTCGGCCTGCGCGAGCCGAAGAAGTAGTTCCGCGCCGGGACCGACACGCCGCCGATGTCTCGAAGAGATGTTCGGGGATTGGTAGGCTCCTACACAGCAGGGCATCGAAGACGGGTTATCCACTCTTGGCGGCCGGCCGACCACGTGTCGGAGGGGTCGCGTAGCGTCATTCCCATCAGCGACCACCTGCTGACTGCCTTGTCAGTCGTGTTATGAACGGATGCATCCGGTACGGATGCCTTCCCTCCGGTCGCAGCGCGACACGACAGCCTAGAGGCGACGGAATCGAATCGAAGGAGACCCTGATGCCCACACCAGCAGACCGCGAGAAGGCGCTCGAGACAGCCCTCGCCCAGATCGACCGGCAGTTCGGCAAGGGCTCCGTCATGCGCCTCGGCAGTGACGAGCGCGCCCCGGTCGAGACCATCCCCACCGGCTCCATCGCCCTGGATGTCGCCCTCGGCATCGGGGGTTTGCCGCGCGGACGCATCATCGAGATCTACGGTCCCGAGTCCTCGGGTAAGACCACGCTGACGCTGCACGCGATCGCGAACGCCCAGCGCAACGGCGGCATCGCGGCGTTCATCGACGCGGAGCACGCCCTCGACCCCGAGTACGCCCGCAAGCTCGGCGTCGACATCGACTCGCTGCTCGTCTCCCAGCCCGACACGGGTGAGCAGGCGCTCGAGATCGCCGACATGCTCGTGCGGTCCGGCTCCATCGACCTCATCGTGATCGACTCGGTCGCCGCGCTCGTTCCCCGCGCTGAGATCGAGGGCGAGATGGGCGACTCCCACGTCGGCCTGCAGGCCCGCCTCATGTCGCAGGCCCTGCGCAAGCTCACGGGTGGCCTGAACCAGACCAACACCACCATGATCTTCATCAACCAGCTGCGTGAGAAGATCGGCGTCTTCTTCGGAAGCCCCGAGACCACCGCCGGTGGAAAGGCGCTGAAGTTCTACGCCTCGGTGCGCCTGGACATCCGTCGTATCGAGACGCTGAAAGACGGTGCGGAGGCGGTCGGAAACCGTACGCGCGTCAAGGTCGTCAAGAACAAGATGGCTCCGCCGTTCAAGCAGGCGGAGTTCGACATCCTCTACGGCGTCGGCATCTCGCGCGAGGGCAGCCTGCTCGACTTCGGCGTCGACCACGCGATCGTGAAGAAGTCGGGCGCCTGGTACACCTACGACGGCGATCAGCTCGGCCAGGGCAAGGAGAACTCGCGCAACTTCCTCATCGCCAACCCCGACATCGCCGCCGAGATCGAGACCAAGATCCTCGCGAAGCTCGGCGTCGGTGCGGTGGGAGCCGCGGCCGCCAAGGAAGCGGCGGCGAAAGAGGCGGCACTCGGGGCCGACATCCCCTCGATCGCTTCGAAGCGCAAGGGCGCCTGAGGGCGCGACGAGACCGGGGAGAGGCAGCCATGACCGAGCAGTCCGGCGAGCGCCTCGCCCCGGTCTCGTACCTTCCGTGGGCGGCACCGAGCGGTGTGCGCGCACCGCGCACCCGTCAGTCCTTCGGCGGCGGCAAGCCGCCGTGGGGTGCCCGAGCCGGGCGCGACTCCGCCGCCGACGACGCCGTCCTGGATGGCGAGGGCGACGAGGCCAGCGTTGGGGAGTCGGCCCCTGCTGATCCCCAGGCGCGAGCGCTCGAGGCCGAGAATCGGCTGACGCGAGCACTGCGTGCGCGGTCGCTCTCGGCGGCCGAGGCGATCGACGTGCTCTACGAGTCCGACATCGACCCCGCCGATGCGCAGGAGATCCACGATCGGTTCCTCTCCTACGGCTATCTCGACGACCACCGGCTCGCCGAGCAGATCGTGCACACGCACCACGAACGCAAGGGGCTCGGCCGCAGCGCGGTGGAGACCGAGATGCGCCGTCGCCGCATCGCGGAGGCCACCATCGCCGCCGTCATCGACGAGCTCGAGGTCGACGATGAGGGGTCGGCGCAGTCCCTGGCGGCCGACCGCATCCGTCGCCTGAGCTCGCTCGACGACGAGACGGCCGAACGTCGCCTCATCGGTTTCCTGATGCGCAAGGGATACTCGATGAGCGTGGCCCGCGCGGCGGTCCGGACCGCGTTCGCGGAGGCCGGCCGCAGCAGGCGCTGAACGTACACTTGTTGACTATGAGCACCACCCTCAGCAGTGAACCGACCCTCATCGCGCCGTCGCCGGCTGCGGTCGGTGCCGACGGTCGGGCACGCACGTTCGAGGTGCGCACCTTCGGCTGCCAGATGAACGTGCACGATTCCGAGCGCCTCGCCGGTTCCCTCGAGGCCGCCGGGTACGTACGGGCCGCCGACCGCGAACCCGACATCGTCGTCATCAACACGTGTGCGGTGCGCGAGAACGCCGACAACAAGCTCTACGGCAACCTGGGCCATCTCGCGAGCGTCAAGCGCCGTCACGAGGGCATGCAGATCGCCGTGGGCGGCTGCCTGGCCCAGAAGGACAAGAGCACCATCCTCGAGAAGGCACCGTGGGTCGACGTCGTCTTCGGCACCCACAACATGGGTGCGCTCCCGAGTCTGCTCGAGCGAGCGCGTCACAACGACGAGGCGCAGATCGAGATTCTCGAGGCCCTCGAGACCTTCCCGTCCACGCTGCCCACGAAGCGCGATTCGACCTACAGCGGCTGGGTGTCCATCTCGGTCGGCTGCAACAACACCTGCACCTTCTGCATCGTGCCCTCGCTGCGCGGCAAGGAGAAGGACCGTCGTCCCGGAGATGTCCTCGCCGAGATCCGGTCCCTCGTCGACGACGGTGCCATCGAGGTCACGCTGCTGGGGCAGAACGTGAACTCCTATGGCGTGGAGTTCGGCGATCGGCAGGCCTTCGGCAAGCTGCTGCGTGCGGCCGGGCAGATCCATGGCCTGGAGCGCATCCGTTTCACGAGCCCCCACCCGGCGGCGTTCACCGACGACGTGATCGATGCCATGGCGGAGACCCCGGCCGTGATGCCGCAGTTGCACATGCCGCTGCAGTCCGGCTCCGACAGCGTGCTGCGAGCCATGCGCCGCTCCTACCGATCCGAGAAGTTCCTCGGCATCCTCGATCGGGTGCGTGCCAGGATTCCGCACGCCGCCATCTCGACCGACATCATCGTGGGATTCCCGGGGGAGACCGACGCGGACTTCGAAGACACCCTGCGCGTCGTGAAGGCCGCCCGCTTCGCCTCCGCGTTCACGTTCCAGTACTCCATCCGCCCGGGCACCCCTGCGGCCACCATGCCCGACCAGGTTCCCAAGCACGTCGTGCAGGAGCGCTACGAGCGCCTGACCGCCCTGCAGGAGCGCATCTCGTGGGAGGAGAACCTCGCGGTCGTCGGACGAGAGGTGAACGTGCTCGTCGCCAACGGCGAGGGCAAGAAGGATGCCGACACCCACCGGCTCTCCGGTCGGGCCGAAGACAGCCGACTCGTGCACTTCGAGGTTCCTGCCGGTTCGCCGACGCCGCGGCCGGGCGACGTCGTGACGGTGAGGGTGACGCACGCGGCACCCTTCCACCTGATCGCCGACGCCGCGCCGGGCATGCCTCTGAACATCCGTCGCACACGGGCAGGCGACGCGTGGGATCGCGCCCAGGCCGACTCGTGCGCCGTGCCCGCCGCAGCACCGTCGGGCAGCTCCGGAACGGGGACCGTCTCGCTCGGGCTGCCGAGCATCCGGGTCGCGAACGAGCTCACTCTCACGCCCGTGCACACCGCGGGTGACCACCTCCACTGAGCCCGGCGCGCCGATCGTCGCGGTCATCGGCGCGACCGGAACCGGCAAGTCCGAACTCGCGCTCGACCTCGCGGAGTCATTGATCGCCTCCGGACGACCCGCCGAGATCGTCAACGCCGATGCGATGCAGCTCTATGCGGGCATGGACGTGGGCACGGCGAAGCTGCCCCTCGATGATCGCCGCGGCATCCCGCATCACCTGTTCGACGTCTGGCCCGTGACGCAGGAGGCGAGCGTCGCCCGCTACCAGCAGCAGGCCCGCGCGGTGATCGAACGCCTGCAGCAGGCGGGAGTCACGCCGATCCTCGTCGGCGGTTCCGGTCTCTATGTCTCCGCGGCCGTCTACGACTTCCGCTTCCCCGGCGCGGATGCCGTTCTCCGGCAACGCTTGGAGGCCGATCTCGCAGCCGAGGGCATCGGGGCTCTGCACCGTCGCCTCCGCGCGATCGATCCGACCGCCGCTGAGCGGATCGGCCCGCACAACGCCCGGCGCATCGTGCGGGCGCTCGAGATCATCGAGATCACCGGCGAGCCCCATGCCGCCTCCCTGCCCGATCAACCGGTACCGTGGCGCCCCCTCGTCCTTCTCGGCCTGTCCTCGCCGCGTGCAGAGCTCGTCGACCGCCTCGACGAACGCGTGCTGCGCATGTGGCGGACGGGCATGATCACGGAGGTCGAATCGCTCATCCCGGCGGGTATCGAGAGGGGAGTGACGGCGAGCAAGGCCATCGGCTATGCGCAGGCGCTGCGTCAGATTCGCGGCGAGCAGACCCAGGCCGAGGCGATTGCCGAGACCCAGGCGCTCACGCGACGCTACGCCCGACGACAGGTGAGCTGGTTCAAGCGGTATCCCGGGGTCGAGTGGATGGATGCCGGCGACGCCGGGATGCTCGACCGGGCTCGGGCGGCGATCGGCTGAGTCGGTCGGCGCGCATCGGCGCCGGTTTTCTGCGCGGGTGAGCCATCGGCGCACGGATCCCGCACGTGTACCTCGTATTGGGGTAGGGCACTCGGCTGGGCTCCAGCGGTATCACAACGCCCTCCCAGCCTGAGAATGATTCGTACGCATACGGTTGGCTGAGACTTACTCCGGGCTTCAGTGTTGCAGCTCACCCGACCCGAGCCGAGACCGCCACATGCCTACCCCGAAGCCCGCTTCGCCGACGTCCCGAAGGCGCCAGTGGGGCGCAGAGCGCCGCACCGCGCCCCTGCCCACCGTGCATCCGCGCCCGTCCGACCGCACGATCACCTGGAGCCGGATCGCCATCGTACTGACCGTCGTCTTCTGGCTGGTCTACCTCGTCACCACGGTGATCCGGCAGTTCATCGAGGGGCCGCGACAGGACTTCCGGTTCACGATGGAGGCGATCGGCTACCTCGTGGTCGTCACCTTCCTCACGTTCTCCGCGTTGATGTACCTCGTCGCCCGGCAGGGTGCCCTGCAGCGCTTCCGCAAGCACGTGCGCGTGCCGCGCGCTGAGCTGGACCGCCACTTCGGTGCGAACCGGTCATCGATGACCGTGCTCGTTCCCTCGTACGCCGAGGAGCCCGCGGTCGTGCGCGCGACCCTGATGTCAGCGGCGCTGCAGGAGTACCCGTCACTGCGTGTGGTGCTGCTCCTGGACGACAATCCCGAGCCCTCCGACCCCGCAGTGCGGGAGCGCCTGGAGCAGACCCGGGCACTCGCCGACGACATCGCGGCGGAGCTCTCGGAACCGCGAGCGCGCTTCGTCGCCGCCCTCCGTTCGTACGAATCCCAGGACGGCGATGACGCGAATCGGATGCGGCAGACCGCCGAGCTCGCCGACCACTACTTCTGGGCGGCCGAATGGCTGGACCGGCTCGCACGCGACGAGAACGTCGATGACCACGTCGATGTCTTCTTCGTCGAGCAGGTGCTGCGCGGCCTCGCCGACGACCTCCGGCTGACCGGCAGCGCCCTCGCCACCGCTGTCGATGAGGATGCCGTGCTCGAGGCAGACCGGATCGCCGAGCTGTTCCGCCGGCTGGCCTGGACCTTCGACGCCGAACTCGACGTCTTCGAGCGCAAGCGCTTCGCCTCGACCTCGCACGAGGCGAACAAGGCGATGAACCTGAACGCCTACCTGCAGCTCATGGGCGGCGACTTCACGATCGCGCCGACGCCGGGCGGGCCTGCGCTGCTCCCCGTCGCAGACGGCGAGCCGGCCGACGTGCACATCCCCGACAGCGACTTCGTGCTCACCCTCGACGCCGACTCCATCCTGCTGCGCGATTACTGCCTGCGGCTGGCCTACTTCCTGCAGCAGCCCGACAACGCCCGGGTCGCCGTCACGCAGACGCCGTACTCCTCGTTCCGCGGCGCGGGGACGCGCATCGAACGGCTCGCCGGTGCGACCACCGACATCCAGCACGTGCTGCACCAGGGCATGAGCCAGTTCGGTGCCACCTTCTGGGTCGGCGCGAACGCCGTCATCCGCAAGGTCGCGCTCGAAGACATCGTCGAGACCGAGTTCGTCGGCGGTTTCGAGGTGCGCCGCTACATCCAGGACCGCACGGTCATCGAAGACACCGAGTCCAGCGTGGACCTCGGCGCGCACGGCTGGAGCCTCGCGAACTATCCCGAGCGACTGAGCTACTCGGCCACGCCGCCCGACTTCGGCTCCCTCGTCGTGCAGCGCCGCCGCTGGGCGAACGGCGGCCTGCTCATCCTCCCCAAGCTCTGGCGGCAGGTGCGCCAGCGGCGGCGCAGCGGGAACCCGGTGTCGTTCATCGAGCTCGCGCTCCGTGTGAACTACATGGCCTCGATCGCGTGGGCGAGCCTTGGCCTGATCTTCCTGCTCGCGTATCCGTACGACGGCCGGCTGCTGAGCCCGGTGGTGCTGCTCGCTGCGCTGCCATACTTCCTGGCGATGGCGAGCGACCTGCGCTACGCCGGTTACAAGCGCCTCGACGTGCTGCGCATCTACGGATTCAACCTCGTGCTGCTTCCCGTCAACCTCGCTGGGGTGCTGAAGTCGCTGCAACAGGCCCTCACCGGCAAGAAGATCCCGTTCGTGCGCACCCCTAAGGTGAAGGACCGCACGGCGGCTCCGCTGCTCTACGTGGTCGCGCCGTTCCTCGTCGTCGCCTTCTCGCTCTTCACCCTCTGGCGCGACGTGAACGCTGCGAACTGGGGCAACGCCGCCTTCGCCGCCTTCAACGCCATCCTCGCGACATGGGCCATCGTGTCGTACATCGGGGTCGGCAACGCCCTCGTCGACGTGTGGCTGGGCATCATCAAGCCGCTCTACGTGCCCGTGCGTCCGGCGAAGCCGTCGCAGGCTGCGCCCCAGACCGCGGCACTGGACTGGCGCTCGGTGCTCTACCTCGGCAGCGCCGAGCGAACCGACCACCCGCGAATGCCCGTTGAGCCTCGCCCCGCACCGACGGCATCCGTCACCCACGAAAGGACCGCCGCATGAGTGAGGCGACCGCAACCGCTACCAGGGCATCGGAGCGGCGGCTCTCGCCCTGGCGGGTGGCCGTGGCGTGCCTCGTGCTCATCGCGCTCGGCGCGGCCGGCTTCTTCGGTGTGCGTGCGTGGGCCGACGGCCGGCCGGCTGCCGATGCCGCCGAACCGTGGTTCGCCGGATACGTCGACGTGACCGCGACCCCGACCTACGCGTTCGAGACCGCGAAGGGCCACGCGCCCCGGGATGCTGTGCTCTCGTTCATCGTCTCCTCACCGCACGACGCGTGCTCGCCCTCGTGGGGCGCCGCCTACAGCCTCGAGCAGGCCGGCGATTCGCTCGACCTCGACCGTCGGATCGCCCGCCTTCAGCAGGCCGGCGGCAGCGTCGCCGTCTCGTTCGGCGGTCAGCGCAACGACGAGCTCGCGGTGCGCTGCACGGACGAGCAGAAGCTCCAGGCGGCATACGCTTCGGTGCTCGACCGATACAAGGTCGGAACGATCGACCTCGATCTCGAGGGCGACGGGCTCGCCGACCTCGACGCCGGCAAGCGCCGGGCATCCGCCATCGCGGCACTGCAGAAGAGCCGGCACGACGCCGGCGACCCTCTCGCCGTCTGGGTGACGCTGCCCGTTGCACCCACCGGCATGACCCAGCAGGGGACCGACGCCATCGCGGCGCTGCTCGCTGCGAAGGTCGACCTCGCCGGCGTCAACCTGATGACCATGGACTACGGATCCTCCATCGGCGCGCATGACGATCTCGCGACCGTCGCCGGCACGGCCCTCACCGCCGCGCACCGCCAGCTCGGCGTGCTCTACACGCGGGCCGGCATCCACCTGGGCGATGCGTCGCTGTGGGCGAAGATCGGCGCGACGCCGATGATCGGGCAGAACGACGTGGAGTCCGAGGTCTTCACGCTCGCGGATGCGCGCCGGCTCGACGCCTGGGCGGTGTCGACCGGCATCGGCCGCATGTCGATGTGGTCGGCGAACCGCGACCGGACGTGCGGTTCGAACTACGTGACCACCTCGATCGTGTCGGATTCGTGCAGCGGCATCGACCAGGGCGGCAAGACCTTCGCCGGCGCCCTCTCGAAGGGCTTCACCGGGTCGGTTCAGCTTGGCGAGCGCGCGGTGACGACGAGCGAGCCCACGAGTGCGGCCGAGGTCGTGGATGACCCCGCCACCTCTCCGTATCCCATCTGGGCGGAGGGCTCGTCGTATCTCGCCGGTACGAAGGTCGTCTGGCACCGGAATGTGTACGTGGCGAAGTGGTGGACGCGGGGCGATCTTCCCGACAACCCGGTGCTGAACGACTGGGAGACGGCGTGGCAGCTCGTCGGGCCGGTTCTGCCGGGGGAGGTGCCGGTGGCGCAGGCAACTCTCGCGCCGGGCACCTATCCCGAGTGGACGGGAGCCTCCACCTACCAGAAGGGTGATCGCGTGCTCTTCGAGGGGACTCCGTACACGGCGAAATGGTGGACGCAGGGTGACAGCCCGGCCGCATCGTCGTCGGACCCCGATTCCTCGCCCTGGGTCGCACTGACGCAAGCCGAGATCGCCGACGTCGTGAACGGCTCGGCCGCCGCGCGGCCCGCCGACGGCTGACCCATAAACTGAGCGGGTGGCTTTCGACCTGCACTTCACCAAGGGACACGGCACCGGCAACGACTTCGTGCTGTTCAGCGATCCCGAGGGCCTGGTCGAGCTGACCCCGGCCCAGATCGCGGCGATCTGCGACCGTCACTTCGGCGTCGGCGCCGATGGCATCATCCGCGCGGTGCGCTCGGCGAATCTGGCCGACGGCGCGGCGGCCCTGGCCGAGGACGCCGATGCCGAGTGGTTCATGGACTACTGGAACTCCGACGGAACGGTGTCGGAGATGTGCGGGAACGGCATCCGTGTCTACGCGCAGTTCCTTCTCGAGCAGCGCCTCGTGACGTTCGAACCCGGCGACACGCTCGCCATCGGCACGCGCGGGGGAGTGCGCGACCTGCAGCGCAGCGGCACCGGCTTTCAGGTCGACATGGGCCGCTGGCGCCTCGAGGGCGGCGAGACCCTCGTTCGCGCTCGTGACCTCGACGTCGCGCGGCCGGGGCTCGGCATCAACGTGGGCAACCCGCACATCGTCGTCGCCCTGGCCGATGAAGAGGAGCTCGAGGGCATCGACCTGACCGTGATCCCGCAGCTTGACCCCGAGCCCAGTGACGGCGCGAACGTCGAGTTCGTGCTGCCGCACGACCCGCTCGTGAAGGACGGCGTCGGACGCATTCGCATGCGGGTGCACGAGCGTGGTTCGGGGGAGACGCTCTCGTGCGGAACCGGCGCGGTCGCGGCGGCGCTCGCCGTGCGGCACTGGGCAGGCGCAGGGGCTCCCAACGAGTGGCGCGTCGACGTGCCGGGAGGCCGTGTAGGAGTGCGGATGTTCCCTGCCGAAGACGGCGAGCATGTTGCCCTTTCAGGACCCGCGGAGCTCGTCTTCGACGGAGTGCTCGCGCTCGGTTGAGCTGCTGGCCACGGGCTGGCGCCCTACGGCAGCGCCGTGTTCGCGGCCTCTGCGAGCGCGTCGAGCGCGTCCTCGAGCCCGGCGATGCGCGCGTGCGCGACCGCCCGGGCGCGATCCATGAGTTCGCGATAGACAGCGACCGGCTCGCCGCGTCGGGCCGCGAGTGCGGATTCGCGCTCGAGCCAGGCGGCCACCACGAGAGCGTCTCGATGGTCTCCCAAGAGGTCGTGCACGGTTTCCGCTTTCGCGGCCAGCGCGCTGACCCGATCCCCGAACACGGGCGTGGGCTCGCTCGTGAGCGCCTCGGCCGTGTAGCGGAGCCGCCGCGCCGCCTTTCGCAGGCGGTGGAATCCCTCGAGTGAACCGTCGAGCCTGCGCTGGCGCTTGTGCACGCGCTTCACTTCACCGGCGAGGATGCGTGCGAGTTCTGCCTCGGCCGGTCGGCTGACATCGGGAGCCAGAAGCGGAGAAGCGAGCAAGTCCGCGAGTGCTTCGTGCCTGCGCGCGCCACGTGGTGAGGCGTGCAGCTCGACCAGACGCGCGTGCGCGCGACGGTAGTCCGCGCGCGTGATGTCGACGAGGCTGCGGAGCCCGCCAGCGGCATCCGTCCGCGCCTGCTGCCGGGCGTCGAGCAGCTGCTCCAGCTGGTCGGCGCGCACCTCGATGTCGCGCACGGTGCCCAGCTGTCGCCCCCACTCGCCATACTGCGCGCGCAGCCATTCTGCGGCCGGCCCGTCGAGAAGCGGGCGGAAAGCGGCGAGCAGGCTGCGCAACCGCCGCACCGCCGTGCGCTGCTGATGCACTCCGTCGGGCTCATCGTTCAGCGCGGGCGGTTCCGTCATCCAGACCCGGTCGGCCGCCGCGCCCAGAGCGGCGAGCACTGTCGCGCCGACATCGGGTGGCGGCATCCGTTCGTTCACAGCGCGAGCTGCACCAGCGCCCGATTCGGCGACGGGCGGGAGACGACCTCGAAGCCCGCGCCGAGAAACTGGCTGAGCGTGCCGTGATAGAGGTCGGCCGACGAGAACTTCTTCTCGACCGGATCGATGGGGTAGCCCTCGATGACGCGTGCGCCGGACTCTCGCGCCTGCCGCACGGCGCCCTCGAGCAGGGCGCGACCGACGCCCTTGCGACGAAAGCCGACGCGAACGACGAAGCAGGTGACCGCCCAGATGGCTGGATCGCCCGTCGGCTGATCGCTGGCGGAACCGACCTGGGAGTTCAACACGCGCGGGTAGTGGTCGCGCGGCTCGATCGCGCACCATCCCACGGGCTCGTCATCCAGGTAGGCGACCACGGCGGGCGGGGGCTGGCGGGTCAGAACCTGTTCCTGCAGCATCTCCTTGAACTCGAGGGGCTTCTTGGTCTTCCAGTCCGACGGCGGCACCTTGAAGAACTGGCACCAGCACGTCGACGGATCGCCGCGGGTTCCGAAGATGCGCTCCACGTCGGCCCACGGCGCATCGCTCACGGCGAGAATCCGCACTGAAGTCTCGGTCATGACAGAACCCTACTGAGGGCGGCCCACACTGGCGAGCGGCGCGGCGGATGTCACCCGGCCTGAGCGCGGCCGCATCCCGACGGTGACCTCAGCCGGCTGTGAGCACTTCCCACGCTTCGATGTCGCCGGCCACGACGGTGAAGAGCGGGTGCACTTCGGGCGTGTCGGTCACCAGCGCCAGGCGTCGCTCTAACCATTCCGGAGATCGAGCGCGCAGCTTCGCGGTGAGGTGCTCGCGTTCGTAGAGAACCTGCCCGCTGGTCACGGGGATGCGGATCGAGGTATCGCGGAGCCCGCTGACGCGGCTGCGGTCGAAGCGGTAGCCGCGCGCATCCGCTTCGTCGGCGATCGCATGCAGGTACGTCTGGATGGCGGCTGCGGGCGCCGCCCGAAACCGCACGAGCTGGGGGTGCGCGGTGTAACCGCGTGTTCCGCCGGCCAGCACCTTCTGAGCGAGCAGCCCTTCGCGCCAGCAGGCCGTGAGCCCCTGCGTATCGAGGTACTCGGGGTGAAGGCTCCAGAGGCGCACCACATCAGGATACGTGGTGCTACGACCCCGAAGATTCGGTGGGTGGGATGCGCCGACCCCGCACATATCGTGGGTTCCCCATGGTCGGCACCCGCAGCAACTGCGTTCTCGGCGGCCTTCCTGGCCGCGTCAGGCGTGAACAACGGGCCGCCTCCGGCACGCTATGATTGACAAGTTGCCTCGGCCAGCCGGGGCATCGGGCTGTGGCGCAGCTTGGTAGCGCACTTGACTGGGGGTCAAGGGGTCGCAGGTTCAAATCCTGTCAGCCCGACCGCAAAGTCCCGGAAACTCAAGGGTTTCCGGGACTTTTTAGGTTAAGAGATTTGATCACTCCATCGAAAACCCATCTAATTGGGTCTTCTGAAGCGCTTCTTCAGCACCCGTTCCTCGGCGGGGAGCGGCTGTTTCGGTCCGTTCTGGTCGTTGGGGGACGCCCGGCGCACCTACCCGGTATGAACACTCACAACGACACTCCGCTGTTCGACCTGGATGCCTGGGGCCTCGACCGCATGATGGATATCCACGAGCTGGCCGCCTACCTCGGTGTGCCGGTCTCGACGGTCTACGACTGGCGCACCCACGGCAAGGGACCCGCCGCGTACCGCTTCGGGAAGCACCTCAAGTTTGCCGTCGACGATGTGCGGGCGTGGGTCGCGGAACAGCGCGAACCCTCCGGTCGGGAGACCAACGCAGGGCGGTGATCTGAGATGTCACGCCCACGTCTGAGCATCGGCACCTTCGGTGACATCACCACCCACAGCACACCGTCGGGCAAGGTCGAAGCGCGCACCCGCTACCGCGACTGGGACGGCCAGACCAGACTCGTCCAGGTCACCGCCGCCACCGCCAGAGCCGCCGAACACGACCTGAAGGCCAAGCTCGCCGACCGCAGCCTGTTCCAGCCAACCGGGACGCACCTCACCCCGGCCAGTCCGTTCACCGCCCTGGTGGGGTACTGGCTGGACGACCTCGACATCGAGGGCCGCATCTCGAAGACCACCCGCAACCTCTACGAGCGCAACATGCGCACCCTCGTGCTGCCGGCCTTCGAGAAACTCACCCTCCGTGAGATCGGCGTCGCCCGCTGCGACCACTTCATCAAGCACCTGACAAGCAGTCCTACAACCGTGCCAAACAAGCCCGCGTGGTGATGCGGCTCTGCCTCGAGCTCGCCGTCCGCCACGAAGTGCTCCCACGGAACCCGATGGACCACGTCGCGCGCCTGCACCGCGACGCACGCCTGCCCGACGCGTTGACCTCCCTCGAGGTCAGCGCCATCCGCGCCGCGATCGGACGGTACGAAGCCGGTGATGACCACACCTTCGGACCGCGACCCGACGGGCAGCTCGGTGCGATCGTGGAGGTCATGCTCGGCACCTCGGCCCGCATCGGCGAGGTTCTGGCCATCCGCCGCCGCGACATCGACTTGACGACCGCGCCGGCCACGATGCGCATCGCCGGCACGATCGTCAGCCGCAACGGTGAACCGACCTTCCGCCAGGACCACCCGAAGACCACACGTTCGAGGCGAGTCGTGGCGCTCCCGTCGTTCACAGCGGCCGCGGTACGACGCCGGCTGGCGTCGGTCGACGAACTCGGGCCGGACGAGTTGTTCTTCCACTCTCGCGAGGGCACACCGCTGACGACCGCCAACGTGCGCCGTCTGCTTCGGACCGTGCTGGAGCGAGCCGGCATCTCCGGCGTGACACCGCACAAGTTCCGCCGCACCGTTGCGACCGCAACTCATGACAACGCCAGCCTGCAGCTCGCGGCTGAACTGCTCGGGCACACGGATACGAGAATCACGGCGAAGCACTACATCCGCCGAAGCGAACTGGTGAACCCCGCGACGGCGGAATTGCTCGACCGGGCGTTCGCGCGGCCCGACGACTAGGCAGAGCCGCGGGGTGATCACGGTGCCGCGCCCGACGCGGCACCGTGCGATCAGGAATTTCGTGAGTTGGTGAGGAATCGACGCACGCCGTCCGCGTCTAGGTGTACCCGGCCATGAGGTTGGTGGCGTTTCGGGCTTGACGTGAGGAGAACCTCCGGG